>NZ_CP050308.1:1897500-2228750 GCF_014189535.1 Rhizobium lusitanum | reverse complement strand
TCTGGAACGACCCGGCGACAGGCGTCATGCGCCACGCCGATGCGGGCTACGACATCGCGCTTGATTGCGCCAAGGACAAGGGCCTCCGGCTGCCGGGCATCCTGGGGAACTGATGAGACGTCTCCCGGCCTCAATATTTTCGATTGAGGCCGGGGTACCGTAAAACGGTTTCGTCGACGGTGATCAATGGAATACCTTCGACAATGGCCTGAGCGATCAGAATGCGATCGAAGGGATCCTTGTGAAGAAGCGGAAGCCCGGCAATTGCGATTGTATGCTCGCTGGTGATCGGCAGTTCTGCATAGCCGTTTTCCATTAGTTTATGGCGCAACCGAAATGGGTCGACGTGAAAGTCGCTTCGTCCGGAACCGTGCTTAATCGCGACTTCCCAAATACTCGCCGGGCTGAAGAGGAGCTCGTTTTCGTCGTCGTCGATGAGCGCTCTCACTTCCTGCGAGAGAAGCGCGATATCCCCCGCCGCCCAGATGAGGATATGCGTATCGAGGAGAAATCTCATTTGTCGGTAACGTCGTTTGGCTTGCCGTAGAACATCTCCTCGATTTCATCAGCCATCATGGTGTCGAAATTTGCGGGAACCACGATCTCGCCTTTCATGAAGCCGATGCGCCGTTTCTTTGGCGTTTCGGCCTCTTCGATCGGCACGACCTTGACCATCGGTTTGCCCGCCTTGGCAATAATGAACGCCTCGCCCTTGGCGGCCTTCTCGATCAGCCGCGACAAATGCGTCTTTGCCTCGTGTATATTGACGGTTTCCATGGTCACCTCCAAGCGGACTTAGTCCACTAAACTTAGTTTACTCTTGCCCAAATTGCAATGATTGGACTCGAACACATGGCAGCTCAGAAGTTCTCAATCCTCCGCCACGACAGCTACAAGCGCATGCCCTGGAAAAACGGCGGCGGGGAGACGGTGGAGATCGCCGTCTCGCCCGAAGGCGCGGGGCTTGCCGATTTCGACTGGCGCGTCAGCATGGCGACGGTCGCCACGGATGGGCCGTTCTCGGTCTTCTCCAGCATTGATCGCACGCTATCGATCCTCGAAGGCGCGGGCATGACGCTCTTCATCGAAGGGCGCGAGCCCGTACTCTTGACGCAGGAAAGTACCCCGCTGCCCTTCGCGGCGGATGCGCCGACATCGGCAACGCTGGTGGATGGTGCGATCACGGATCTGAATGTGATGACGCGGCGGGGGCGATTGTCGCATTCGGTGCGGCGCGTCCGTGTTGATGGGAGTGATGAACTCGCGCTTGGCAGCGAGACGGCGCTGGTTCTCTGCCATCGCGGGCATCTCGATATTGGTGATCGGACGCTTTTGGCGGGCGATTGTTTGCTTGTCGAGGAAGCCGCGGGAACGCAGCACTCGATTTCAGGAATGGCGCAGTTATTTGTGATCGAGCTTCACGAGGTCTAGTTCGCATCCAAGCACCAGCCGTCCGCTTGACACCCATCGGTCTCCGTTATCCTATTGCTTCTCAGCAAAAGGGATGCCCCGATGAGCGACGATCAGATCCCCACCGATAGCAAGCTCACCACCTCCAAGCGCCGTTGGGCGGCCGAGGGCAAGTTTTTGACCGGGCGGATCAGCCGGCCGGAAACGGAGCGTTTGCCGCCGGGGCAGCATCTGGTCAAGAACTGGCCGGTGCTTGATCTCGGTCAGCAGCCGCAGGTGTCGCTGTCGAGCTGGCGGCTTGATGTGCGCGGGCTGGTGGAAACGCCGCTTAGCCTTGATTGGACGGCCTTCCAGGCGATCGAACAGAGCAGCAAGGTCAGCGATATCCACTGCGTCACGACATGGTCGCGTTACGATAACCGCTGGGAGGGCGTTTCTACTCGCGACCTGCTCGACCTCGCCATGCCGAAGGCCGAGGCGCATTATGTCATGCTGACCAGCTATGACGGCTATACGACCAATCTTCCGCTTGCCGATTTTGCCGCTGAAGATGCGATCCTCGCCACCGCCTGGGAAGGCCAGCCTCTGACACGCGAGCATGGCGGGCCGATGCGCCTCGTCGTGCCGCATCTCTATTTCTGGAAGAGTGCCAAGTGGCTGACCCGCATCGAGCTGATCGCCACCGACAAGGCCGGTTTCTGGGAGGAAAACGGCTATCACATGTTCGGCGATCCCTGGCGCGAGCAGCGTTATTCCGACGACTGAGGTCATCGCTCCCGACCGCCTTTCTTATGGGATCGGGCATATTTTTAATACCTCCGGGGTTCGATTGCGGCTTTGCAACCGGCGGCAACGGGCGTATGCATTGATCATATGATTGCTGTCGGGCATGCCCGGCTATCCATAACACCATCTCCGAAATTCCATGCCATGACCGTCGTTCAGACCACAGAGCAGCCTTCCGAGGAAAGTTTCGGCCGGCAATCCCGCATCGTCGCTTTCGTCGTTGCCGTCGCCTTCTTCATGCAGATATTGGACGGCACGATCGTCACGACGTCGCTGCCGCAGATGGCCAGCACATTCGGCATCGAGCCAGTGTCGATGAGCATCGGCATCACGGTCTATCTGCTCACCATGGCGGCCTTCGTGCCGCTGGCGGGCTGGGCGGGGGATCGTTATGGCGCCCGGCGGGTGTTTCTGGCGTCGATCACCCTCTTCACCGTTGCCTCGCTGTTCTGCGGCCTGTCCGGCAATCTCACGGAATTCGTGATCGCGCGCGCCGTGCAGGGGATCGGCAGCGCGCTGATGACGCCGGTCGGCCGCATCATCGTGCTGCGCAACGCCCGCAAGTCCGATCTCGTGCATGCCATGTCGATGATCACCTGGCCGGCGCTGACGGCGCCCGTCATCGGTCCTATCCTTGGCAGCTTCATCACCACCTATCTGAGCTGGCACTGGAATTTTCTGATCAACATCCCGATCGGCATTATCGGGCTCGGCCTTGTGCTGCGCTTCGTGCCGGATCAGCGCGAGGAGAAGGTCGCAAGGCTCGACCTCGTCGGCTTCTTCCAGTCGGCGGCGGGACTGACCTTCATGCTCGCCGGCCTCGAATTCGTCGTACAGGGGACGACGGGCCTGGCGGTCAGCGTCGGGCTGATTGCCGCCGGCGCGGTGTTTTCCGTCATCGCCACCCGGCATTTCATGCGGGTTGACGCGCCGCTGCTCGATCTCTCCGCTTTCAAGGTCCAGACCTTCGCCATGTCGACGCTTTCGGCCGGCACGGCAAGCCGTCTGGCGATCAACGCCACGCCCTTTCTATTGCCGCTGCTTTTCCAGGTGGGTTTCGGCCTGACCGCGATCGACGCCGGCACCTATCTGCTCTTCTATTTCGCCGGCAATCTCGGCATGAAGGTGATCACCACGCGGACGCTGAAAACCTTCGGCTTCCGCAACGTGCTTGTCATCAATGGCCTGATCTCGTCCGTCAGCATCGGCTGCTTCGCGCTGCTGTCGCCGTCGACCTCCAACTGGTTGATCTACTGTCTCCTGCTTGCCGCCGGCCTGTCGCGCTCAATGAACTTCACGGCGCTGAACACGCTGGGTTTTGCCGATATCCACGCGTCGCAGCGCAGTTCCGCCTCGACCCTGTCGAGCATGCTGCAGCAGGTCTCGTTGCTGCTCGGCGTCGCCGTTGCCGCAGCCGTACTCAATCTCTCGCGCACCATTCATGGTGGCGAGGCGCTCTCCCTCGTCGATTTTCGCTGGGCTTTCCTGGTTATCGCGGTGATCGGCATCGTCTCGTCGCTGCGCTTCCTCAGCCTACGGCACGATGCCGGCGCGGAGGTATCGCGGCACAAGATCAAGGCGTGACCGGGTCCCTCGAACTCATGCGATATTTGGGTCGGCGGCGGCTGTAAATCGGCTCGCCGGGTCCCATATAGATGGGACTTCAACTCCCAAAGGAGGCAGTCTCATGCTGCTCAAAACTCTCGCCATCTCGGCTCTCGTCATCGGCGTGTCCAGCGCCGCTTGGGCGGAATCCGTGCAAAAGCACCATCCCAAGAGACTAAAGGTCGATGCGGCTCAGGCCGATGTCGGCAATGTCGATCACTCGAAGGACGCGATCTTGCCCGACGGCACGATCAATACCGACCCCTCGGTGACCGGCCCGATCCGCGCCGGCGATTCCATCTCCCGGCTGCAATGCGCCGCGGCGCCGAATTCGGTGGGCGCGCGCTCGAACTCGTTTGCCGCAGGCTCTGCCTCGCTTTGCCCTTGACGGCAATGTGGCATCGGGTGGCTTAGGCCACTTCGATGTCGGTCCGGTTGAATTGCTCGCCCTTCGACAATAATGGCTGGCGATAGTAGCGTGCGCAGGCATAGGTCATGCAATCGCCAAGGCTGAGCGCCGCCGGATGGCGGCCCTCGCCGAAATGGTCATATGCCTCTACCGCCAGAAAGGCGGCGCGAGGAGGAATGGCCAGAAGCTGGATGTTCATCAGTTGCAGAAAGGTCCGCACCGCGTCGCCGGCCTCGGTTGCCGTCAGGCCGAGGCGGGCAGCGATATCGATTGCCGCCTGAGCCGCCGCCATTGGCGAGGTCATGCGCGCGGTCGCCATCTGCATGCGGACGGCGAGGCGGCGGGCCTCTTCCTCATCGGTCATCATCGCGGTCAATACCGAGGCGTCGATGAGCATCAGGCGTCTCCCGCCGTGCTGCCATCGGCGGCTTTGGCGGCGGCCTTCTGCTTGAGATTGCGGCAAAAGGCGACGGCGATGTCGGCAAGCGCCGGCTTGGTCAGTTCCTCATCCAGTGCCTTCTGCAATGCCAGTCGCACGGCTTCGGTTTTGGTCGAGCTTTTCGTCAGCGCCTGATAGCGCCGCGCCAGCCGATCGATGGCGTCGTCCTTGATATAGAGAGGCATGGGATATCCATTTTTTGAGAGCAGGATATCCATAGGGCATGTCGATGACGAGGACAATCGGCATTGCTGTAGCGACGCAACCGTCTTTCCGAAAGGATATTTCCGAGATATTTATATGACGAACATCATCTAACGTGCTAGCAATAGCGTCGATTCAGAAATTGCAGGCTGGGAGGAGCCATCATGTCCGCAATCGATCCCGTCGTCATCGTTTCCGCCACGCGCACGCCGCTCGGCCGCTTCCAGGGGGAGCTGTCATCCTTGCAGGCGCCGGAGCTTGGCGCCCATGTCATCCGCGCCGCGCTGGAGCGGGCCGGATTATCGGCGGAGAAGGTGGATGAGGTGCTGTTCGGTTGCGTGCTCCCGGCAGGACAGGGGCAGGCGCCGGCGCGGCAGGCGGCGCGCGGTGCGGGATTGCCGGATGCGGTGGGCGCGACGACGATCAACAAGGTCTGCGGTTCGGGCATGAAGGCGACCATGCTGGCGCATGACCTGATCCTGGCCGGTTCCGCCTCTATCGTGGTCTCCGGCGGCATGGAATCGATGTCGAATGCCCCCTATCTGCTTGCCAAGGCGCGTGGCGGCTACCGCATGGGCCACGACCGCATCTTCGACCACATGATGCTCGACGGGCTGGAAGATGCCTATGAGAAGGGCCGCTCGATGGGTGATTTCGGCGAACTGGCGGTCGAAGCCTATCAGTTCAGCCGCGACGATCAGGATGCCTATGCCGTGGAGACGCTGACGCGTGCCCGCAAGGCGATCGAGACCGGGGCTTTCGAGGCCGAGATCACCCCGATTTCCGTCGCGGCCAAGGGTGGCCCGGTGACGATCGGCAAGGACGAGCATCCGCAAAAAGTCTCGCCGGAAAAGATCCCGACGCTGAAGCCGGCGTTCCGCAAGGATGGCACGATCACCGCCGCCAGCGCATCGGCCAATGCCGATGGCGCGGCCGCCCTGATCCTGACCCGGCGCTCGATCGCCGAGCGCGAAGGTTTGCCGATCCTCGCCGAGATCAAGGCGCACGCCACCCATTCCCAGGAACCCGCCTGGTACACGACCGCGCCGATCCCGGCGATCCGCAAGGTGCTGGAAAAGACCGGCTGGAAGGTCGGCGATGTCGATCTCTTCGAGATCAACGAGGCCTTCGCCGTCGTCGCCATGGCCGCCGCCAAGGACCTCGGCATCGCCCGTGACCGTCTCAACATCAACGGCGGCGCCTGCGCACTCGGTCACCCGATCGGGGCCACGGGCGCACGGCTGATCGTGACGCTGCTGCATGCCCTGGAGCGGCAAGGGGCGACACGCGGCGTCGCGGCGCTCTGCATCGGCGGCGGCGAGGCGACGGCGATTGCGGTGGAGAGGGTTGGGTGAGGCACGGGCCACCTCGTCCTTCGAGGCTCAGTCGTTTCCGCTATCGCTTCACCGTCTGAGCACCTCAGGATGAGGTGGAGAGAATGTGTCGTTTGCCGAGCAGATTGGCCCTCATGGTGAGGTGTGTAGGCTTCCTGAGCTTGTCGAAGGGGGGCCGGAGCCTCGAACCACGAGGGCGGGTGACTCAGCGCATTATGTGTGCTCCGACAACTCCTCCAAAATCGGGCAATCCGGCCGCGCATTGCCATGGCAGGCATGTACCAGATGTTCCAGTGTACGGCGCAGTTCGGTCAGTTCGCGGATCTTGCGGTCGATTTCGGTGAGTTTTGACGAGGCGATGTCCTTGACGTCGGCGCTGGCGCGGCTCTTGTCTTCGTAGAGGGCCAGCAATTGCCGGCACTCGTCGACGGAGAAGCCGAGGCCGCGGGAGCGGTGCAGGAAGCGCAGCTTGTGCACGTCGTCGGCGCCATAGTCGCGGTAGCCGTTGCCGCCGCGGTCGGGGCGAATCAGGCCGATATCCTCGTAATAGCGGATGGTCTTGGCCGGCAAGCCGGAGCGGCCGGATGCTTCGCCGATATTCATCTGAACTCTCCTATTTTGCCAGCCGCAGCCTGAGCGCATTGGCGATGACCGAGACCGAGGACAGGCTCATGGCCGCAGCCGCAATCATCGGCGACAGCAGCAGGCCGAAGACCGGATAGAGCACGCCAGCGGCAAGCGGCACGCCAAGCGCATTATAGCCGAAGGCGAAGGCGAGGTTCTGCTTGATGTTGCGGATCGTTGCTTCGGACAGATGCCGTGCCCGGACGATGCCGTTGAGATCGCCCTTCACCAGCGTGATCCCGGCACTTTCCATGGCGACATCGGCACCCGTGCCCATGGCAATGCCGACATCGGCGGCGGCGAGTGCCGGCGCGTCGTTGATGCCGTCACCGGCCATGGCGACGATGCGGCGCTTGGCGCGGAGCTCGTCGATCAGCGCCTTCTTGCCTTCCGGCAACAGGTCGGCCCTGATATCGTCGATGCCGAGAGTTGCTGCAACGGCCTTGGCGGTCTCGGCATTGTCGCCGGTTGCCATGATGATCTTCAACCCGCTGTCGTGCAGCGCCTTGATGGCAGCCGCAGTCGTCGGCTTGATGCGGTCGGCGACGGCGACGAGGCCCGCCAATTGACCATCGACGGCGACGAACATCACCGTCTTGCCTTCGCCGCGCAGGCGTTCCGTTTCGGCCTGTAGCATGTCGGTCGCAACACCGAGATCGGCCATCATCGCGGCGTTGCCGAGCGCAATCGCGGTATCGCCGGTGCGGCCTTCAACGCCCTTGCCGGTTTTTGCGGCAAAGCCCGTTATGTCGACAAAGGTCGCGCCACGCTCCTCTGCCCCGACGACGATGGCTTCGGCCAGCGGATGCTCGGAGCCGCGCTCCAGGCTGGCGGCGAGCGACAGCAGCCGGGCTTCGTCCGTGCCGTGGGTAGTGACGACGTCCGTGAGGTTGGGTCTGCCTTCCGTCAGTGTACCCGTCTTGTCGACGATCAGCGTGTCGACCTTGGCGAAACGCTCCAGCGCCACGGCGTCGCGCACCAGCACGCCCTCCTGCGCCCCCCGTCCGGTGGCGATCATGATCGACATTGGCGTTGCGAGCCCAAGCGCGCAGGGGCAGGCGATGATCAGCACGGCGACGGCGGCCAGCAATGCATGCGCCAACTGCGGTTCCGGCCCGATCATCGCCCATATGATGAAGGTGACGATGGCGGTGGCAACGACGGCGGGCACGAAGATGGCCGCAACGCCGTCGACCATCGTCTGGATCGGCGCGCGCGAGCGCTGCGCCTTGGCGACGAGTTCGACGATGCGCGACAGCGTCGTGTCCGCTCCGACCTTCTCGGCCAGCATGATCAGCGTGCCGTTCCTGTTGATCGTGCCGCCCGTCAGCGCGTCGCCCTTGGTCTTTTCAACCGGCAGCGGCTCGCCTGATATCATCGATTCATCAATGGTTGATTGGCCGTCAACGACGGAGCCGTCCACCGGTACGCGCTCGCCGGGGCGCACGCGCAACCGGTCGCCGGCCTGGATCTGATCGACGGGCATATCGGTCTCGCTGCCATCGGCACCGATGCGCCGCGCGGTTTTGGGGGCGAGGTCGAGCAGGGCACGAATGGCCGAGCCGGTGCGCTCGCGTGCCTTCAGTTCCAGCACCTGGCCGACAAAGACCAGCGCGACGATGACCGAGGCCGCCTCGAAGTAGACGGGTATGGCCTGGCCGTGGCCGTGAAAGCCCATCGGGAACAGGCCGGGCGCCAAGGTTGCCACCAGGCTGTAGAGATAGGCCGTGCCGACGCCGAGGCCGATCAGCGTCCACATGTTGGGGCTGCGGTTGAGGATTGAATTCCAGGCGCGGCGGAAGAAGGGCAGGGCGGCCCAGAGCACGACCGGCGTCGCCAAGGCGAGCTCGATCCATGTGGCGGTGGGCTCGCCGATCCAGTCGCGCAACGGCAGGCCGAGCATCGGGCCCATGCTGAGGATCAGAAGCGGCAGCGATAGCGCAGCACTGATCCAGAGCCGGCGGGTGAAATCGACCAGCTCCGGGTTCTGGCCTTCATCGGCCGCGGGCACGCCCATCGGCTCCAGCGCCATGCCGCATTTTGGGCAATCGCCCGGATGGTCGCTGACGACCTCGGGATGCATCGGGCAGGTATAGAGCGTGCCCTTCGGCACCGGTTTCGGCGTGGGCCTGTTGCCGTCGAGATAGGCGGTGGGATCGGCCTCGAACTTCGCCTTGCAGCCGGCGGAGCAGAAATAGAATTTCTCGCCCTCATGTTTCAGGAAATACCGCGCGCTGGCGCGATCCACGTTCATGCCGCAGATCGGATCCTTGGCGGTCAGATAGTCTTCCGGTGCTGCCTCGAATTTCTTCCGGCAGCCGTCGCAGCAGAAATAGAACGTGCGGCCGTTATAGTCGAGCGATGGCTTGCCGGCCCTGGGATCGACGGTCATGCCGCAGACGGGATCGCGGATCACCGCGCCCTGTTGTTCGCCGTGGTGGTGATCATGGCCGTGATGGCTGTGATCATGTTCGTCATGCAATGCCATGGAAGACTCCAGTGCCCGGAAATGAGCGTCGGATAGGTTTATGAACCTTCCTGTCACTGGAAGGTCAAGCGAAAAAATAGGAAATCCTGTCCACAGTTGAAAGAGGGTGTTTTCTGGCCCGATGCCTCGAGCGATGATAAGTTCCGCAAGATCGAAGCAATCATGTGATTCCAATGCGATATGATCTTTCCGCCTTGCCGTTGACGACGCTTCTGCCCGCGATGACCAAAGCGGAGGATATGCTGGCGCGGCTGGATGAGCGGGTTTTGCGGCATGTGGTCGCCGATGGTTTCCGGGAGCGTGGGCATTTTTTCGATGCGGTCGGCGCGCTCTGGGTCGGCGGCGAGCTGGTGCATGTCGAGGATCTGGTGCTGCACGATGCGCGTATGGATGCCCGCACGCCGACGCATGAGCTGACCATTGCCCATGCCGTGCTGCGCGCCCGGCGACGGCTATGGAACGCCGATCCGTCCTGGGGACTGGAGGCCAGCGGTCTTGCGACGTTGCGCGGGGATATCGGCGAAGTCGAGGAAACTGCCACGCCACGTCCAGCACCCGCCGCAATCCTGGGGGCGGAAGAGGTTGATGAGGACGAAGATGATTTCGGCGTGGATTTTGCCGAGATCGATGCGGTGATCGCCCGTTCCGATCAGGTACTGAACGGAGAGATTCCGGATGCCCGGCCTGAGAGCGTGGACGATCCGCTGGGCCTGATCCATGATGAGGACTGGGATGAAGGCGAGCGGCTGGAGAGCTGGCGTGCCGTTATCCGCCAGGCCGACCTTCTGCCGCCGGCCCTGGGTGCCGCCGTGCTTTTCGACGCTTGGGAGCGGATCGAGCCGCTGCGGCGGCAGCATTGGCTGGGCAGCCTGCTGGTCAGCGCCTATCTGCGCAGCCGTGGCAAGGTCGCCTCGCATCTTCTCAGCCTGAATGTCGGCCTGAAATCCGTTCGCCATGAACGCCGTCGCGCGCCCGATCGCACCACGCGTCTGATGGCGTTTCTCGAGGCGATGACACTCTCGGCCGATGCGGGGCTGAAGGAGCTCGATCGTCTGTCGCTTGCCAAGTTGCAGATGGAGCGACGGCTGAAGGATCGCAGGTCGAACAGCAGCCTGCCCGGCGTCATCGAGATCGTGCTGTCACGGCCGATCGTTTCCGCCAAGATGATCGCCCGCCATGCCGGTGTCACCTCTCGCGGCGCGCTCAACCTCGTCGCCGAGCTCGGCGTGCGCGAAATGACCGGGCGTGGGCGCTATCGCGGCTGGGGTGTGCTTTAGGCCGGCACGGGCCGGATTTCCGAGAGGACAGCGGGGACGTGCGCTGGCGTCCGTCTTTTTGCAACCACAACCCTAGTTTTTGTTCAATGTGACAGTTTGTTAAGCTAAGCCACGCGAAAATGGACAAAATTTAATGGCTATACCAAATTCCTAAGTGGGGCGATGCAAGCTAAAGTCGCGCTCATATTGCGTCGGCGGATTGTTTGAAAGCCGGGCGCCCTGAAGGAAGGTGTATTGATGGCTCGGACATTTCGGGTCCTGATTTCGGTAGCTGTGATTGGCACCGTGGCTTATGGTGCCTATGTGACGCGGGATCGCTGGCTTGGCGATGCCGAGCGCCTGCTTGGCATTCAAGGCACGGCGGCACCCGGTGAGCAGGCCCAGGGCGAACGCCGGAGTGGTCAACGCCAAGGCGGTGGCGGGCGGCGCGGCGGTCTCTCACAATTCAGCGGGCCTGTTCCGGTGCTGGCGGCGGACGCGACGACCACCGATGTGCCGGTCTATATCGACGGCGTCGGCTCGGTAAAGGCGCTGAACACGGTCACGGTGCGCGCCCAAGTCAACGGCAAGATCGTCGAAATCGATTTCGACGAAGGCCAGGACATCAAGAAGGGTGACGTGATCGCCCGCATCGATGATGCCGTCTACAAGGCGCAGCGCGATCAGGCGGTCGCCAAGAAGGCGCAAGACGAAGCCTTGCTCGCCGGTGCCAAGCGGGATCTGGATCGCTATCAGAAAATGGTGCTGACCGCCTCCGGCACGCAGCAGCAGGTGGATACGCAGCTGTCACTGGTCGCCCAGTACACGGCGCAGGTCCAGGTCGATCAGGCGGCCATCGAAAGCGCCCAGGCGACGCTCGACTATACGACGATCAAGGCGCCGATCGACGGACGCACCGGCATCCGCAATGTCGATGTCGGTAATCTCGTCAGTTCCTCCGACGCGACGGGCATCGTCACGCTGTCTCAGATCCGGCCGATCTCCGTGCTCTTTTCCGTCCCGCAGCAGCAGCTTGCCCGCGTCAACGCGGCAAATGCCGCCGGCGCGCTTTCCGTGCAGGCGATGGCGAGCGACGGCCAGACGGTGGTCGACAATGGCACGCTGGCGGTGGTTGACAATCAGGTGGATCCGACGACCGGTACGGTCAGGCTAAAGGCCAATTTCCCCAATGACAAGCTGGCGCTCTGGCCGGGTGCCTTCATCAATGCCCGCCTGTTGGTCGAAACGCTGAAGGGCGTCACGGTCATTCCGACCGCTGCCGTGCAGCGCGGACCGAACGGCACTTTCGTCTACATCATCAAGCAGGATCAGACGGTTGCCATGAAGCCGGTGACGGTGCGCCAGCAGGATGATGTGCGGGCCGTCATCACCAGTGGTGCGGCCGCAGGCGACAAGGTGGTGACGACCGGCTTTGCCCGCCTGCAGGATGGTTCGAAAGTGCAAATTTCCGCAAGTCCCGCTCCGGCAGCGCCGGATGCAACGGCACCGGATGCCAATGGGCAGCCCGTTGCCGGCGCAGCGACCCAGACCGACGGAAATGCGGCCAGTGACGGGCAGCGGCCGCATCGCCAGCATGATGGCCAGGACGGTGGCAATGGCGGTCATCGCAAACATAACGCCGATGGCGCCAATGCTGCCAATCCCGCTCCCAGTGCCGATGGAGGCACTGCCGCCTCGACCAATTCAACCGCCACGCCAGCGCCGCAGCAATGAACGTCTCGTCGCTCTTCATCTCCCGGCCGGTCGCCACCTCGCTTCTCGGGGTAGCCGTTCTGCTGGGCGGTATTCTCGGCTTTCTTTTCCTGCCGGTCGCGCCGCTGCCGCAGGTCGATTTTCCGACGATCCAGGTGACGACGCAGCTTCCAGGAGCCGATCCCGATACCATGGCGGCGTTGGTGACCGCGCCGCTGGAGCGGCCGCTTGGCCAGATCCCGTCGCTGGCATCGATGACCTCCTCGAGTGCCTTCGGCATCAGCCAGATCACCCTGCAATTCGATCTCGGCCGCGATATCGACGGGGCGGCGCAGGATGTGCAGGCGGCGATCAATGCCGCCGGCTCGACATTGCCGCGCACGTTGCCCTATCCACCGACCTATTCGAAAGTAAACCCGGCCGATACGCCGATCCTGACGCTTGCGCTGCGCTCCGACAGCTATTCGATCCGCGAACTCAGCGATTTCGCCGATACGATGATGGCGCAGCGGCTGAGCGAAGTCACCGGCGTTGGCGACGTCAACATCCAGGGCGGCGTCAAGCCCGCAATCCGCATCCAGGCCGACCTGCCGCGCCTTGCCTCCTATGGGCTGGCGCTGGAAGACCTGCGCACGGCGATCACCAATGCCAGCGTTGCCGGCGCCAAGGGCGCGCTCGACGGCACGCATCAGAGCTTCACGCTCGCCGCCAACGATCAGATCGTCGATCCCGCCGTCTACCGATCCATCATCGTCGCCTATCGCAACAATGCGCCCGTGCAGCTGAAGGATGTCGCCACCGTCGTCGAGGGCTTGGAGAATACCCGCGTCGGCGCCTGGTATCAGGGCAAGCCTGCGGTCATCCTCGACGTGATGCGCCAGCCAGGCGCCAACGTCATCCAGACGGTCGAGGGCGTGCTGAAGCAGATTCCGCGGTTGAAGCAGGCGCTGCCGGCCGGCATTTCGATCGACATCGTCAACGATCGCACCGAGACTATCCGCGCTTCCATCGACGATGTGCAATGGACGCTTGTCATCAGCATCGGCTTGGTCATCCTCGTCGTTCTCCTGTTCCTGCGCACGGTGACGGCAACCTTCATCGCCGGTGTCGCCCTGCCGCTGTCGCTGATTGCCACCTTCGGCGTCATGTGGTTCGCCGGCTTCAGCCTCGACAATCTCTCGCTGATGGCGCTCACCATCGGCACTGGCTTCGTGGTCGACGACGCCATCGTGATGATCGAGAATATCGCCCGCCATATCGAGGAGGGTGAGACCCCGATGCAGGCGGCGCTGAAGGGCGCCGGCGAAATCGGCTTCACCATCATTTCGCTGACCGTGTCGCTGGTTGCCGTCTTCATCCCGCTGCTGTTCATGACCGGCATCGTAGGGCGCATGTTTCGTGAATTCGCCTTGACGCTGACCATCGCTGTCGTGGTCTCGGCGGTGATTTCGCTGACGTTGACGCCGATGATGTGCGCCCGCATCCTGCGCAAGCCCAGAGAGCGCCGCACTGGCATTCTGGCGGGTGCCGATCGCGGCATGGAACGGCTGATCGAAGGCTACCGCCGCAGCCTTGTCTGGGCGGTGGATCGTAGCGCCTTGATGCTGATCATCACGGTGGCGACACTAGCCGCGACCGTCGCACTCTATATCGTCATTCCCAAGGGTTTCCTGCCGGCGCAGGATACCGGCCTGATCACCGCCGTCATCGAGACCGAGCCGACCACCTCCTTCGAAGCCATGAAGCAGACGCAGGCAACGGTCGCCGATCGGCTGCGCAAGGATCCTGATGTGTCGGGCGTCGTTTCGGTCATCGGCACCAGCGCCAGCAACCTGACGCTCAACACCGGCAATCTCAGCCTGGTGCTGAAGCCGAGGAGCCAGCGTAGCGATTCTGCCGCTGACATTATCGACCGCATGCGTGGTGAAGTGGCCGATTTGCCCGGTATCCACGTCACGTTCCAGAGCGTGCGCGACATCTCGATCAGCACACGCGCCAGCCGCGCGCCCTATCAATACACGCTGACGGCGACGGATACCGCGACTGTGGTGGACTGGGCCGGAAAGCTGGCGCAGCGGCTGCAACAAAGCCCGAAGCTGATCGACGTCACCTCGGAAGTCGAGATGGGCGGCGGTCGCATCTTCGTCGATGTCGACCGTGAAACCGCGTCGCGTCTCGGCGTCTCGATGCAAGCGGTCAGCGATACGCTGAACGACGCTTTCGGCCAGCGGCAGATTGCCACGATCTACGGCCAGGCCAATCAGTATCGCGTCATTCTGGAGGCCGCGCCGCAATATCAGTCGGATCCGAAGTCGCTCAACAAGCTCTATGTCGCGGGCGCCAATGACACGCAGGTTCCGCTCAACGCCTTCACGACGGCAACGTTCATGACGGCGCCATTGGTCATCAGTCACGATGAGCAATTTCCGGCCGTGACCATCAGCTTCGATCTCGCCAAGGGTGCTTCGCTCAGCGAAGCGGTGGCCGAGGTCCAGGCGGCCGAGCGTGATATCGACATGCCAGATACCATCCAGCGCAACTATTCCGGCGATGCCGAGGAGTTTGCGTCATCGCTGGCAGGCGAGCCCTGGCTGATCCTGGCAGCCGTTGTCACCATCTACATCGTTCTCGGCCTGCTCTACGAAAGCGCCGTGCATCCGATAACGATTCTCTCGACCTTGCCGTCGGCGGGTGTCGGCGCGCTGCTGGCGCTGATGCTTTTCGGTCAGGATCTATCGATCATCGCTTTGATCGGCATCGTGCTCCTGATGGGTATCGTCAAGAAAAACGCGATCATGATGATCGACTTTGCGCTGGAGGCTGAGCGCAAGGAGGGGCTGCCGCCGCGCGAGGCGATCCTGAAAGCCTCGATCCTGCGTTTTCGTCCAATCATGATGACGACGCTGGCTGCACTCTTCGGCGCGCTGCCCCTGGCATTGGCGCATGGCACGGGATCTGAACTGCGCATTCCGCTCGGCATCACCATCATCGGTGGCTTGGTGCTCTCCCAGCTTTTGACGCTCTATACGACGCCGGTGATCTATCTTGCCTTCGAGAACCTGCGTGCCCGCATCGTCGGTCGGCCGACCGGCACGCCGGCTCCGGAGCTGGACGACGTTGTGGGTGATGAGACATGAACCTCTCCGAGCCATTCATCAAACGTCCTGTCGGCACGACGCTTCTGGCTATAGGGCTGGTGATCCTCGGCATCGTCGCCTATCGCTTCCTGCCGGTGGCAAGCCTGCCGACCGTCGATCTGCCGACCATCGTCGTCTCGGCCAGCCGTCCCGGCGCCGACCCGGCCAGTATGGCGGCGAGCGTCGCAGCACCGCTTGAACGGCATCTCGGCACCATTGCCGGCATCACGCAGCTGACCTCCGTCAGTTCGCTCGGGTCGAGCAGCATCGTCGCCCAATTCGATCTGTCGCGCAGCGTCGATGGCGCGGCACAAGACGTGCAGGCGGCGCTGAATGCAGCGGCGACCGATCTGCCTGGCGACCTGCCGACATTGCCCTCCTTCCGCAAGATCAATCCGGCGGCAGCTCCCGTCCTGATCCTGGCGCTGACCTCGGACAATGTGCCGGCAAGCGCAGTTTATGACGCCGCCGATACCATCGCCGTGCAGCGCATCTCGCAAGTCGATGGCGTCGGGCAGGTGTCGGTCAGCGGCGCCGATCAGCCTGCTGTTCGCGTCAGGCTCGATCCGGACAGGCTTTCCGCCATGGGCCTGGCGCTGGACAATGCGCGCACGGCGATCGTCAATGCCAATACGCTCGGCCCGGTCGGTTCGATCGACGGCAGCAGCTCCGCTTTCTCGATTTCTCTGAACAGCCAGTTGCGGACACCGGAGGCCTATGGCCGCCTCGTCGTGAGCAATGCCAACGGCACGGCCGTCCGCCTCTCGGATATTGCCACAGTCGAGCCCGGTGTGCGCAACAGCCGCTCCGACGCCTGGTTCGATGGCAAGCCTGCCGTGCTGCTGAACATCACCAAGGAAGCGGACGCCAATGTCATCGCCACGGTCGAAGGCGTCAAGACGCTGATTCCGGAGCTGCAACGGCTGATCCCGGCCGGCATCCACATTGCCGTTCTCTCCGACCGCACCACGACGATCCATGCCAGCGTCACCGATATGCAGTGGACGCTACTGGCCACCATCTGCCTGGTTATGGCCGTGGTCTTCACGTTTCTCCGGCGCGCCACGCCCACTTTTGCGGCCGGCGTTACCGTGCCGTTGTCGCTGTGCGGCACCTTTGCCGCCATGTGGCTCTTCGGGCTATCGATCGACAATCTGTCGCTGATGGCGCTCGCGGTCTCCGTCGGCTTCGTCGTCGACGACGCGATCGTGATGATCGAGAACATCTATGCCAATCTCGAAGACGGCATGAAACCGATGCAGGCGGCACTCGAGGGGGCGAAGCAGATAGGTTTTACCGTCGTTTCGATCAGCCTGTCGCTGCTGGCCGCCTTCATTCCGCTCTTCTTCATGGGTGGCATCGTCGGCCGGTTCTTCCAGACCTTTTCGCTGACGCTCGGTTTCACCATCGTCGTCTCCACCCTGGTATCGCTAACGCTGACGCCGATGATCTGCGGCCATCGCCTGCGCGCCCACGACATGGAAGCCCAACCGGGCCTGTTTGCCCGGATCGTGGAGGGAACGCTTGGCGCGATCACCAATTTCTATGGCCGGACGCTGAAGGCGGTGTTGCATCATCGCGTGCTTTCCGTCCTCGTTATTTTCGCCTGCGTCGTCATGTCCGCCTATCTCTACGTCAAGGTGCCGAAGGGTTTCATCCCGCAGGACGACACCGGCTTCATTCAGGGCGGCACGCAGGCGGCGACCGATATTTCCTACCCGGCCATGGTCAAATTGCAGCTGCAGGCCGCCGAAATCGTCGGCAAGGACCCGGCCGTCTCCGGTGTCGGTTCGTCCGTTGGTGGCGGCGGATTTTCCAGCTCGATCAATCGCGGCTCGCTGTTTATTTCGCTGAAGCCGGAATCGGAGCGTGTGTCGACTGCAGAGGTAATCGACCGGCTGCGCAAGCAGTTGATGGCCATTCCCGGTCTCAGCACCTTCCTGTTTTCGCCTAGTGATATCCGCGCCGGCGGGCGCCAGTCTCAATCGCAATATCAGTTCACCATCTGGGGCGCGAATTACGATGAGCTGGTGGAATGGGCACCGAAAGTGCTCGAACGCTTGCAGGCGCTGCCGCAATTGACCGATGTGGCCACCGACCGGCAGCCGAACGGTCTGCAGGCGACGGTCAACATCGATCGCAGCGAGGCCTCGCGACTGGGTGTCAGCATCCAGTCGATCGACGCGGCACTCAACAATGCCTTCGCGCAGCGGCAGGTTTCGACGATCTACACCCAGCGCAACCAATATCGCGTCGTGCTGGAGGCCAATCCCGACTACGCCCGTGATCCTCACGATATCTCCAAGCTCTATGTGCCAGCGTCCGGCGGCATCCAGGTTCCGCTCAGCGCCGTCGCCTCGATCCAGCGGACGCTGGCGCCGCTGGTGGTCAATCACCAGGGGCAATATCCCTCCGTGACGATCTCCTACAATCTGGCGCTCAACGGTGTGCTGCAAGTGGCGAATGATGCCATTCAGAAGGCGGTACTCGAGATGCATCTGCCCGACGAACTGCATGCGGATTTCGCCGGTGATGCCGCCAGCGTCACGCAATCCTCGGGCAGCCAGCCGCTGTTGTTGCTGGCGGCGTTGCTGACGGTCTATATCGTCCTTGGCATTCTCTACGAGAGCCTGGCGCATCCGCTGACGATCATTTCGACTCTACCGTCTGCCGGTCTCGGCGCGCTGCTGGCGCTGGTCATCAGCGGCACGGAGCTGACGATCATCGCCTTCATCGGCATCATCCTGTTGATCGGCCTCGTCAAGAAGAACGGCATCATGATGGTGGATTTCGCACTTCAGGGCGAACGCAAGCTCGGCCTGTCGTCGGAAGAGGCGATCTACCAGGCCTGCCTGAAACGCTTCCGTCCGATCCTGATGACGACGCTTGCCGCGTTGATGGGTGCCATCCCGCTGATCATCGCCACAGGCCCCGGGGCGGAACTGCGTCGTCCGCTGGGGATCACCATCGTCGGCGGCCTGGTCGTCTCGCAGATCCTGACGCTCTATACGACGCCGATCATCTATCTGATGCTGGCGAAGCTGCACGGCCGGTGGTCGGCGAAGCAGGAGCCTTCACCGCCGGTCATTTCCGCTTCGACTTGAACCGGCCGGCTATGGGCGGCAGCTTGATCTGCCAGCTTTGGTAGTCCCCTGAGCGCGCATATGCTGCTGTCTGGTGATCGCCCATATCCAGACCAAAACACCACGGGCTCCGGCGATATCGTCGGAGCCCGTGGTGTTTATGACGGTATGTAGGACCGAGCGGATAGTCCGTCGGTTTGTCGCGCGTCAGGGTTGGGCGGTCTCCGGCGTTGTCGTGCCTGTCGCCGGCACCTTGCCCTTGAAGACGCGCCGGACGGAGACGAAGAGCAGCGGGATGAAGAAGACGCCGAGTACGGTCGCCGAGATCATGCCGCCCATGACGCCAATGCCGATCGAGTTCTGGCTGCCGGAGCCCGCGCCATTGGCGATCGCCAGCGGCATGACACCGAGGATGAAGGCAAGCGACGTCATCAGGATCGGCCGCAGACGCTGGCGGGATGCCTCCAGTGTCGCGTCGATCAGGTTCTTGCCGTTGTTCTGCTGCTCGATGGCAAACTCGACGATCAGGATGGCGTTCTTGGCCGCCAGTCCTATGGTCGTCAGCAGACCAACCTTGAAGTAGACGTCGTTCGACTGACCGAAGAGGGTAGCGGCCAGCAGAGCGCCGAAAATACCGATCGGCACCGACAGCATGACGGCAAGCGGGATCGACCAGCTTTCGTAGAGAGCGGCGAGTGCCAGGAAGACGACAAGGATGGAGATGGCATAGAGCTGGCTTGCCTGATTGCCGGAGAGCTTTTCCTGGGCCGACAGGCTGGTCCATTCATGGCTGAAGCCGGGCGGCAGGGTCGCCATGATCTGGTCGATCTCGTTCATGGCATCGCCGGAGGAGACGCCGGGAGCGGCAGCGCCCTGGATTTCGACGGCAGACGAGCCGTTATAGCGTTCCAGACGCGGCGAACCATAGGTCCATTCGCCGCTGGAGAAGGCCGAGAACGGCACCATGTCGCCGCCGGAATTGCGGATATACCAGCGTCCGAAATCCTCCGGCTGCATGCGGAAATCCTGGTAGGCCTGGACGTAGACGGGCTTGACGCGGCCACGATCGATGAAGTCGTTGACATAGGTGCCGCCCCAGGCGGTCGACAGCGTGGAGTCGATATCCGCCAGGCTGATATTCAGCGCGCTCGCCTTCTCCTGATCGATATTGACCGAATATTGCGGCGTGTCCTCCTGGCCGTTCGGGCGAGTGCCGAACAGTTTCCCACTCTTGCCAGCGGCGCCCAGCAACTGATTGCGGGCGGCGATCAGGCTGGCGTGGCCGGCGCCGTTGATGTCCTTGATGAAGAAGTCGAAACCACTCGAACTACCGAAACCGGGAATGGCTGGCGGAGCCAGCGCAAAGACGCTACCGTCCTTGATCTTGGAGAAGGCGCCCATGGCGCGGCCGGCGATTGCTTGCGCCTTCGATTGCGGGGTTGAACGCTCCGCGAAGTCCTTCAGCCGGACGAAAACGATACCGACATTCTGACCCTGGCCGCTGAAACCGAAGCCGGCAACGGCGAAGGCGCCTTCGACATAGTCCTTCTCGTTGTTGAGATAATAGTCCTTCACCTGATTGAGCACAGTCCAAGTTCGGGACTCCGCAGCGCCCGGAGGGAGCTGGATCGCGGTCAGCAGGATGCCCTGGTCTTCATCCGGCAGGAATGAGCTCGGCAGGCGATTGAACAGGTAAGCGACGGCGCCGCCGATCAACACGAAGATCAGCAGGAAGACGGCACTCCAGCGTATCATGCCGTGAATGCTGCTCTGATAACGAAGCGTCGCGCGCTCGAAATTGCGGTTGAACCAGCCAAAGGCGCCGCGTTTCTTCGATCCATGCTCGGGCGCCTTCAAGATCGTGGCGCAGAGTGCCGGCGTCAGGATGAGGGCGACGATGACCGAAAGCACCATTGCTGAGACGATCGTCACCGAGAACTGGCGGTAGATGACGCCGACCGAGCCCGAGAAGAAGGCCATCGGGATGAACACGGCCGACAGCACCGTGGCTATGCCGATTAGGGCGCCGGTGATTTCCTGCATCGACTTGATCGTCGCCTCACGCGGCGACAGACCTTCTTCCTCCATCACGCGTTCGACGTTTTCGACAACGACGATCGCATCGTCCACCAACAGGCCGATCGCCAGCACCATGCCGAACATGGTGAGGGTATTAATCGAATAGCCGAACAGCGACAGCACGCCGAAGGTACCGAGCAGGACGACGGGGACGGCAAGCGTCGGGATCAAGGTCGCGCGGATGTTCTGCAGGAAGACGAACATGACGATGAAGACAAGCACGATGGCTTCGAACAGCGTCTTGACCACATCCTCGATCGACAGCTTGACGAAGGGCGTCGTGTCGTAGGGATAGACGATTTCGACGTTCGGCGGCAGCGTCTGCTTCACGCTGTCGATGGTCGACCGCACGGCCTCGGCCGTGTTGATGGCGTTGGCGCCCGAGGCGAGCATGACGGCGAGACCGGCCGAGGGATGACCGTTATAGGTACTCGAGGTGGTGTAGGACGAGGCGCCCAGCTCGGCGGTCGCGACATCGTTGAGGCGCACGAGCGAGCCATCGGGCAGGCTCTTCAGGATGATGTTGTTGAACTGCTCCGGCGTCTGAAGACGGCTCTTGGCCGTGACCGTCGCGTTGAGCTGCTGGCCCTTGCGCTGCGGCAAGGCACCGAGCTGGCCGGCCGAGACCTGCGAATTCTGCGCCTGGATCGCCGTGGTGACGTCGCTCACCATCAACTGGTATTTGGCGAGCTTGTCCGGATCGACCCAGATACGCATGGCATAGCCGGCGCCGAAGATCTGGGTGTTGCCGACGCCTTCGATACGCTTCAGCGTGTCGTTCAGCGTGCTGGACACATAGTCGGCGAGGTCGTTGGAGTTGAGCTTGCCGTCGGTCGACACGAAGCCGACGACCATCAGGAAGTTCGATGTCGACTTGGAAACGACGATACCTGTCGACTGCACCGTTTGCGGCAATTGCGCGGTGACGAGCTGCAGCTTGTTCTGCACCTGCATCTGCGCAACGTCGGGATCGGCCTTGTTGGTGAAGGTCAACGAGATCGACGCCTGGCCCGTCGAGGTCGAGGTCGACGTCATATAGTCGAGATTGTCGATACCGGTCATGCCCTGCTCGATGACCTTGGTCACCGAGTTCTCGACGGTTGCGGCATCAGCGCCCGAATAGTTCGCGCTGATGCTCACAGTCGTCGGGGCGATCTGCGGATATTGCGAGATCGATAGCGTCAGGATCGACAGCGCGCCGGCAAGCATGATGACGATGGCGATGACCCAGGCAAAGATCGGCCTGTCGATGAAAAAACGCGACATCGCTTATCTCACTTCTGGGCGCCGGAGGCGGCTTTGGTATCGGTCTTTTCCAGCTCGGCTTGCTGTTCGGCGGGCTTGCTGTCGGCAGCGGCCTGCTTCACCTCGCCGGTCGCGTCGTCGATGGTGACTGCGGTGGCGTTGACATCCTGGCCGTCGCGCACGCGCTGGCCGCCTTCGACGATGACGCGATCGCCGTCGGTCATGCCCTCGTTCACCAGCCAGCTATTGCCGATGTTCCGCTGTACCTTGAGTACCCGCTGCTGAACCTTGCCATCGGCGGTGACGAACATTGCTATCGGTTCGCCCTTGGTGTTGCGGGTGACGGCGCGCTGCGGCACGAGGAAGCTGTTTTCGGCAACGCCCTCCTGGATGGTGGCGCGAACATACATGCCGGGCAGCAGCAGGCGGTCCGGATTGGGGAAGACGGCGCGTACGGTGATGGTGCCGACGGTTTCGGCGACCGCGGCTTCCGCGAATTCCAGCTTGCCGGTTTCCTTGTACTGGGTGCCGTCTTCGAGCATCAGGTGGACGGAGACGTTGTCGCCGCTGGTCTTCAACCGGCCGTCCGCGATGGCGCGGCGAAACGCCAGGAGGTTCGTGCTCGATTGGGTGACATCGACATTGATCGGATCGAGCTGGCGGATGGTGGTGAGCGCTGTCGTCTGATCGGCGGTGACGAGTGCGCCGACGGTCACTGCCGAGGCGTCGACACGACCGGCGATCGGCGCGCGCATCTTGGTGTAATCGAGGTTGATGCGTGCGGTTTCCAGGGCCGCCTTGGCGGACGCCACGTCGGCCTTTGCCTGCGCCAGGGTGGACAGTGCATCGTCGAGATTCTGCTTGCTCACCGCGTCCTGCGCCGTGAGGCTCTTATAGCGATCCACTTTCGACTGCGCGCTCGGTATGGCGCCCTCAGCCTTCTGCAAGGCGGCGGTGGCGCTGTCGTAGGATGCCTGATAGGAGGCCGGGTCGATTTCGTAGAGCACGTCGCCGGCGGCGACCTCGCTGCCTTCCTTGAAATTGCGACTGCGAATGATGCCGCCGACCTGCGGCCTGACTTCGGCGATCAGGTAGGCGCTGGTGCGGCCGGGCAATTGGGCGGTGATCGCCACGGATTGAGGATGCAGCGTCATGGTGCTGACCTCAGTCTTGATGGCAGGGGCGCTACCCTGCGCAGCCTTCTGCTCGTTGCAGCCGGCCAGCAGCATCGTGGCGGCGATCCCTGTGACGAGGAGCGAGATCCGGATGGCCGGAAAACGTCCGTTTCGCGCTGGATGTGCGGATACAGGGGTAGAAGAGGCGAGCTTTCCCACGTTGCTATTTCCCATTGCCTTATTTACAGTACCAAGTAGTACAGAAAATATTTGTACCACCGTAAATGTCAATCTCATTTGGCTTTTTTAGGTTAAGATGGAAGTGCGGATGAAAGCAAGGGCGAGCGATGCGGAGCAGGCTGTTGTTCCCCGCAAGCGCGGCCGTCCGAAAACGGTGAGCGACGATGCAAGGCGGGCGGAGATCATCGCGGCGGCCCGCGCGACATTTCATGAGCTCGGTTATGGCGGCACGACCACGGATCTCGTGGCCGCGCGATGCAAGATTTCGAAGCAGACCCTCTACCGATTGTTCTCGAGCAAGACAGAGCTTTTCATGGCGCTCATGGCCGAGCACCGTGCCTCGATGCTGGCCCTGCCGCGCGACCTCAAGGAAAATCTGCCGCTCACCGAGGCGCTCGAACAGATTTTCATGATCGATATCGATGAAGCGGCCGAACGTGACCGCGAGGCCTTCATTCATTTCGTGATGAGCGAGGCGCAGCGATTTCCCGAGATAGCGGCGCTGTTGCGAACGCAGGGTGCTGAGCAGTCGCGAAAAATGCTGGCGGGCTGGCTGGATGTGCAGCAGCAGCGCGGCCTGATCGAGATTGCCGATGCCGAAAGCGGCGCTCGCATGCTGATGAACATGATCTTCGGCGCAATGATCACGCTTCCCGGCAAGACGAACGACTGGCCGGACCGCGAAACCCGTCTGCGGCATTTGCGGCAATGCATTGCGATCTTCGTGGCCGGCGTTCAGCCGCACCGGAGCAGCTGAGAGGTAAAAACAGCAATGCCGGCAGGGTTCAGGACCATGCCGGCATCGTTTCCGTCTCCGCCCCCAAAGACAGAAAATTCAAGACATCACGCTTAATGCGCGACGGCCATGTTCGCCTTGTCCATGCCCTCGTCGAAGAGCGGCATTTGCAGGCCATTTGCGTACATTTCCTGCAGTACGGCGCCGAGCGCGAGATCCAGGCACCAGACCGGAAACTCGGCCTCCATGCTCTTCGCACTCTGGCGTGCATAGGTGATCAGTCGTGCGATGGATGCCAGTTCCTTCAGAGAGTCCGAATCGTGGCCTGCCATTTCGATAGGAAGTATTGCTGTCATTTTATGCCCCTTTTGCCCCCTGTTTCTGGCGGACGCGATACCCGTCGCCAGGAACATGAGGAGACCCTACCGTATGTCCCGGGCCTTGGCGCGTGACATACAGCGTGACACGAGGCGAGATTGCGCGGGGAATTTACAATGCAATTTCAAGGTGGTGAAAGGCGGAATGCCACAAACTGTTGGTCTGAAAGGTCCAGTCGCGCGGTGGTTGCCGGCGCTCGTCGGGGCAGTCGGCAAGCGCGCGCAGCAATTGCAGCGCGTCGCTGCGCTTCTGGTTGACCGTATTGGCGCGCAAAAGATCGGCAATTGCCGGCCGTCGCGCCGGGTCCGGCAGGTCTGCGGCCTCTGCCACCGAACGATAGGTGAGCGATTTGAAGAACATGGTCTCGGCGCAAGCCTGAAGTGCCGCTCGCTCGGGCTCGCCGATTGCACCGGTCTCGGCGAGTGCTTGCAGTGTCGCCTGCACATTGACCAGCGGCTCGCTCAGCGGACGATATCCGAGTTCGGCGGGTGCATGGATTTGCGCCACGGCGGAGTCATCGGCAAGCGCTCCACTGGCATAGGCCTCGAAGATGCGGCCGACGCCGATCATGCCGAAGGCGGCGCATTCGGCGGCGCGCAGCGCTCCCATGCTGGCGGCGCCATAGATGTGGACGCCCCTCGACAGGGCAAACAGGATTTCCTTGTGCCAGACGGGCGCGACATTCTCGAAAAAACCGTCGATCAGACCGATGGCATTAACGCCGTCTTCGAGGGCTTTGACGATGTCGCCCTTCTGTGCCGGCGGACGCAGCGTGATGCCGGGATCGCTGATCTCGGCAGCATCGGGAAGCGTCGGGCCGACGAACAGGATCTTCATAGCAGTTGCAACGTCTTCGAGATGGCGCGATAGCCGAAGCGGCGCTTGCGGTCTCCGTCCGGATTTTCCAGTTGCGGCACCACGAGCTTGGCGACGGCAAAGGGAAGCGAGGGGTCGCCGAGCGAAACCGCGATGGCGGAGTTGATGCCCGCCCGCCGCAAACGGTCGATCGTCAGTTGCAACAGCCCCTCGGCTCCTTCCGGCAAGGCCGCATTCGATGGTGTTGCCGCCCTCGGGACGGCATCGAAGCAACGGCGGATGCTCTCTGGCAATTCGCGGGTAAAATTTTCGGGCCGGATATCGTCGCGGGCGCCGCTGATGAAGGTTAGGCGCGATTGCGCGGCTTCCGTCACGGCGCGGATCGCCGCCCGCACCGGCGAGGGATGGGCGCCACTGCCGATCGTGACATCGAGGTAGCGGACGCGCCTTGCCTGGGCGATTTCCCTGGGGCCGAGAAGGGCGACGATAACGGGTATGCCGATATCGCTGGTGACATCAAAGAGCCGCAGCGTCAGGTCCGCGGACGTGATCTTGGCGATCAGCCCATCCAGCACCGGATCGGCGAACGAGGCCGGGTCGATGCAAGCAGCCATCCGCAGTTTCGGCTCGGAAATCTCCCAGAGCACCTCGGCATCGCGCTCGATACGTTCAAGCAGACCGTGCAGGCTGGCCTCGGTAAGATTGTTGCCGGAGGCGAGGCCGTCGGAGGATTGCCAGAAGCGTGGATTGCGGATGGTGCGGTCGAGTGTTGCCGCGTTGAAAGGGATCCAGGCGGGCCTGCCGGCAATGAGATCATGACCCTCGGCCCAGGCAATCTGCTCGTCATCAGCGACATCGGTCTGCCCCTTGGCGATAAGCGAGGGCAGCGGATCGGCGTGATACCCTTCGGCCAGCAATTGCCGGCGGCTGGTGATGACAGTCGCGAGGGCAGGTGCGCCGGCGACGGTCCGCTCCAGCGCCTCCATGGCCGCCGAGACCTTGGCGTCGAGATCGGTGATGCCCTTGCCATTGTTGATGACGATCGAACGGGCGTTTGGGCTGACCGCCTGCCAGACGGGGATGCCGATCTTGTCGAGCCCCGTCAGGCGGCCGAGGCGGGTGACGCCGTGGGTCGCGAGGCAGGGCTCGATGCGCCGAAAAGTCTCCTCGGCGGAACATGTGCGATCCGAATAAGGAGAGGCGGTGACCGGCAATGTCCCACCGGAAACCTTGTCGAAAAGTTCCGGCGGGCAGGAAGCCAATGGCGCGGCGATTATTGCCAAGGCGGTGTTCGGCTCTTCAATCCAGCCGGCCGCTGGGGGTACTTTCGTCCAGCCTGCCGCCGGCGGCAGCGTCGTCCAACCTGCCGGAGCCGGCGCTTGCAGTGCTGCCGACAGTAATGGCCAGATTGACGCCCTTGATGATGGTGGCTCCAGCATTGCGCAATTGATCGGCTACACCGAGATCGCTGCCTGCCGGTACGTTGAGCGGAGATATGGTACCTGCGCGGATATCGGCAAGATAAAGTTGGGAATCGCCAGGAATGCCAAAAACTACAAAGTTTGCCATCTTCAATCTCTTTCCCTGTTCGCTCAGAAACCCGGATTGAATTTCCGAGAATCCATACGCAGTTTTAATGTGACATAATTTAAAATCCAGCTCGCTGGAGCCCTTCTCGATATAAGTCTTTCTGCCATTGTTCTCGCAAAGGAACAATAGAGAGCCAAGTATCAATATCAAAATCTGGATATGTTTCCTTGACTTTTCGCACTAAAGTCTTGGCTTTACGCATGTTACCCGACATGGCGGCACTTGCGGCAGCAAGTCGCGCAGCCTGAGAAGGGTCGGCCATACGTGCGATATAGTCGCTCGCGTCTTCATAGCGCTCCAGATAGAAGCTGGCGCCCGCAGCGGTCCAGAAATAGAGATCCGGGCTTATTGGATTAAGCTCGATTGCGCTCCTGATCTTGGCCAGGCCGTCCCTTGGCCTCGACGCGTGAATCAACGTATCCGCATAGTCTGCGATGGCGTCGGCATGATGCGGGCTGATGGTTTCGGCAAGCTCGAAGACCTCGATGCTTTCATCGAAGGCTCCCTGGTAGAGCTTGATGACGCCGAATTGATGGTAACCGCCAGCGATGTCCTGGCCGGTGGTAATCGCCTTTCCGGCCTCCTCCTCGGCACGCTTCAACAATCCTGCGTCGCCCTGCGCCGTCACCAACCATTCGAGATGATAGGTGCGTGCCACCCCGCTCAGCGCCGGCGAGAAATAGGGGTTTTCCTTCAGGGATGTCTGAAATTCTTTTCGGGCGCGGCGAATGTCCGGCAGGTCGAGGCTTTTCAGATGGCGCTGGCCGAGCAGATAGTGATGATAGGCTTCGGGGTTGCGCTCGAAATAGTCGCGGGTAAACTCGTTGCGCTCGATATAGCTGGCGATGGACGCCACGATGCGCTGGGTGATTTCGCGATGTTGGCGCGGCAGATCCCGCGCTTCCATGCTGAAGCGTTCCGCCCAGATCACTTCGTCATTGCCGGCATAGATCAGCTGCGTGAAAAGCCAATAGGTATTGCCATCGAAGCTGAGCCTCGTGTCCAGCACGTAGTTGATGCCGTGCCTTTCCAGCGTCGCGCCCCGGTCCAGATCAAGCGCGATCTTTTCTGCTGTATAGTGCGCCACCATCGTCACGGTCTTCAGCACGCAAAGTCCGACAGTGATGTCTTCCAGCAGCATCGAGGAGAGAAAGATGGCCGCCTGGTGGTGCCTCGCGAGGTTCACCGGTGGCAGCAAAGTTAGCCTCGGGGGCCCGCGCAGCGCCGGTGGAGCGACTTCAGCCCGTGGTCTTGCCTCCTGTCGGGCTTGTGGCGCAATGCCACGCTGGCGTTCGAACAGTCGCCGGGCCACGCCGAGCGTCTGCGGGTCGGGATCGACCGGCAGTTCGCCCCAGCGGTATTTCCGGCGGTTCTCGAAAACGTTTCGGGCGTTCTCAAGTTGGGGTTCGCCGGCATAGGTCTGCCCGAGGATCTGGTAGACAGCCTCGTCCTCGGGATAGGCCTCGAATAGCCGCAGGGCCGCCTCCTTGACGATGGTGGTTTCGGCATCCTCACTCATAGCTGCAATAGCGTCGCGAAGCGTCGTCAAGATCTGCGTCCTGACCCGGTCGCGCTGCGCGCGCAGCCACATGCGCGCAGGGCCGCCGATGACTTCGGTGCGGGCGAGAAAATCCCAGCGGCCGAGTTGCAGCAATTCGCCCAACGCCACGTGAGGGCTGGTTTGCGAGGCGGCATCGAGCAGCGCAAGATCGCTGGTGAACGCACCGATGTTCACGCTCACGGTCGCCTGCTCGATCAGGAGCAGCTCGATCCCGAGCTCATCTTGGCGGCTTTTGACGCGCGATAGCGTCTGCCGCAAATTGGCAAGCGCCTTGTCGAGGGGAATGTCGCCCCACAGGAATTCAGCAAGTTCCGTGCGGGATTTGTGCGGCGAGGAACCCGTCAGCAGGAAACAGGTGGATAGCAGGCCCTTTTCCGGAAAAGGCACAGCTGAACCTGTTTCGTCGACTAGACGCAGGTCTCCGAATGTCAGTAGCCTGAAATTCATGCATCCCCAACTGCACCCGGCAGCTTCCCGGCATGGCAAGCGCCATCCCGGTATCGCCTGCAATCACCTTTGTCGTCGGTGACCACGGGTGTCATTCACGATCTAGAATCCTACATTACGATGACTGCAACTTTATCGCAATCACTTGCGTATCCCTGCTTTCAGGTAGAAACCCGCAAGCAGAGGGACGTTCTAGATAGAGAAACTGGAGCGATCCTTGTGTGTCCTAGCGGATACCGGGTGCTCCAGTGTCGTTTCGATTGCACATTTCGCAATCGTGATCCGTGCCTTACCGTTGGGGTAGGTGAGGCGCGGCGATCAGTTCCGCAGGCCGAACGGGATTTCGGTTGCCTGCGGTGCACGTACAAGTGCCGGCTCGGAGGTGTTGGCCAGCGACTTGATGAGCATCAACACGGATTGGCGGACGCTCGGATCGTTGATCTTCATGAAGGCCTTGTTGAGGCTCAGGCCTTCCTTGGACGTCAGAAAGTCTGAGAGATCCTCAAGGCCGCTGATGGCGCCGAGGCCGTCCGTCGCCAGTGGTTGTGTGTTGTCTTGCTGGAAGAAGAAGGCGACCGGCACGGCCAGAACGCTCGCAATCGCCTGCAGCCGGCTGGCGCCGATGCGATTGGTGCCTTTTTCGTATTTTTGCACCTGCTGAAACGTGACGCCGATCTGATCGGCGAGCCGTTCCTGGCTCATGCCAAGCATAAGCCGCCGCATTCGCACGCGTGAACCGACATAGGCGTCAATCGGATTTGGTACTTTTGCACTCACTGTATAATCTCCTCATTTGAACGGGGACCCAGCGGACGCGCCTTGCAGATGCCCGGGGGAAGGCAAGGAACATGCCCCAGTCTGCCCGCTCAGTGTGTATTAAATGGTGGCGAAATTCAACTAAAAGTCTTTGGTGGCGAAGGTTTGTCCGTTATCGGCCGTTTGAGTAAGCGGTAGGAAAGAAGCGTGGCATCAATGTGGATTGAAGACGGAAGACGATCTGCAGTTGTAAACGGGGCACGTCGGGTTATCCTTGGTCGGCACGCTGGTGCGTGCAGCATAGTTGCTCGTACCGCATTGGCTATCGCTGGCCACGTAACGGTCGTAAAGGACGATATTGCCGCTTCGCGAGGGATAGCGCAGCAATACCGCCCGCTCTTTCGAAACGATCTGCTGCACGGATGCACAGCTCTGGCCAAGTGAATCATAGCGGGAAATAGCCTGAGCCGAGCCGACGGAAGTGACCGTCAACAGAATGAGCGCTGCGGCTATTGCTTTCATAGTTCGTCCTTTTCGTGGCGACGGATATTTTACATAGGCGTCAACGGCGTTTCGCCAAGGGTATGACGTATGATGTGGTTTCGTTTGAATTCAGGCAGGGCGGCGGCAAAATAAAATCGGAGGTGTCGTCATGCGGGATTTTCCACTGAAAGCTGACTGAAAGGTTACCTGCGCTAGCTTTGCCCGGCTTCGTGGAGGAAGCGCATGCCGTGCGATTACAGAATGACGCAGGCATCTAACAGGAGGAGATACCCATGCGTTCATCGCGCACGCTTTTTCATACCGTAGCCCTTTCCCTCGTCATATCAGCCGCCTCGCTCAGTGCGACGGCAGCGCATGCCGCCGACAAGATTTCCATTATGGTGGGCGGTTACGAAAAGCAGATCTATCTGCCGGCCAAGCTTGCCGAATCCCTCGGTTACTTCAAGGATGAAGGCCTCGAGGTCGATCTTCTCAACGAGTCTGCCGGCGTCGATGCCGAAAACCAGCTGCTGGCTGGCGCTGTTCAGGGTGTCGTCGGCTTCTACGATCACTGTGTCGACCTGCAGGCCAAGGGCAAGTTCATCAAATCCGTCGTGCAGTTCAGCCAGGCGCCCGGCGAAGTCGAGCTGGTCTCGACCAAGCATCCGGAACTCAAGTCCTTCGCGGACCTGAAGGGCAAGAGCCTCGGTGTTACCGGCCTCGGCTCGTCCACCAACTTCCTGACGCTCTATATGGCGTCGAAGCACGGCCTTTCGCCGTCTGATATCTCCACGGTTCCGGTCGGTGCCGGCCAGACCTTCATCGCCGCCATGCAGCAGGACGCCATCCAGGCCGGCATGACCACCGAGCCGACGATTTCGCGCATGCTGAAGACCGGTGAAGCTTCGATTCTCGTCGACTTGCGGACCCTGAAGGGCACCGAGGAAGCACTCGGCGGCACCTATCCGGCAGCCTCGCTCTACATGGACGCGGCCTGGGTCGATGCTCATAAGGAAGACGTACAGAAGCTCGCCAACGCCTTCGTCAAGACGCTGCGGTTCATCAATACGCATTCCGCCGCCGAGATTGCCGACAAGATGCCGAAGGATTTCTACGTTGGCGACAAGGACGGCTACATCAAGGCTCTCGACGCCGGCAAGGAAATGTTCACGCCGGATGGCGTGATGCCGGAAGACGGTCCGAAGACGGTTCTCGCCGTGCTCTCCGCGTTCTCGAAGAACGTCAAGGGCAAGACGATCGACCTGTCGAAGACCTACACGACCGAGTTCGTCAAGAACGTCAAGTAAGCAGTCATCGCGCTGCCTCCGGCCGGAACCGGAGGCGGTATCTCACGGGCTTTTGCGTGCACGCCCAAAGGCACGCGTCAGGATCAGCACCATGCAACAGGATGGACGCCGGACACCGGCGATCGAGCTCATCAATGTCAGCCGCCGTTTCGTCTCACCGACCGGCAAATCGCTGACGGCGCTGCGCGATTTCAATATGACTGTCGAGCGCGGCGAATTCGTCGCCGTCGTTGGACCGACCGGCTGCGGCAAGTCGACGACGCTCAACCTCGTCACCGGCCTTGCCAAGCCGAGCGCCGGCGAAGTTCGCCTGATGGGCGGCCCGGTCGACGGCATCGATCCGCGCGTCGGCTTCGTCTTCCAGACGGATGCGCTCTTTCCCTGGAAGAACGTCATCGACAACGTCATGTCCGGCCCGCTGTTCCGCGGCAAGTCCAAAGCGGAAGCGGAGGCGACCGCCAAAGACTGGCTCGCCCGCGTTGGCCTGACGAAGTTTCTGCATCACTATCCGCACCAGCTCTCCGGCGGCATGCGCAAGCGCGTTTCGCTGGCGCAGACCTTCATCAACGAGCCGGAAATCCTGCTGATGGACGAGCCATTCTCGGCGCTGGACGTGCAGACCCGCACGGTCATGCACGAGGAGTTGCTGAAGCTCTGGGCCGAGCGTCAGGCGTCGGTGGTGTTCGTCACCCACGACCTCGAAGAGGCCGTGGCGCTGGCCGACAAGGTCTATGTGCTGACGGCGGGTCCCGCCACGGTGAAGTCGGTCTACAAGATCGACCTGCCGCGCCCGCGTGTCGTCTCGGAGATCCGCTACGAGCAGACCTTCATCGATTATTGCAAGACGATCTGGGACGACCTCCGCGAAGAGGTCGAGACCAGCTATCGCCGCGCTGCGCAAGCGGCATAAGGGGAGGATTGATCATGGCAAATACAGCCCTTGAAACAGGCAATGCGCCGATCTTCCGCGCCGGCACCTCGGACGTGGAAATAGAAGCAGCGGCACTGAAGGCGATCACCCGGCGCAAATTCGTCGTCGTCTTCTGGCAGGTCGCGATCCTCGTGGCGATCCTCGGTGTCTGGCAGCTGGCCTCCGACCTGCACTGGATCGACCCCTTCTTCTATTCCAGCCCGACCGCTATCGGCTATAGGCTCTACGAATGGGTCACCGAAGGCACCGAAAATGGTTCGCTCTGGTATCACCTCGGCGTCACCATGGAAGAAGCGCTGATCGGCTTCGTCATCGGCTCGGTCACCGGCGTGCTGGTCGGCGTGGCGCTCGGCCGCAATAGGCTGGCCTCCGATATCCTGTCGATCTACATCAAGGCGATCAACTCGATTCCGCGCGTCGTGTTGGCGCCGATCTTTGTGATGATCATGGGCCTTGGCCTGCCGTCCAAGGTGGCTCTGGCCTTCATCATGGTGTTTTTCGTCGTGTTCGCCAATGCCTTCCAGGGCGTGCGCGAAGCGGACCGCAACATGATCGCCAATGCCCGCATCCTCGGTGCCTCGAACTGGCAGGTCACCCGCAACGTGATCCTGCCGTCGGCGATGAGCTGGATCTTCGCCAGCCTGCACGTCTCCTTCTCGTTCGCCATCATTGGTGCGATCGTCGGCGAGTTCGTCGGTTCGCTGGCCGGTATCGGCTACCTGATCTCGATCGCCAAGGGCACCTACGATGCGGCCGGCCTCTATGCCGCGATCATCCTGGTGATGCTGGTGACGCTCGGTGCGGAGTACGTGATGACGCTGGTGGAAAATCGCATCACCCGTTGGCGTCCGCAGCAGCATATGGACACGCAATAAGCCCAGCCGGATAATCCGGCACCTCCCAAGGCAAAGGCCGGGCGTTTCGCCCGGCCTTTTGTGTTTTTAGGCTCGGTGCGTGCGATTTTCCTTGGGTGCGAATCAGGCTATGCTTCGTCTCAGGCAAGGCCCATGCCTCCCCCCCTCCGATCGGGAAAGTATCATTCATGCGGGGCTGACCAACCATCGAACCGACTGTTCGAGCGCCAAGCATAAGGAGGGATTGCGATCGCAGCTCGCAATAGGAGGTTTTTCATATGAGGCTTTCCGCCCCACTGTATCGTCTGAAACGCAAGGCGCGATTGTTGTCACGCCATGAGACTATCCCGCTGCACGAGGCGCTCGATCGGATCGCCGTCGAAGAGGGCCTCCGCAGCTGGAGCCTGCTCGCAACCCGCGCGGATGAGAAGACACCCGCCGGCGAGATGTTTTCGCGGCTGAACCTCGGCGACCTGGTGCTTCTCGGCGCTCGTCCGCGCCACGGCAAGACCTTGATGAGCCTCAGGCTCGCCATCGAGGCCATGAAAGCCGGCAACCGGGGTATCTTCTTCACGCTGGAATACACCGAAAGGGATATTCAGGATCGCTTTGAGGCGATCGGCGAGACGTTCGAGCATTTCAGGGATCTGTTCGAATTCGACACCTCCGAAGCAATCAGCGCTGACTATATCATGCAGAGGCTGGTGTCGGTGCCCAAGGGAACGCTGGTGGTCGTCGACTATCTGCAGATACTCGACCAGAACCGGCAGAAACCGGACTTGATGGTTCAGGTCCGTGCGCTGAAGGCCTTTGCGCATGAGAAAGGCTTGATCATCGTCTTCATCTCGCAGATCGACCGGTCTTGTGATTTGTCGGTGAAAGCCTATCCGGATCTGGAGGATGTCCGCTTGCCCAATCCGCTGGATCTGGGACTTTTCGACAAGGCGTTTTTCCTGAACAAGCGCGAAGTCCAGCTTCGGGCGGCAGGATAGCGATCTCTTCGGTTGTCGGTGGTTTTTGAAGTAATCAGACCGCCGGCAGCCTTACAGTCACCAGCAGGCCGCCTTCGGCCGCGTCGCCGAGCGTCACGGAGCCACCGGCGCCGTCGACCACTTCGCGGACAATGGCAAGCCCGAGGCCGCTGCCCTCCGGTTCCGTGCCGATGATGCGATAGAAGCGTTCGAACACCTGGGCGCGTTCGGCTTCCGGAATGCCGGGGCCATTGTCTTCCACCGTCAACATGGCGTCGTCGCCATCGCGGGCGACGCCGAGCGTGACCCGGCCGTTCAATGGAGTGTAGCGCAGCGCATTGTCGACGAGATTAACCAGCATCTCGCGCATCATCGTGCCATCGCCTTCGACACGGATCGGTGCATTGTCTGCCTCCAGCCCAAGATCGATATTACGCCGCAATGCCTCCTCGGCGAGGTTCTCCAGGACGTGCCGGGCGGTGGCGACGAGTTCGATCGTATCGCTGCGCGGCCTGCGGCTGCCCGGTTCGGCCCGCGACAAGGTGAGAAGCTGGCTTGCCAGCCGCGTCACCTGCCTGGTGCTGGAGCGCAGTGCCTGCAGCGCCTCGTCGCGCTTGCCTGTGTCGGCCTCGCGTGCCGCGACGCTTGCCTGTGTCGAGATCAAAGCGAGCGGCGTGCGCAGCTGATGTGCGGCGTTGGAGACGAAGCGGCGCTGTGCCGCCATCTGGTTTTGCACCCGCTCCATATGATCATTGAGGGCGTGGACCAGCGGCCGCAGCTCGCTCTGCACCATGTTCGGTTCCAGCGGATCCAGCCGCTCGCGGCCGCGTTCGCGCACGGCGTCGCGCAACCGCAGCACGGGCGCCAGACCCCGCTGCAAGCCGAGAATGGTTACCAGGCCGGCGATCAGTACCAGCACGAGCTGCTTGCTGAAATCCGATAGCCACAGCCTGCGGCGCATGGCGTACTGGCTGTGATGGGTGACGGCGACGGTGACGGAGATCGTGCTGTCTACGCCGAGTCCGACGATCGGCTGGTTCAGCAGCATCAGCCGCACTTCGTCGGCGCGAAACGTCGTGTCTTCGCCGGTCTGCTGCCTTTTCGGCTGCGGCAGATCGGGATAACCGGCGATGAGGTTCCCCCAGGCGGTCACCACCTGATAGAAGACGCGATCGCCGTTGCCTGTATCGAACATTTCGAGAGCTGCGGGGGGAATGTCGAGCTGGACGGTTCCGCTGGGATCGGTATGCACGGCCTCGGCGATGACGCGGGCTGAGGCGAGCAGCGTGTGGTCGATGACGAGATCGGCGGTGGCGTCCGCCGACCGGTAGCTGAGATAAAGATTGACGCAGATCGCCCCGATCAGCGTCAGCACTACCCAGGCGAACAGTTGTGCCCGCAAGCTGGCGGTCAGCCCTGCGATGGCGCGGCTGAGGCGACCTTCCTGCGGGAGGCTTTCATCATTGCGCATGGCGAAGGAGATAACCGAGGCCGCGCAGCGTGGCGATCTGCACGGTGCTGCCTTCGAGCTTCTTGCGGACGCGGTGCACGTAGATTTCGATGGCGCTGGTATCGGCGAAATCGTCGAAGCCGAAGACGCTTTCCGATAGCGCGGTCTTGGTCACCGTCGTGCCGACCTTCATGACCAGATGTTCAAGCACGGCATGTTCGCGCGGCGTCAGCGCCAATGTCTCTCCACCGAGAGAGAACTGCCGCGTGCCGCCATCGAACAGCAGATCGCCGACGGCGATTTCGGGTGCGGCGCGATCATGGCCGCGGCGGACGGCGGCGCGAATGCGAGCTTCCAGCTCGGCGATTTCGAAGGGTTTGGCGAGATAGTCGTCGGCGCCGCTGTCGAGCCCAGTGATGCGGCCGTCCAGGCTGGCATTGGCCGTGAGGATGATGACCGGCACCTTGTTGCCGCCCTGGCGCAGCCGCTTCAAGAGCGTCAATCCGTCGATTTTCGGCAGGGACAGATCGAGAATGACGACCGCATAGCTCGCCACTTTCAGCATGTGCTCGGCGTCCTCGCCGTCATGGGCGATGTCGACGGCATATTGCGCCTGACGCAGCGCCTTGCCGAGCCAGGACGCCAGTTCGCGGTTGTCTTCGACGATCAGGAGCCTCATGCGGCGAGTATACAGCAAGTGCCGGATGTTGCGAGTGTTTTGGCTATTCAGCGTCTATCCCGCCCCTTGCGGGCGGGAAAGCAAAATCAGCATTTAGCCGTCAGGCTAAGTGCTAGATTTTGCAAGGGTGGGGGTAGGCAGGGACGCACTTGCTTACCGGAAGCGGAATGAGCAAGAAAAGACCCCCTCTCTTGCAATTTCAATGGCTTAGAAATTGCGCCGGGTTTTGAGTATGTGAACCGTCCTGTGCCGCAATTCCTAAACCAATGAAATTGCTTTCTCGCCCGCCAGGGGCGAGATGGCTTCACCGCTTCCCCAGCCTCAATCCCATCTCCCTCACCTCCCGCAAATAGACCTTGCGTGCATAGGGGGGCGTCAGATTGTGGTCGGCGCCGGGGATGATGGTGAGGCGGATGTCGGGGAAATTTCTGAGTGCTGAGGCGTCCTCGCCAAAGTGCTCGCGGAAATGGTCGAGGCCGATATCGTGGGCGCTGTAGATCAGCGATATGTCGACCCGGCGCCTGGCGAGCGAGCGGAAACCACCCATGACGATTTCGTGCTCGCCGGCGAAGAAGGGCAGGACGCCGAGCAGGGGGCGGCCGAGCCGGACGGCGCGTCTTGCCAGCGCCGTGACGATATTGCGCGCAGCACTTCTGGCGTCGATCTGGCCGCCATAGAGCCGCTTCAGTGTTTCCAGTTGCAGGAATTTGTAGCCATAGGTTTCAAGCGAGCGCGGCACGAAGCGAAGGCCTTCGTCGACCGATTGCGTTTCATCCCAGAAGAAGGCGTAGGGGTTGACGGTGATCAAGCCGTGGCATCGGTCATCGTTCATTGCGGTCTGGTAGGCGAGATAGCCGCCGCTGCAGCGGCCGACGGCAAAGGCCGGCAGCAGTTCTCTGGTCTCCAGCAGGTCGAGCGCGGCGCTGACATCCCGATGCTGGTCGCGAGAATAGAGCACCTGGTCGGGGGCATCGGGCAAGGGCGGGCTGTCGGCGACATTGGCGGTGTCGAAGCGTAGCGAGGCGATGCCATCGCGGGCAAGCGCCCGCGCCATGGTCACCGACGTCCGGCCCCAGCCGGCGTGCCGGTCATAGGCAGTCGTGAGGAGCAGCGCCGTCGCGCCCGCCCGCTCGCCCATGGGTTCGCAGAGGATGCCGAAGAGGCGATCCCCTTCGCCGAAGCGCAGAGGCGTCTCGCGGAAACCGTCGCCTTCAAGCGCTTCGGCGCGCGGTGCGTGGACAATCTTGCGTGTCGTCGTGACGGGCTTCGTCGCGATCGACTGTACCCAATCCAGAATCTTGCGGCCGGCGTCGAGTGGCATGGCGGCGATGGTCGGGTTCGACACCAGCTCGTCATAGCCGTCATAGGCGGCTTGTTCGACGCGCGGTCCGAGAGTCCCGAGATGGGTTGCGAAGTCGGCATCGCCCGGCCGGCCGGGCCGGGTCAGGACGAGGCAGTCCGGCGTGCTGACATGGCCGCGCGTCATCAGGTTGAGTGTCCTGACCGTGGCGGCAATGGCGTCCGGCATGCGCAGGCTGGCGACGGTGACGCCTTCGGTTTGTCGCTGTGCCTCGTCGAGCCCCATGCTTTCGTCGATCATTTTCGACCAGATGGTCAATTCGCGCAGATAGGCGCGCCCGGAAATTGTCGGCGCTAGGAGGGCGATGCCGTCGATGGCTTCAAGCCGCTTGGCAATATCGAGGGCGATGGTGCTTCCGAGCCCCTGGCTCACCAGGATAAGCCGTTCGCAGCCGGAGAGTGATCGCAGCTTGGCGGCAGCAGCCAGTGCCGTATCTTCCCAGAGCGCCAATCCTTGCCCCTGATCGGCTACGTCGAGTGCGTCACCCGTTCCGGCATAGTCGAAGCGCAGGCTGGCGATACCGGTCTTGGCAAAATCCTCGGCGAGGATGCGCCAGAACTTGCGGGTGCACATTTCCTCGAAGCCCCAGGGGCTGAGGAACATGACGGCCGTGCGGCTTGGTGGCGCGGCGGCAGGCATGAACAGGCCGACGGTGCCGGCGAAGGTCACCGGCACGGCGGCGGCCGTAATTTCTTTGACTGTGTCCACGTATTCGGCGGCTCCCCAACCAGCCATGATCGTCTCCTCACATTCGGCGCGGCGCGAGCAGCGCCAGCGCGTGAACGGCAATCGGATGGGCGCGCCGTGGCAGGCGCGCGGCAATCTGCTGCATAACGGCGATATCCTCCGGCGGCACGGCGCCCAGAAGCCGCAGTGCCAACCCGTAGACCAGCGCGCCGGCGATGATAGCGCCGGCAAGGCCCGGAATGCCCGGCAGGACATGAAGGAAGCCATAGGCGGCAGCGGCGCAAAGCATGGCGGCGGCGGTGACCTTGGCGAGGTTGACGAACATGCCGCGCATCGAGCCTTCGAATTTCATCAGCCGCACCATCAACAGGCACATGGCGGTGAAGGCCAAGAACCGCACCAAAGCGGCACCTTCGCCGCCATAGAGGGGCACTGCGATCAGGCAGCCGGCGACCATGATGACGCTGGCGACGCCGCCGATGATCGTGCGTTCGCGCGTGCGGTCGATGGAATAGAGATATTGCGTGCAGATCTGCATGAAGACGTAAGGCACCGCCGTCAGCGACAGCAGCGCCACCATGCCGCCGCTCGGTGCGAAGGGTTTGCCGAAGATGGTGACCACCAGCTCGGGCGCGATCGCGGCAAGGCCGAAGCTCATCGGCAAGGTGATATAGGCAATACTGCGAGCTACGCCCTCGAAGACGCGGATCGGCAGCTTTCCGGATGGCTGTGCGTGCATCTGTTCGGAATAATAGGGCAGCAGGCTACCGCTCAACTGCACCGGAAGCTGCAGCGCGAGATTGGCGAGCGACAGGCCGACGGCATAAAAGCCGACCGCTTCGATACCCCAGTAATGCTGCAGGAAAAGCAGCTCGATGCGGTTGAGGAAGATCGAGCTGTTGATGAGTTCGATCGAGAGAATGAGCGAGGAACTGACGAGCGCGCCGAGGCCGACGCCGCAGCTGTTGCGGCGGGCGATGGCGATCTTCAGGGTCGCGAAAAACATCGGTAACTGGCCAATGGCATAACCGGCAAGCGCACCGCTGACGCCGAAGAAGATCGCGCCCAAGAGCACGGTTACGAGCTGTAGCGCCGAGCTTGTCAGGGTGATGCGCAGGAAGGTGCCGAGTTGCTGCTCGCCAATCAGGTAATTCTTGCTATAGGCGCCGAGCGACTGAAGAACGAAAAACGCGCCGGTGATGGCGATGACGGCGGATGCGTCGCCGGCCCAGTGCAGTCGCTCCGTATCCCAGTAATAGGCGGTGTAACCGACGAGCAGGATTACGGTTGCCAGGATCGTCGGCTGCAAGAGATAGGCGGCAAAGCCTAGTCGTTCCTCTGTCGAATAACCCCGTCCCTTCAACTGCGGCAGGACACGCAGCAGCGTGACACCGGCGCCAAGCTCGGCGATGAGCGCGCCTGTGGTCGTCAGCCACAGCGAAAAGGCAATGATGCCGTTGGCCTCGGGGCCGAGCAGGCGGGCGGCGATGATCGAGCAGGCAAAGCCGGTCGCGAGCAGGGTCAGCCCCGCCGCCGCGTTCAACGCCGAATTCGCCATGATGCTCTTCGTCATGAAGATTACCGTTCTCATAGTCGCAGAAAGTGGCCGAGACTATTCGGCTCTTCATGGAGATAGCCTCTGCTCTATTTCATATGCCTTAATATTTACCGTCTATTCCTAATGTAAATTTTGTTTTTACTTCAGCTAATATTCAATTTCCCTGATATTGGCTGCTTTGCCGCTTGTTCAGAGGAACTTCATTGTTCAGCCTTATCGTCTGTACGATCGATCGCTTCGACCAGCTGGAACGCTTGTTCCTGTCGTTGAGCAGTCAGCGACACCGGGATTTCGAGGTCGTTCTCGTCGACCAGAATCCGGATGACAGGCTTTCGGCGTTGGTCGGGCGGTTCTCACCCCTTTTCACCATCGGGCATATCCGCTCCCTCAAGGGGCTTTCGCGGGCGCGCAACAATGGGATGGCGGCGGCGAGTGGCGATTATGTCTGCTTTCCCGACGATGACTGCTGGTATGAGCCCGATACGCTCGAGATGGCCGAGCGGCTGTTCGTCGCGCATCCGCAACTTGCCATCGTCACCGGCCGCACGCTTGACGCCAGCGGCACGGCCTCGGTCAGTCCGACGGGCGAGGTCCCGCTCGCGGTGACGCGCTGGAACTATCTGAAGTGCGGCAACTCCAACGGCATCTTCGTCCGCCGCGCGGCGCTGGCCGATATCGGCGGCTTCGACGAAAACCTCGGGGTCGGCTCCGGACACGCCGTTTCAGAGCGGCGAGGAGGCGGATTTTCTGTTGCGGGCGCTGGCCGCCGGCAAGCGGCTGATGTTCTTTCCGGAGTTGATCGTCCACCACGACCAGGTCACCGACGAATATGGTCCACGTCAGGTCGAGCGGGCGCGGAAATATGGGCGCGGTTTCGGCGCGTTGATGCGCAAGCAACGCTTTCCGCTCGTCTATGTCGGCTATCGCCTCTTGCGGCCCGTCGGCGGCTGGCTGGCGGCGCTCGTCCGGTTCAACGCCGATGCCGCGCGTTACAAGCGCGCCTGGCTCATGGGAATTCTCGAGGGTTATGCCACCTGGCCGCGCTGGCGCAACGGTTGATGCCGTTCGCCTCTCGGGGTCATCGCGTCTGCATAGGCGTCCACATAGCGCTGTGCGACTTCGTCCCATGCATAGGCGCGAGCATCGCGGATCAACTCCTCGCGCAAGCTGAGGCCGTCGGTCTCAAGGCGCTCGAAAGCAGCGGTCAGGGTATCGGCGGCAGCTTGCTGATCTGAGAAGTCGGAGAGCATCAGCGCCGGATGGGTCTCGGCCAGCGCGATATAGGCGTCGTTGGTGTGCAGCACCGGCAGCAGGCCGGCGCTCATCGCCTCGATCGCCACCAGGCCGAAGCCTTCATAGTCCGAAGCGGAGGCAAAGAGAGAGGCACGGGCGATGATGTTGCGGATGGCGCTGTTGTCGATCGATACATGCAGCGTCACGTGGTGGCCGAGATCGCGGGCGGCAATTTCCTTTTCCAGCGTCGGCTGGTCGAGGTCGGAGACCGCGCCGATGATGTCGAGATGCCAGTCCGGATCGCGGGCGGCCAACACCCTGATAACGTCAAGCATGCGGTCGAGCCGCTTGTTGACCGAGAAACGGCCGATGGTGACGATTCGACGGCGTGCCTCGAGCGCCGCGCAATTGGCGAATTTGGCGACGTCGGCGCCGTTCTCGATCAGACGGGTCCGGCGTCCGGCAATGCTCGAAAACAGCCGTTCGTCTGACTGGCTGCAACAGATCAGCTCTGCATAGGCGAGCGCCGAGAGCCGGGTTGCGGTGTTGAACCAGAGCTTCTTGATGGCTGCGAATTTCGGCGTGTGGAAAAAGCCGCCATGGGTGGTGGCAACCATCGGTCGGCCATGAAAAAGCTTTCCCCAGGCGAGCGCGTCGAAGAAGAAATCGACGGCATGGACATGGACGAGGTCGGCATCGGCGATATGCTTGAACACCTTTGGCGCCACCGGGTAGCGGCTGGAGCCGGACCAGGGGATGCGGACGATCTCGATGCCATCGATGATTTCGCTCGGTGCCAGCTCACGGGCCGGATCGGAAAACAGGCTGTTGCAGGTCACGACGCGAACGCGATAGCCACGGCCGATCAGCTGCCGGCAGAGATTGGCAACCACATCTTCCAATCCGCCCTTGTTGGGCAGAAACTGGCGCACGACATGCACGATCAGCGGCCCGCCCGGCTTCTGTGCCTGAATATCCGATGTCATCGATCCGCCCTCGATCCTTGGGCCACGTACTACCGCGGCGATCAGGCGCACGACAGCGCCATCCGTTGACCAGCACGCAAAACTGCTCAACGGACGGTTAAAAAGAGCTTAATTGCGAGCGAAAAGCCAAGCGGTTTCGGGCAAGAGGGTTAATATCGGGGCTGTTCGTTGGCGATAACCCAAGAGCCGCCGTTCTTCATCGCTTCCGCAAATGACCAAATCGGGTGGAATTCCAACTGGCGGCAAGCGGGATCGGTGGTGTCTTATTGTACCGCCGAAAAGGCGGTCGGTGACAATAGCTGGTTTGAGATATTGGAGAGGATTTGCCCGTCGCGCTCAGACTCGTCGCGGGCCTTAAGCCATGCAGGATCAGTGGTGAAAGCTTTCCATTTCACCTCGCGATCGGCTAGCGATTCCCAGGCGATGAGATAGGTGAGACGCTGGCTGTTTTCGCCCACGATCGTGGTGAAGAAACCCGCCTGCTTGATGCCGTGCTTGTCCCATATTGCCAGCGTATGTTCGGCAAAGCGTTTGAGCAGCGCGGGCAATCGGCCGGGCAGGCAGTCGTAAATTCTGATCTCGTAGATCACAGTCTTGCTTCCCTATGTCCCTTGAGAGCGACAGGTGTTTGGAACTTGCTCCCCTGCGCCTACAAACGTCAATATCCCTATTAGAACAGGCCCTGCAGGTATGTGCGAACCGCTATTCTTCTGTCAAGCTGATCGCCTGTGTTTAGGCGCGGAATCCCGCTGATTGGCCATGACGTTACAGCGATGCCCGCCCATCTTCTGGACCTTTTAGAACGCCCTGAATGTCAGCGTCGTCAGCGAGCGGACGATGCCGGGGATATTGGCGATGTTGTCGTTGATGAACTTGCCGATCTCCTGCTCGTCCTTGATGTAGACTTTCAGCAGCAAGTCGTAGTCGCCGCTGGTGGAATAGAGCTCCGAGACCAGTTCCGTCTGGTAGATGGCGTCGGCGACCTCGTAGGTCTTGCCGGGGGCGCATTGGAGCTGAACGAAAATGGGCTTCATGAGACGATCCTGCTTCTGTCTGCGGCCGCGATTGTAGCCGACGCTTTGCTCTATAATGGTCGAAAGCGCCATGGCCATGCAAGTTTTTCTCTGTCCACCGGATGTCGCTCTCATGAATTCCGCAGTCGGGCGGGAGCGCCAGCCGACAGGTTCGTCGTCGCGTGCGGCCAAGCCAGTCATTGTTGCATTGCGATGGGCAAGATCAGGGCGTAGGAATATCTTGCCCTCCTCATTCATTCCAAGGTCTCTCATCATGCATCTGTCGCTCGCCGAAGCCGAAACGCTGGTTGTGGAGGCCTTGCTGCGAAATCGGGTCAGCCCGGAGAATGCCCGCGCGGTCGCCATCGCGATTGTTGCGGCGGAGGCGGCTGGACAGAGCGGTCATGGCCTGCGCCGCGTGCCGGCCTATGCTTCGCAGGCGAAGGCCGGCAAGACTGATGGTTTCGCCAAGCCGCAACTGACGCGGCCCTATCCTGCTGTGCTGCGCATCGATGCCGGCAACGGCTATGCCTATCCGGCGCTCGATCTTGCGGTTGCCGAGCTTTCCATCATTGCCCGCGAACAGGGGATTGCGCTTGCGGCCATCAGCCGCTCGCATCATGCCGGCGTGATGGGGCTGACGGTGGAGCGCTTTGCCGATCAGGGGCTGGTGGCGTTGATGGTCGCCAATGCACCGGCCTCGATGGCGCCCTGGGGCGGCAAGACCCCGGTCTTCGGCACCAACCCGATCGCCTTTGCCGCACCCTTGCCGGACGCCGATCCCATCGTCATCGATCTGGCGCTGTCGAGGGTGGCGCGCGGCAAGGTGATGGCCGCGCGGCAGAAGGGCGCACCGATCCCGGACGACTGGGCCTTCGACCGCGACGGCAAGCCAACCACCGACGCCGAGGAGGCGCTGATCGGCACGATGATCCCCGCCGGCGAGGCGAAGGGGGCGGCGCTGGCGCTGATGGTGGAGATTCTTTCCGCTGGCCTGACCGGCGCCAACTACGCCTTCGAAGCTTCGTCGCTCTTTGACGACCAAGGCCCGCCGCCCGCGCTCGGCCAGACGATCATCGCCATCAATCCGGCCGCGATGAGCGCTGCCGACACGGCAAAGCGGCTGGCGCTGCTCGCAAGCGAAATCACCAGCGACCCCAATGTCCGCCTGCCCGGACGTCGCGGCCAGACGGCGCGGCGCGAAGCGCTGGCGAGCGGCATTTCCGTCGAGGACGATGTGATCGCGATGATTGAGGGGCTTTAAGGGCTCAAGCGATTGCCGGCCGTGCCTGTTTTTCCTCCAGCCAGCCGCCGGTAAAGCCGGCGCGGTCCAGGCCACGGCGCAGGATCGGCGATTGGCGCATCAGGTTCCAGATCATGCCCGTACGTTCATTCTCGATCATCATCACAAGCAGGCCCTGGTCGATGGCGACCGAGCGGTCGTCGACCCAGCCTTCGGGACCGGATCCCTTGACGCTCGGATTGAAGCCGCCGGGAAAGCGCCCTTCCAGGAGCAGGTTCGGATAGGTTGCAAGCAGGGCCTTGGTGCCGTCGAGTGCCACCTGACGGTCGAACGGCAGGCAGGAGAGTGGTCCCCAGGGCGCGATCGTGCCGTCATCGGGACCGAGCGGTGCGCCGCGCGCCGCATAGCCTAGAACTTTCGGGCTGTAGCGCCGGCTGTGCTTGGTGCCGGTCGGGTTCGGCCCATCGCAGGCCGACAGGCCCCAGATGTCCTTGCCATAGCCGACGAAGTGGCCGGGATTGCGGTCGGCGTAATCGCGCTGGACGGCGATTGCCGTCTGCGTGTTACGGAAATAATCGATTTCCTTCTCGGCGACATACCTGTCGCTGATGCCACGGAAATCGATCCAGGCATGTGAGAAGAGATGGATGAATAGCGGCCCGGCATAGAGAAAGGGCGTGTCCTTGAACATCATCCAGGTGTAGGTCGAGGCGAAGGCGTCATAGCTGGACGAGGGGATGGCATGCGTCGGCGAGGCGAGTGCGAGAACGTAGAGGAAAACAGCCTCGTCATAGCCCTGATAGCGCCAGCGCAGGAAACCGCTGCTCGGCTTCCAGCCCATGCTGATTGTCGGCCCCTTGTTCAGCGCCCAGTGCCAGTCGCAACGCTCGTAGAGGAATGTTGCCCGCGCGCGAATATCCTTCTCGGTCTGGCTGGAGCCGTTGAAGTAGGCGGCCGCCGTTAGGACGCCGAGCAGCAGCAGACCGGTGTCGATGGTCGAGAGCTCGCTGTTCCAGGCGCGCTTGCCGGTCTCCATGTAGAGGAAGTGATAATAGAAGCCGCGATGGCCGGTGGCCCCGCGCTCCTCGCCCTGCTGGCTCTCGGCAAAGAAATTGAGCGCGGCAAGCACCCGCTTTGCCGCATCAGCCCGGCTGATCCAGCCGCGCTCGACGGCAACCGGATAGCTCGATAGCGCAAAGCCGACTGCGGCAATGCTACAGTGGCTCGTCTTGATCGAGGTATCCGCCACCAGCCCGTTTTCCGGATTGGTGTGCAGCATGAAATAGTCGAAAGCCGACCGTTGCAGGCGGTCGATCAGTGCATCGTCGGTATCGGTAGTTTGTTGCAGCATCTCTATCCATCTCCTCGGCGCTCCCGTTTTCTGCTGAGCATAGGAGCTTGGACAGTTGCAAATCAAAGATGATTAATGCTGCCACGCTTTTGTGGATGATTGCTTAAGATCGCGGCATTCGCTGGATTTATGGGCGATTGCTAATGTTCCCGCGCTAGCCGGGCATAATTGCTCCAGGCCCGGCCTTGTCCGCGATCGACGTGAAGTTCGGTTCCGGCTGGCCGCGAAATTCACCCCGCCCTTCGAATTTGCCCCGCCTGTCCTGCAGCCTTTTCCAGGGTTTCCTCCGCCCATTGATTCAGGCTCTTGCCTGCAAGCTCGGCAGCCATGGCAGCGCGGCGATGAACTTCAGGGTCAACCCTGAACATCATCTTGCCGGAATAGGGTTTCTGGGGTTCCTTGCCGATCCGCCGGCAGGTGTCGATGTAGTCGTCGACGGCTTCGTGAAAGGCTTTCTTGAGTTCCGCGACGTTTTCAGCATGAAAACCGATGATGTCGGAGATGCCGGCGATCTTGCCGAAAAAGATCTCATCTTCATCGTCATATTCGATGCGAGCATGATAGCCGTTATAGCTCATGGTGTTCATGGTCTTACTCCAATCTGGATCAGGAATTCCCTGGCATCACGGACCTGATATCGCTTGGCCTCCTTGTCTGGATGCGGGCGATGAAAGCTTGCTACCACACCGTCTTTCTCGAATTTGACGCGCGAACCGCTTCCTTCGATGACGGTCGCGCCCGTTGCGATGAGAAGGCTTTCGATATCGGTCCAATCGATCGTGCCGGATACCGGGTTTCTGAAGACCGCCGCAAGAGTCCTGATCTGCTTGCCGTTCATGCTAGCAACATAGGGAATGCTAGCGGATTATGCAAGCATTTGATCGGGCCCGGCTTCGCCAAGTTTGGCTTTTAACCGCCTCAATGCCCGCCCAAAAACCCGATCATCTCCGAGTGCTCTCGCAAGCATCAGTGCGCCCTGTATACCGACGACCGCCTCTTCCGCGAGAGCATGTGCCTCCGCTTCCTTGACGCCGCCTCTTATTAAGGCGCCGGCGAGCGCTTCGATCCAGCGTTTGAAATAGCCCCTTATCGCGCCGGCGAAACGGTCGCGTGTTTCGTCGAGCGCGAAGGCGCCGATGAGGCAGATGCGACGGCCGGAGCGGAAATAGGTGTCGGTGGTTTCCCACATCAGGGCAATGGCGGCACGGGGTTCGTCCTCCTCGAGCGGCCTGAACATTTGCGTGACGAACCAGGCATCGATATTGGCCATGATCTCCGCCGCCATCTCCTCCTTGCCGTCGGGAAAAAAGTGATAGAGGCTGCCCTTCGATAGCCTGGTGCGGGCCGTGATGCTGCTCATCGATGCGCCCTCATAGCCGAGTTCGCGAAAGACCTCTGCTACAAGGGCAATGGCATCCGATTTTTCGAAGATGGTGCGCGTCATGACCGATCTCAGAGGCCGAGATCGGTGAGGCCGGGATGGTCGTCGGGGCGGCGGCCGAGCGGCCAATGGAATTTCCGGTCTTCTTCCCTGATCGGCATGTCGTTGATCGACGCGAAGCGGCGCTGCATCAGTCCATCGGCATCGAATTCCCAATTCTCGTTGCCATAGGAACGGAACCAATGGCCGCTGTCGTCGTGCCATTCATAGGCAAAACGCACGGCGATGCGGTTGCCGTCGAAGGCCCATAATTCCTTGATCAGGCGGTAGTCGATTTCTCTCGCCCATTTTCGGGTGAGGAATTCGACGATCTCCTTGCGGCCGCGCGGAAATTCGGCGCGGTTCCGCCATTGGCTGTCTTCGGTATAGACCTTCGAGACGCGCTCCGGATCGCGGCTGTTCCAGCCGTCCTCGGCCATGCGGACCTTGGCGATGGCGGTTTCGCGGGTAAACGGCGGTATGAGTGGAGTGGCCATGGTTTGCTCCTAGTTAGACTGATTGGATCACAATAAACCGATCAGTCTAGTTGTGCAAGGCCACTCTGCGTGCTTCCGGATACGCGCTCTATCGCGCGAATTTCTTCGCGCCCACCACGCAGGCGACGACGCTGAGGGTCACGGCAAACATGGACCAGCTAACGCTTTCCTTCAGCAGCGTAGCGGCGAGTGCCAGGCCGAAGAACGGCTGGAGGAGCTGCAATTGTCCGACGGCGGCGATGCCGCCCTGTGCCAGCCCGCGATACCAGAAGATGAAACCGATCAGCATGCTGAAGAGCGAGACGTAGATCAGGCCGATCCAGGCTGGCTCGCCGATATTGTCGATGGTCTGCGGCATCGTGAAGAGGGAAAGCGCAATCATGGCCGGCAGCGAGAGCACCAGCGCCCAGCAAATCACCTGCCAGCCGCCCAGCCGGCGCGACAGCACCGCGCCTTCGGCATAGCCGAGGCCGCAAACCAGGATTGCCGCAAGCATCAGCAGGTCGCCGATCGGCGAGGCGGAGATGCCCTGCGCGAGCGCATAGCCGCAGACGATGGCGCTGCCAATCACCGAAAATATCCAGAAGGCCAGCCGTGGCCGCTCGCCGCCGCGCAAGACGCCGAATATGGCAGTCGCCAGCGGCAGCAGTCCGATGAAGACGATCGAATGGGCCGAGGTGACATGCTTGAGCGCTAGCGCCGTCAGCAGCGGAAAACCGACGACGCAGCCGATTGCGACGATGATGAGGGAGACGAGATCGCCCCGAACGGGCCGCTTTTCCCGGAAGGCAAACAGCAGGCAGAGCGACAGGATGCCGGCGATCGCGGCGCGGGCGACGGTCAGGAAGACGGGATCGAAATCCATCACCGCCACCCGCGTTGCCGGCAGCGAGGCGCTGAAGATCAGCACGCCCGTCAGTCCGTAGATCCAGCCACTCGTTGTCTTGTCCATGCTCATGCTCCTGGTTTGTCGTCCGCGATATCGGCGAAGTCGGCTGGCTATTCCAGAGACGGTGCAGTACAATTCGTATGAACTGTTATGGTATGAGGTGTGGTACGGATGAACGGCTTTATTGCGGCGAACGGGAGCGGCGTCACGCGGATAGAGGGCGTGATGGCGGCGATTTCGGAGCGGATCGCCGCACGGAGCCTCCCGCCCGGCGCGAGGCTCCCTTCGGTGCGCAGCTTCGCCAAGACCATGCAGGTGTCGGTCTCCACCGTGGTCGAGGCCTATGAGCGGCTGGCGGCCGAAGGTGTGATCCGTTCGCGGCCCGGTTCCGGCTTCTATGTCTGCGGGCCGCTCGCGCCGCTTTCCCTGTCCGAGATCGATCCCCGGCTTGACCGTGACGTCGATCCGCTCTGGATTTCGCGGCAATCGCTGGAGGTGGGCGAGGATGTGCTGAAGCCCGGCTGCGGCTGGCTTCCGCCCTCCTGGATGCCGCAGGCGGCACTACGTCGCGCGATGCGCAACCTGGCGCGCACGGAGGGTGGGGTTCTCACCGACTATGGAACGCAGCTTGGATTACCGCCCTTGCGGCAGCTTCTGGCGAGGCGCATGGCGGAGCACGGCATTATCGCCTCGCCCGATCAGATCATGCTGACGGAGTCCGGCACGCAGGCGATCGATCTCATCTGCCGGTTCCTGCTCGAACCCGGCGATACCGTGCTGGTCGACGATCCCTGCTATTTCAATTTCCATGCCCTGCTGCGCGCTCACCGGGCCAATGTCGTCGGCGTACCCTTCACGCCGAAAGGGCCGGATATCGCGCTGTTTGGCGAGGCGCTCGAAAAGCACAGGCCGCGCCTCTACATCACCAATTCCGCGGTTCACAATCCGACCGGCGCGACCTTGTCGCCGGTAACCGCGCATCGCCTGTTGAAGCTCGCGGATGCATCCGACCTGATCATCGTCGAGGACGATATCTTTGCCGATTTCGAGCAGATGCCGGCGCCGCGGCTTTGCCGCCTATGACGGGCTTGACCGGGTGATCCATATCGGCAGCTTCTCCAAGACCCTGTCGGCTTCGGTGCGCTGCGGCTTCATCGCCGCGCGGCCCGACTGGATCGATGGCCTTGTCGACCTGAAGGTGGCCACCAGTTTCAGCAGCGGCCAGCTTTCGGCGGAACTTTTGTTTTCGGCATTGAAGGACGGCAGTTACCGCAAGCATATGGAGGCTCTTCGGGCGCGGCTTGCCAAGACGATGGGCGAGACGGCCTCGCGCCTGGAGGTGAACGGTATCGTCCCCTGGCTGAAGCCGCAGGCGGGCATGTTCCTCTGGTGCCGGCTGCCGGAGGGGATCGAGGCGGCCGGTCTTGCCCGCGCCTGCCTTGCCGAGGGCGTCATCCTCGCCCCCGGCAATGCCTTCAGCCTGATGGATACCGCCGGCCGCTTCCTGCGCTTCAATGTCGCGCAATCGACCGACCCGCGAATTTTCGATGTGCTGGCGGCATCCATGCGGAGGTTGGGCGGGCGCATCTAGCCCCCGCCTCATGTGATCGAGGCTCTGGCCTATTTGGCAAACAGGCTGTTGATATCGGCAAACGCCTTCAATTCGACGGCATTGCCGCTCGGGTCCTTGAAGAACATGGTTGCCTGTTCGCCGGGTTCGCCCCTGAAACGGATATAGGGCTTGATGACGAATTCGATATTCGCCTTGGTCAGCCTCTCCGCCGCGACCTCCCACTCTTCCATCGACAGAACGACCCCGAAATGGCGCACCGGAACGCCGTGACCGTCGACCGCGTTAGCCACGACTTCACCGGTTTCCTGAGGAGCCAGATGGGCGACGACCTGGTGACCATAAAAGTTGAAATCGATCCAGTCGGGAGAGCTTCGGCCCTCCGAGCAGCCGAGAAGACCGCCATAGAAGGTGCGTGCGGCCGCGAGGTCGTTGACGGGGAAGGCAAGATGGAAAGGGTGAAGGGGTGTTGCAGTCATCGTTCATCTCCATGGGGTGAAATCCAATGCCGCGATTTATAAGAAACATTTATTCTTATGAAAAACGATATATAGTGAGCCTGAGAAACAGGAAAAATTATCAATTGTGATTCCGGAACTGAAAACGCTGGTGGCCGTCGCCCGCTTCGGAACCTTTGCTGCCGCGGGCGACCGGATCGGGCTGACGCAAGCAGCGGTCAGCGGCCAGATGAAGCGGCTGGAAGAAAAGCTTGGCGTCCAGCTGTTCGAGCGGACAGGCCGCTCCGCCACGCTGAACGCCGCCGGGCTGAGAACGCTCGAGCGGGCGAAGGACATCATCGCGAAGTTTGATTCGATTGCCGATCCGTCGGATGAAGATAGGGGCGGGCGTCTGCGTGTTGGCGCCATTGCCTCCGTCCAGTCAACCGTTCTTGCCCGCGCGCTCGTGTCGTTTCGCGATCACTTTCCAAAGCATCACATCCATATCGTGCCCGGGATTTCTCTTCATCTGCTCGATCTGCTTGATACGGGCGAGCTCGACCTGGCCGTCGTCATCAAACCTTCTTTCGGCATACCGAAGGATCTGGCTTGGCAGCCGTTGATGCGCGAGCCCTATGTGCTGGCGGTCCCAAGCCATGTGGAGGGTGACGACTGGCTGGCCTTGCTGCAGGAGCAACCGTTCATTCGTTATGAGCGCAGTTCGTTCGGCGGCAGGCAGGTCGATCGGTTCCTGCGGTCCCTGTCGGTCACTGCCAGGGAATCAGTGGAGATCGATGACATATCCGCGATGGTGGCTTTGGTTGGACAGGGACTTGGCGTGGCGCTGTTGCCGATGACCGAGGGGAACTTGCCTCTTCCACCGTCGGTCCGCGTGGTGTCGCTGGCCGACAGGATCTTTTACCGGGAGATCGGTATATTGAAGCCACAGGCGGATCAGCCGGCGATCGCGCATTTCGCCGATTGTCTGACCGCAGCCGTGTCCTGACACTTTTCAGATAGAGCTATTTTTCCAGCCGCTCCCTGCGTTTCAGCATCAGGGAGTCGGCCAGGTGCGGGTTTCGTTTGATTCGTTATATCCAGCATTCACGCTGCCGAATTGACAACATATCATTTAGTCATCTATATGACTGTATGACCTCTTTAGATGACCGACTTCCCCGCTATCAACGATTGCGCGACGATCTTGCCGCGAGGATCAATCGTCAGGAATGGCGACCTGGCGAATCGATTCCGTCGGAGGCGGAGCTCTCGGCAACCTATGGCGTCGCCGTAGGCACCGTCCGCAAGGCGATCGACCAACTCGTGGCCGATGGCGTCGTCGAGCGCCACCAGGGGCGCGGCACCTATGTGCGGCGGGCGCGCTTCAACTCCTCGCTCTTCCGCTTTTTCCGTTTCCAGTCGGAGAGCGGCGAGCGCCGCGTGCCCGAGAGCCGCATTCTTCGGCGTGAAAGTATCGCGGCACCCTCGGCCGTCGCCTCGGCGCTGCGGCTGCGCGAGGGAGACCCTGTCATTTCCCTTTCGCGCCTTCGCCTCATCGGCGGCGTCCCGCTGCTGGCCGAAGAGATCTGGCTGGAAAGGTCGCGCTTCGAAGCGCTGCTGACGATCGATACCTCCGAATTCGGCGATCTTCTCTATCCGCTTTATGAGGAACGTTGCGAGCAGGTGGTTGTATCGGCGGAGGAAACGCTGACCGTCGAGATCGCACCGCCGCTTCAGGCACGCCTGCTGGGGTTGGAACCGGGATCGCCTTTGGTGGTCATCGAGCGTGTTGCCTTCGATCTGGAGCGACGACCCATTGAATGGCGGCGTTCACGCGGTCCCGCCGACCGATTCCGCTATCACGTCGACATACGCTGATCTGTAACCTTTAGGAAAATGAACTGGCGCGCTGGGATAAGGCGCGGGGAGGAGAATAATGTCTAGTTGGTACAAGGAGTGCTCGCCATTGGAACGCAAGACGTTCTGGGCGAGTTTTGGGGGGGTGGGGTCTCGACGCGCTCGATGTTCAGATGTTCAGCCTGGTGATCCCGGCGCTGATCGTCGCTTTCGACATCACCAAAGCCGATGCCGGTCTCCTCAGTTCGATTACCCTGTTTTTCGGCGCGATTGGCGGCTGGTTCGGCGGAGCCCTCGGCGACCGTTTCGGCCGGGTCAAGGCATTGCAGATCACGGTCGCGACCTTCGCGCTTGCCACCTTCGCTTGCGCCTTCGTCACCACCTATAACCAGCTTCTGGTGCTGAAGGCGATCCAGGGTCTCGGTTTTGGTGCGGAGTGGGCCTGCGGTGCCGTGCTGATGGCCGAAATCATCCGGCCGGAAAATCGCGGCAGGGCGCTTGCTGCGGTGCAGAGCGCATGGGCGGTCGGCTGGGGCGGCGCGGTCCTGCTTTCCGCCATCATCTTCACCTTTGTCGAACATGATATTGCGTGGCGTGTACTCTTCGCGATCGGGCTGCTGCCGGCGCTGCTGATCATCTTCATCCGCCGCGGCATCGCCGAGCCACCGAGAGCCACGGCCAAGGCCGACCAGCCGCCGTTCTGGCAGACGGTCGCAGGCATTTTCCGCCCGGACGTATTGCGCTTCACCCTGGTTGGCGCACTTTTTGGCACAGGGGCGCATGGAGGCTATGCGGCGCTGACGACGTTTTTGCCGACCTATCTCCGCGAGGTCCGCCAGCTTTCCGTGCTCGGCTCCAGTGCCTATCTTGCCGTGATCATCGTCGCCTTTTTCTGCGGCTGCATTGTTAGCGGAATGCTCAGCGACCGGCTTGGTCGGCGCGTCAATGTCACCTTGTTCGCGGGTGCCTGCGTGGCGACGGTTCTGATCTACATCTTCGCGCCGCTGTCGAACTGGCAGATGCTGTTTCTGGGCTTTCCGCTCGGTTTCTTCTCGGCAGGCATTCCGGCGAGCATGGCCGCACTTTTCAGCGAGCTTTATCCCGCCGGTGTTCGTGGCACCGGGGTGGGCTTCTGCTATAATTTCGGCCGGATTGTCTCCGCCGGCTTCCCGTTGCTCGTCGGGTACCTGAGCGACAGGATTGGGCTCGGTCCAGCCATTGGCATCGATGCGGCCTTCGCCTATTCCCTGGTGCTGGTCGCCGTGTTCATGCTGCCGGAAACGCGCGGCAAGGTATTCGAGCAGCCCACTTCCTCGGCGCAATCATAGGCTTGCAACCGAATGTCACGAGATACCACCATGATTGAAATCTCTGTCGCTGCCGTCGTGGCTTGCTTCTCGATGGCTCCGGATCCATGGTCTCCATGGGTCCGGACCGCATAGCGATCAACATCATGACTGTATCCTCCTTTCGTATCGATACCCACGCGCATGTCTTTGATCGCAAGCTGAAGCTGGCGCCGGGCAGGCGCTACGCGCCGGAGTACGACGCGCGCCTGAATGCCTATCTGCGTCAGCTCGATGAGAATGGGCTGACCCATGGCGTGCTCGTACAGCCGAGCTTCCTTGGGACCGACAATTCCTATCTTCTCGATTGCCTGAAAGCGGCGGGCGGCCGGTTGCGCGGCATTGTGGTGATCGACCCCGGCACCTCGCTGGAGCAGCTCGTCGCTTATGACGAAGCTGGAGTGGTCGGTATCCGTCTCAACCTCGTTGGGCAGGCCTTGCCGGATTTCGCGACGCGGGAATGGCGGGATCTGCTGGCGACACTGAAGTCACTCGACTGGCAGATCGAGATCCAGCGCAACGCCGCCGACCTCGCGCCACTCGCACAAATGTTGGCGGACAATGGGATGAACGTGGTCGTCGATCATTTCGGCCTGCCCGATCCCAAACTCGGCATCGCCGATCCGGGCTTCCGCGCCTTGTTGGAACTCGGGTCGTCGGGATGGGTCTACGTCAAGCTCTCCGCTCCCTATCGCAATGGGCCGGAAGGGAGAGATTTCGCCCGGCAGGCCTATCCCCTGCTGCGTCATGCCTTTGGTCTGGACCGCCTCATGTGGGGCAGCGACTGGCCGCATACCCAGCATGAGGCGGCACAGACCTATGCCAGCAACCTGGCTTTTTTGGATGAGCTGGTGACGGACGAGGGCGAAAAAAGCCAGATTCTTGCTATGCCGCGAAATTTGTTCAAGTATTGAGCCGGTGCGCAAGCTCGACAGCTTTGCCACAAGGCCGCTCCAATTGCGGTTCACATCGGGTGCATAACCCCCATCGGCGAAGCGAGATCGGCTGTGCGTGTTCTGTTAGTTGAAGACGACAATATCCTCGGATCATCCCTGAAGAAGGCTTTGGAGAAGCACGCATACGGCGTCGATTGGATGCGCGACGGCGAGTCCGGTCTCGAGGCTGCCCGGCATTCGGATTTCGCGGCAATCGTGCTTGATATCAACCTGCCGAAGCTCAGCGGCATGGAGGTCTTGAGAGGCATTCGGCAGAGAGGCAATTCGGTGCCGGTCCTGCTTCTGACGGCGCTCGACGCCGTGCGCCAGAAGGTCGAGGGGCTCGATGAAGGCGCCGACGATTATCTGGTCAAGCCGTTCGATCTCGACGAGCTGCTTGCCCGCATGCGCGCGCTGATCCGCCGTCGCGACGGACGAACAGAAAGCGTCATTCGCTGTGGCGATATCGAGGTCGACCCTTCGGCGATGGTTGCCCGCAAGGGCGATGTACAGGTTCACACCACGGCCAAGGAATTCCATCTGCTGAAGCTTCTGATGGAGCGCAGCGGCCGATACGTGACCAAGAACGATATCGAATATGCGCTTTACGATGCCGAAAGCACGGTCGAGAGCAACACGATCGAGGTGACGATCTACAATCTGCGCAAGAAGCTCGGCAGCGATTTCATCAAGTCGATCCGTGGCGTTGGTTACATGATCGAGCGATGAACAATTCCACACTCACCCGCAAGCTTTTCCTCAGGATCGCGCCGGTCGTGGTGGTGACGATCGTAGTGATCGCCGCTTTCGCGTTCAACAGCGCGACGCGCGAAATCGATAATATCTACGATGCCCAGCTGATCAATGACGCAAATGTGCTGTGGAGCCTGCTGCGTCACCCTCTGGAGAGGTCGCCCGATCGCGCTCCGAGGCAGGTCGACGACATCGACTTCAACATGGATAACCAGCTCGCCTTCAATGAGGACGCGGACGATTATGCCGACGCCCATATGTTTCGCGCCTGGGACGACGGCAGTATCCGCTTCTACAGCAGCACGGCGTTCATGTCCGACGTCCCGCGGCAGAAGGTCGGCTTCACCACCATCACCTATCGAGGAGAGGAGTGGCGCGTCTATTCGCTGCCGATACCGAACTCGACGATCGTGATGGAGGTCGGCGAAAAGATTGCCCTTCGCGAAACTCTGGTCTCTAACATCCTGCTCAATCTCTTCTTTCCGCTGCTCGTGCTGGTGCCGATCATCGGCTTTCTCATCTGGCTCGGCATCAATAGCGGCCTTCGAACGATCCACGGGCTGGTGCGTCAGATCCGTACCCGATCGCCGGACGATCTCTCGGCTATTCCCGTCGAAGGCCTGCCGCGGGACCTGTTGCCGCTTGGTCGCTCGATCAACCAGCTTCTCGAGAAGCTCGGCCATTCCCTGACGCTCGAGCGGCGTTTCTCCGATCTTGCCGCACATCAATTGCGCACCCCGCAAGCCAGCGTGAAGCTGTTGCTGCAAATGCTGGGCAACAGCGATAGCGAGCAGGAGCGGCAGGCCATTGTCGCTGATCTCGTTGCCAGCAACAACCGTGCCATCCATCTGATCGAGCAATTGTTGCGACTTGCCAGGGTCAGCCATCATCCCCTCAATCCGACGCCGGTGCCGCTCTATCATATGGTGGCGTCGGTGCTGGCGGAGTTTGGCAACATCATCAACAGCCGGCAGCTCGATGTCGTGCTGGAGGGTGACGAGGCGGCGCAGGTGAAGACGGATGAATCGCTGCTGCGCATGATGGTCAGCAATCTCCTGGACAATGCCATCAAATACACACCGGTCGCCGGTAGGATCGAGGTCATGATCACCGCTGAAAGCGGGCTCTGGCTGATATCAATCAGCGATAGCGGGCAGGGTATTCCGGCCGACGAACGTGAAGCGGTCTTCCAGCGCTTCTATCGGATCGATACGCTGCATACCGAAGGCGCCGGGCTTGGCCTGGCAATTGTCGCCGATACGGCGGATCGGCTTGCCGCCACGATAGAGTTATCGACGCCGCGTTGGGGCTCGGGCCTGCGGGTCGACCTGCGATTGCCAAAGACGGAATAGAGTCAACTTTACCACGATTTCATTTCCGCATCATTCTCCCCTCATGCCTGGCTCATCCACGGTTGTTAAACGCAACCCAAGGATAAGGCGAAAGGGCGTTTCATGCAGGTGTTTTGCGATTTTGATGGGACTATCTCCATCGAAGACGCGACGGATATGGTGTTATCCCGTTTCGCCGATCCAGAGTGGGAAGACATAGAGCGCCAGTGGAAACAGGGGCTGATGGGGTCGGGCGAGTGCATGCGCCGCCAGATCGCCCTGGTCCAGGCAAGCCGGCAGGACATCGACGCCCTGCTGGACACCGCGTCCATCGATCCCGGCTTTGAAGAATTCCTGTCCTATTGCCGCAGCAGTGATCTGCCCGTTACCATCGTCAGCGATGGTGTCGATTACTTCATTCGTCATATTCTGGCGCGCCATGGCATCGACGACATGGCGATCGTCGCCAACGTGCTGACCTATTGCTTCGCCGATGGTCATGAATCCTATTCCCTCTTCCCGTCGCCGACCGCAAACGGCTGCATGTCCGGGTCCGGCGTCTGCAAATGCCGGGTCGTCAAGAGCCCCGATCTGCAGATCTATATCGGCGATGGACGAAGCGATTTCTGCGTTTCCGACAAAGTCGATCTCATCTTCGCGAAGGCCAAGCTGATCGACTACTGCGAAGACCGCGGCATTCCCCATGTCGCCTTCGAAACCTTCACCGACCTGCTTCCAAAGATGAAAGCCGTTCTTCCCGGCGTCACGCGCGGACAGCGCGCGCTGCTGCATTCAAAGACCGCATGAACAAGACCAAGAGGCATCTTATGAAAACCAATGTAGCCGAAGCCTTCAGTGGCGAGACGCAATTGCCGATCAAATCCGAAGAGGAATTGCGTATCCTTGAGGAGGCCTATTGCTCCCACGGCGATACCGTCCACTACACGGCAAAACCGAAATTCTTCGAAGAATGCGAAGGCTCCTTCGTCTACGACCGGACTGGGACGCCGTTCCTCGATCTGCAGATGTGGTACTCCGCCGTCAATTTCGGCTATCGCAACGAGCGCCTGAACAACGCCGCGCATCGCCAGCTCGATCGGCTGCCGCAGGTCGCCTCGCAGTATCTGCACCGCGAAAAGGTGGAGCTGGCGGCGATGATTGCTCAGGATGCCGAGCGCAAGTTCGGGCACAAGGGCCGCGTTCATTTCAACGTCGGCGGTTCGCAGGCGGTTGAGGATTCGCTGAAGCTGGTGCGCAATTACACCGGCGGCAAGAGCCTGATGTTCGCCTTCGAAGGTGGTTATCACGGCCGCACGCTCGGTGCTTCCGCGATCACCTCGAGCTATCGCTATCGCCGTCGCTACGGCCATTTTGGCGACCGGGCACAGTTCGTCGAGTTTCCCTATCACTTCCGCGGCCCGAAGGGCATGTCGAAGGAAGAATATGGGCATTACTGCGTCCAGAAATTCGCCCGTCTGTTCGAGAGCGAATATAACGGCGTCTGGGATCCGAAGGCCGGCAAGTCGGAATATGCCGCCTTCTACATCGAGCCGATCCAGGGCACGGGCGGCTATGTCATTCCGCCGATGAACTTCTTCGTCGAGCTGAAGAAGGTGCTGGATGAACATGGCATTCTGCTCGTCGTCGACGAAATCCAGATGGGCGTCTATCGCACCGGCAAGCTCTGGTCGATCGAGCATTTCGGCGTGTCGCCCGACATTCTTGTCTTCGGCAAGGCGATCACCAACGGGCTCAATCCGCTTTCAGGCGTCTGGGCACGGGAAGAGATGATCAACCCGACGATCTTCCCGCCCGGCTCGACACATTCCACTTTCGCCAGCAATCCGATGGGGACCGCCGTGGCTCTCGAAGCGATGAAAATGTTGGAAGAAGAGGATTTCGGCACGGCCATCATGGCCAAGGGCGCGTATTTCCTCGATGGGCTGAAGCAGTTGCAGAAGCGCCATGCCATCGTCGGCGAAGTCGACGGCCTTGGCCTCGCTCTGCGGATGGAGATCTGCAAGGACGACAGCTATACGCCCGACAAGGCGACGATGGACTGGCTTTGCGATGAAGGCATGAAGGGTGACCTGCAGGTCGGCGCCAAGATGTACGGCCTCGTGCTCGATGTCGGCGGCTACCATAAGAACGTCATCACCTTCGCGCCCAACCTGCTCATCACCCGCGAGGAGATCGATCTGGCGCTTTCCCTGCTCGATCAGCTTCTGACGCGCGCGGCCCGGAGATAAGACGGTGCAGCTCCTTCTTCTTCATCTCGATGATGCATTGGAGCTGCAGCCGGATTTCGTGCGCGCCTGCGAGCTTGCGGGCGCGTGCCAATATTTCGACAAGGGAGCCGGCAAAGCCGTCCGGCTCTGGGGCAAGCAGAAGGCGCTCGCCGAACTCGGGCGTGAAATTGCCAAGAGCACCCCCACGCTCGGCAAGGATCCCCAGCTCTCCTTCATGGGCTCGGGCGACTTTCATCATGTGACGGCCTTGCTTCTCGACGGAGCTCTGGAGCGGCAGCCGGTCGCCACGACCCTCATTCATTTCGACAATCATCCGGACTGGGTCACCTTCGAAGGCGGCATGCATTGCGGATCCTGGGTCAACAGCGCTCTTGCGAACCGCAACATCCAGAAGGTGATCACCATCGGCGTTTGCAGCCGGGATCTGCGCAGCCCGGAGCGCAAGGGCGCCAATCTGCACTGGCTCGGCGAAGGCAAGCTGGAACTCTACCCTTATGAGCATCCGCCGAGCCGGGTGCTGGCCGATTACGGCAGCGGCGCCAGCTACCGGCAGGACAAGGGAGCATTGCACTGGAAATCCATCTCCGAGATCGGCGAGGACAATTTCATCGACCGGATGCTGAGCCGGATTCGCACCGAGGCCGTTTACCTGACGATCGACAAGGATGTGCTTGCTGCTGATGATGCCGTCACCAACTGGGATCAGGGCCGCATGCGGCTGCCCTATCTCCTGGCGCTGATCAGCGAAATCGGTAGCCGGCATCGTATCATTGGTGCGGATGTCATCGGCGATTATTCCACTCCGAGCTATGCCGGCGATTTTCGGACCAAGCTGATGAAGCGGGCCGAGATCTTCATCGATCAGCCACGCATCCGGCCGAAGGTCGAGACGACCAGAAACATCAACAGCGCCGCAAATCACGCGCTGCTCGAAGTGCTGGCGGAGTACATGGGATGAGCGGCACCCTGACCCTTCCCATGCTCGGCCTCATCCTTTTCTGCGTGCTGGCGGAAACGGCGCGCGAGGTCTGTTTCAAGCAGTCGGCAAGCGAAAACGCGTTGCTTGCGGCAATGACAAAGCCTGTCACATGGCTTGGCATCGTCTTCTGGGCGGTAGAGCTATTCGCCTGGACCGCCGTTCTCGAGCGTGTCCCCCTCACCATCGCCTTTCCGCTGATGGCGCTGAGCTATGTCGTCGTCGTGCTCGCAGGGGGCATGATCTTCAAGGAAAACATCAATCTCCGCCACGCGATGGGCGTGTTCCTGGTGACCGCCGGCGTGGCCTGTGTGGGAGTAACCGGACTATGAAAATCTTTGCTCATACCAGATGGGATGTGGCGCCGGTTCTGGCCGCCGTGGCGCATCTCGCCTTCGACGTCTACCTGATCGTCGGCTTCGAAAGCCGGCCCTTGTGGCTCTCGACGGTTCTCGGCTGCCTCTATGCCGTGTCGATCTCGTGGAACATCAACAGCATATCCCATAATTTCATTCACACGCCCTATTTCAAGCCGCGCTGGATGAACTATGCCTTCAGCCTGCTGGAATCGGTCGCGATCGGCTTCTCGCAGACCTATTATCATTGGGTGCATATGCGTCACCATTCCGGCAACAGCGACCGGCCGGACGACAAGGGTGAGACGATCGACATGCTGTCGATCTACCGCCACGGCCACAACGGCGAGCCGGAGAATGTGTGGTCCTACACGTTCCTGAGCTTCTTCCGCGACAGCCTTGGCGACATCCACAAGGCGATTGCCCGCCGCCGCCCCTTCGATGCGAAATGGGGCCGGTTCGAGCTGTTTTTCTTCTTCGGTCTCGCCGCGATTGCATTGATCTATGACTGGAAGGCCGTGCTGTTCTTCGTGCCCTTCTATTATCTCGGCAACTGCCTGTCGTCGCTGAACGGCTATTACGAGCATCTGCACGGCGATCCAGACGAGCCGATTGCCTGGGGCGTCAGCAGCCACAAGCCGTTCTACAATTGGCTGTGGTTCGGCAATGGCTATCATGCCGAACATCACTACCGCCCGAAGACCCACTGGACGAAACTGCCAACCTTGCACGAGCAGATCAAGGACGAGCAGGAAAAGGCCGGCACGCATGTGATCAGCACCTGCCACGCCCTCGGCTTCATGGCCAAGGAGAACCGGCAGTCGGAGCTTTCTCATGAAAGCTGATGAACTGAGCTTCTTTCTGGAGGGCACCAATGGAAAAGGGGTCCTCCTGATCCATGGGCTGACCGGGGCTCCGGCAGAAATGAAGCTGGTCGCGCGGCACCTCAATCGCAAGGGCTACAGCGTCTATGCGCCGTTGCTGGCCGGGCATGGGGTGGATGCGGGCACGCTGCGGCGCTCGCGATGGGAGGACTGGCTGGACAGCGTCGTGCAGGCATCGTCGGTGCTCGCCGAAAGAACGCAGCAGGTCTTCGCCGCGGGTATCTGCGTCGGTGGCAAGCTTTCGATGCTGGCGGCTGAACGTCAGCCGGAAACGATCCGTGCCGTGGCCATCTATTCCCCCTGCTTTCACTATGACGGCTGGGACGTTCCCTTCTATTATCCGCTTTTATCCTCGCAGATCAGCTGGCTGTCGCGCATTCCTTTTCTCGATCGTCTCAATTTCCGCGAGACCGCATCCCTCGGGATCAAGGACGAGCGCATGCGTCGGCTGATCGGGACTATGGCCGGGGAAGGCGTGCTCGAAACATTCCCCGGCAAGGGGCTGGTCGAAATGCATCGGCTGGGCAAGACCCTGCGCGGTCGGCTGCCGCAGATGAAGACGCCGACGCTGATCCTGCACGCCGAGGACGATGACCTCAGCAGCCCTAAACATGCGCGTTACATTTCCGATCACATCGGTGGTCCGCACGAGCTCAGATGGATCAAGGACAGTTACCACATGATCCATGTCGACCGTCAGCATCGGCAGGTGGCGGATTTCACTGCGGATTTTTTTGAGGCAAGCCATGCTCAAGCCCTTGCCTAAATATTTGCCGGCACCGGAACGAGATCCTGTCGCCGAGGTGCATTTCAGCATCCGCGCCGTCGGCCGCGATGCCTGGAATGCCTGCTTCCACGATCAGGTCGAGGATTATGACTGCCTGCTGGCCATCGAGGAGGCCGGTATCGCCGGTTTCGACTGGCGCTACATCACCATCGTTGAGGACGGGCGGGTCAGTGCCGCCATGCCGGTCTTCCTCTGCCCGTATGCGCTGGACACGACATTGGAGGACGGCTGGCTCCGCAGGGCGGTGCGCCGCGTGCGGCAACGCTTTCCGGGTTTCCTGACGCTGCGTCTTGCCTGCCTCGGTTCTCCCTGTACCGAAACGGGCGCTGTCGGTTTTCACCCCGACGTGCCGCCGGAACGCCGCACGGTGCTGTTTGCCGAGCTGCTGTCGTTCTTTGAGGAGCTCGCGGCCACGGAAGATTGCTCGCTGATGGGCATCAAGGATATTCCCGAGCCGGTCACCGCCGAATTTGGCGGCCTGCTCTCGGGCCGCGGCTATGCCTCGATCGGTGGCCTGCCGACCGCGTGGCTCGACGTGGATTTCAAGACGATCGACGAGTATCTTGCCAGGCTGTCGGCGGGCACCCGCAAGGACATGCGCCGCAAGCTGAAATCCTTCGAGCAGGTCAGGGTCGAAATGCGGACGGATTTCGGCGATTTCCTGCCGAAGGTCATGGCGCTCTACCACGACACGCGCAATCGCAGCGAATGGCAGTTCGAGGAACTCACCCCGGACTATTTCGAGGGCATCCTCGCCCGGATGCGTGGCCGCTCCTTCTGTGCCTTCTATTTCGTCGAAGACAAGCTCTTGGCCGCCAATCTGATCGTGCATGACGAACACATCGCCATCGACAAGTTCTTCTGCATGGATGGGGAAGCGGGGCGGCCTTACAATCTCTATTTTCTCAGCTGGTTCACCAATCTGCGCTATTGCCTCGAGCATGGGATCGGCCGTTATCAGAGCGGCCAGGCCTATTATGAAAACAAGGTGCGGCTCGGGAGCCAGTTGACCGCCAATACGATGTTCTTCCGGCATCGCAATCCTGTTCTCCAGAAGATATTGCGGCTGGTTTCGCCACTGCTTTCCACAGATGAGGCGGGCCAGTGATGTCATCAATGCGCCTATCCTGGCTTGCCGTGCCGGTGTTGAACACGCTGTTCCAGTTCTTCATCAAGCACGGCGCCGAGCAACTGGGTGACGCGACCGGTGCCGGCTGGCTATGGCAGGCGCTCGGCTCGCATTGGATCCTGGCGGCGATCGCCGTCGAGATCGCCTGCTTCTTCATCTGGATGAACGTGCTTTCCGAACTCGACCTCAGCCGGGCCTTCCCGCTTTCCGGTGTAAGCTACGTCTTGATCATCGCCACCGGCTGGTTCGTCTTCGGCGAACCTATCGTCGGCCTTCAGGTGGTCGGCAGTGGCCTGATCCTGACGGGCGTCTGGCTGATCGCCGGCGCGGCCGGTGAGGCGACGAGCGGAGATGGCTGGACGAAGCGCGGTTCGCTGCGCGCCGACAGCGGTGAGGATCGATAATGTCCGGATTGCCAGCGGAAGACCATCGCCAGAATACAATGGCATCCAGTCTTGCGGATTGGAGCCTGAAGCGAGCGCTGTCGAGCATCGTGTCGCGGGGATCGCTGATCGTGATGACGGCGGGCGGTCGCGCGCTGACATTCGGCGACGGCACCGGCGAGCTCGTCTGCGTCCGCTTTACCGACAACCGCGCGCAATGGGCTTTCCTGATTGATGCCGATGCAAGGCTCGGCGAGCTTTACATGGACGGCCGCTTTCTCGTCGAACATGGCTCGCTCTACGATTTCGTCGCGATGATGTTGCGGGAGGCGCAGAACAGCACGCATCCGCTGATCGCCCGCATCATCGATCATGTCCGCACGAAGCTGCGGATTTTCCGTCATCGCAACCTGCCGAGACGCTCGAAGACCAATGTCGCGCATCACTACGATCTCGACGGGCGGCTCTACGCGCTTTTCCTGGATGCGGACCGGCAATATTCCTGCGCTTATTTCGAGCATCCCGACCAATCGCTGGAAGAGGCGCAGCTGGCCAAGAAGCGGCACCTCGCCGCCAAGCTATCGATCGAGCCGGACAACAGCATTCTCGATATCGGCTGCGGCTGGGGCGGCCTTGCGCTGCATCTGGCCGAACAGGCGCCGGGAGGGTATGTCCTCGGTGTTACGCTGTCGGAAGAGCAGCATGATTATGCTTCGAAGCGGGTGCAGGCCAGCCTCAGTGAAGCGCCGGCGGAAGTGCAATTCGCGCTCAGGGACTATCGCAGTCTGACGGGCCGCTTCGACAGGATCGTCTCGGTCGGCATGTTCGAGCATGTCGGCCTGTCCTCCTATCGGACCTTTTTCCGCAAATGCGCCGAGCTGCTGGAGGACGATGGCATCATGGTTCTTCACACCATCGGCTGCTCATCGACACCAGGCTTCACCACGCCCTGGCTCGACAAATACATCTTCCCCGGCGGCTATATTCCGGCACTTTCGGAGATCGTGCCCGAGATCGAAGCGGCGGGATTGTCGATCACCGATGTCGAGGTGCTGCGCCTCCATTATGCCTACACGCTCGAAAGCTGGCGCGAGCGTTTCATGGCGCGTTGGGATGAGGTGGCGAAGCTTTATGACGAGCGTTTCTGCCGCATGTGGGAATATTATCTTTCGACCGCGGAAGCGGCCTTCCGCTACGAGGATCTCGTCGTCTTCCAGATCCAGATCACCAAGCGCAACGACGTCCTGCCGCTGACGCGCAACTACATCACCGATCATGAAGCGCGCAGTGCCTCAAAAATCGATGTTGAAGGTCCTGTTGAGGGTAAAGCCGATCATATTCTGGTCGGGTGAGCCGAACCGCGACGTGATCGGGCTGTCGGCGGCGTCGCCCACTAGACGGTTATATTTCTCATAGACCTGCACGCTCCATTGAGGCGTGATCGTATAGGTCGCCGCCACCGTGAAGCCGACCGATTTCAGGCCGCCGGCCGCGTCGAAGGCGCTGACATGACCGTTTCTTGCGGCTTGACCCGCCGAGATGCCAAAGTTGCTGCGCATGTAGGTGGTGTCTGCCAGTGACATGCGTGGCCCCGCCGACAGAACCAATTTGTTGCCAACGGGCTGAAACCAATCAAGCGCCAGATCGGCGACCAGACCGTCGCCGCCCCAAAGGGACTGGCGTACTTCCGTCCGCAACCGAAGCTGATTTTCCATCAGCCAATATTGTGCGAAGCCGCCGGCATCGAAATTCCAGCGCACCCTGCGCTGGCTCTGTATATGTAGATTGTTGAGGTCCAGGCGATCGTCCCTCAAGCCGACGACGGGACCGATTTCAAGGCTACCGAGGTCGAAGAGCGTATAGTCGAAATTGTCGTCCGGGGCGCTGTATTCAGGGGCCTCACCGAGGCGATAAAAGTCGAAAGACGGAAGGGCACCGAAGGTATAGCGCTTCGAGCCTTCGTAGCTCGGCCCATACTCCACCGTGGTGCCGAGCGTCACGACCCAAGTGTCGGATGTGGACTTCGTGGCTTCCTGCGCCAAGGATGGTGTCGGAAACGCGCCGATTGCGCACGCAGTCACCAGGCCAATCCCGGTCAAGGCCAGCAACCGGGCGGATAAAGATGTCTCGACTACTAACACTCTGACAACACCCGATCCCTGGACGCCCCTGCGGCATTGTTAGCGCAGCTTACGGTTCCCAAAACAGCAAAAAGTTCAAAAGCAACCGGTCATGGACGAATTGGTCCTTTCCGGCGTCGCGATTGCGAAAGTACGGGCGAGAATAGCGGCACAACATTTCATGAACCTGAAAAAATCGGCGCCAAACGCGGCGCTATCATTTTTTCGTCGTGACGGCATTCTCCGGTCCTTCGCATGGGATCAACACTGGACTTCCAGCCGTGTTGCGACGAGCAGCGAATAGTCCGTACCCTTGGGATCGCTGAAGAACATGCTGGTCAGCGCCGCCTGGTTCTCCGCCATGACTTCCTTGGGATTGGGCCGCACGACCTTGCGCTTGCAGCGGCCCAAGGCGGAGCCCGAGATGGTCATATCGTCGTCGGTGGCGAAGTCGACTGCTGTGTAGAGCGTCTTGTCATAAATCCCGAAGGATGTGGTTCCCTTGAGGAAGGTCTTCTGTTCGGGCTTCAGCGAAAAGGTCAGGGTTAGTGAACCGTCCTTGTAATCGGCCTGGATCGCATCGGGCTTGGCCATCGGCACCGCTTTGCCGTTACTGGTGACGTTCGTGTAGTAATTATACTGCGCAAGCGAATCCCTGACCGTCTTACCGACCGCCTTGAGTTCGCTCGCGCTCAGCGTCTGATTGTCGCCCTTGTCGAAATCCATGACGACCGAGGAGGAAAACACCTCATCGAAGTGCCAGATATTGCGCAGCTCGCTGATCGAGCCGTCGGGCGCTGCGACAACCTCGAATTTGGCGTCAACGAAGATATGCGGATGGGCGAGAGCCGGGACGGGCAGGAGCGACAGCATCGCGAGCAGCAGGATTGTTTGTCGTTTCATGCTGGCTCTACCGTGATCTGTCCGCAGCTTGGTTGCAAAGACCTGAACGTCAATTGAGACTGATTTGAGACCCTGAAATGCGACTTTCGGGAGAATAATGAGCCGCGTAGTCCCGACATCACGGAATCTTCTGCCGGCGATATCCGATATGCGGCAGCGCTCTCGGAATGGGCACGCTATTCTGCTATTCGATCAGGGAAATGCGAGACGGCCAAGCGATGGAGACAGCCATGGAAAACGCCCACAAATTCTATATCGACGGCAAATGGGTCGATCCCGAGGTGTTGAAGACGCTCGAGGTCATCGATCCGGCGACCGAGCAGTCCATGGGAACGATCGCATTGGGCTCGGTCGCGGATGCCGAGAAGGCCGTCAAGGCCGCCCGCGCTGCCTTCGATAGTTTCTCGCGGACGACGAAGGATGAGCGGCTGTCGTTGCTGAAGCGCATTCTCGAGATCCTGAGACGCCGCAACGACGAGATCGGCGACATCATTTCCCGCGAGATGGGCGCGCCGCTCGCCATGGCGCGGTCGGACCAGGCCGGTATCGGCATCGCCCATTTCGAGAAGACGATCGAAGCCTTCGAGGCTTTCCAGTTCGACTATATGCAAGGCTCCACCCGGATCGTGCACGAGCCGGTCGGCGTCGTCGGCATGATCACGCCGTGGAACTGGCCGATGAACCAGATCGCCTGCAAGGTCGCGCCGGCGCTGGCGGCGGGCTGCACCATGGTGCTGAAGCCCTCCGAGATCGCGCCATTCAACGCCATCATCTTTGCCGAGATTCTCGATGAGGCAGGCGTCCCCAAGGGCGTCTTCAACCTCGTGCAGGGCGATGGCCCTACCGTCGGTGCCGTGCTGTCGAGCCATCCTGATATCGACATGGTGTCCTTCACCGGCTCGACCCGCGCCGGCATCGCGGTTGCGCAGGCCGCCGCCCCGACCGTCAAGCGCGTCCATCAGGAGCTCGGCGGCAAGTCCCCCAATATCGTGCTGCGCAGCGCCGATCTCGAGGCGGCTGTCAGTGGCGGCGTGCGCCGCTGCTTCAACAATTCCGGCCAGTCCTGCAATGCGCCGACGCGCATGCTGGTGCCGGCGGAGCATATCGACGAGGCTGGCGCGATCGCTGCACGCGAGGCGGCGTCGCTGGTCGTCGGCGCTCCCTCGGATCCGCGCACGGCACTCGGGCCGGTCGTCAGTGCTCTCCAGTTCGAGAAGATCCAGGCGCTGATTGCCAAGGGGATCGAGGAGGGCGCGGAACTGGTGGCGGGTGGACTCGGACGGCCTTCGCATCTCAATGCTGGCTACTACGTGCGCCCGACAGTGTTTACGCGCGTAACCAATTCGATGACCATCGCCCGCGAGGAGATCTTCGGGCCGGTGCTGTCGATCATCGGCTATGAGACTGAGGATGAGGCGGTGGCGATTGCCAACGACACGCCCTATGGCCTTGCCGCCTATGTCCAGGGCGATCCGCAGGAGGCGCGGGCGCTTGCCGGACGGCTGCGCGCGGGCACGGTCCGCCTCAACAGCTCGGCCTGGGACGGGATGGCTCCCTTCGGTGGCTACAAGCAATCGGGCAACGGCCGCGAATACGGCAAGTTCGGCCTGCATGAATTCACGGAGATCAAGGGCGTCGTCGGTTACGATGATGCCTGAGCGGGGTCGACGGCGATGGCCCGGATGTCGAATGGAGGGCCAGGTATCAGGCGATCAAAAGGTCATCGGCGATCGATTTTGGCGTCAGAAGCTCGGTACTGTCCAAAGTTGCATTGAGCAGTTCCTGCGCATAGGCAATCGCTGAGTCAGCATCCGACGCACCCAGATGAATATCATCGCATTTTGCCCGCATGGCTTTCCGAATGGTCGATAGTACATGTTGAGCCGCACGCTTGTCTCCGGCCTGAAGCAAAAGCCCGAGTGAAGTCATGGCCACAACCTCGAGAACCGTGATCCGCCCCTCAATGAGACCCATTGAGGGGATTGCGCTTGAGACGCCGCCACCTTGTCCATCACGTTTCGCGTTGTACATTACGTATTACTCCATATTCACCAGGGACATGCCCGAATGCACGGCTAAGATTGTCGACGAGAACGGCTTGGATCTAAGAATTTTCCACGATCGCCAAGTTGGCCACCGGGAGAGACGCTTCAGTTGAAACGGCATTGGACGCCTTAGAGTTCCTTCATTCGATGCGTTTGAACACCGAATGTGCGAATAGGCATCGCGTAATGGCTCCGGTCGCCTCTGCAAAAACAATTGCTTATGGCGTCTATCAGCAACGGAAACCTGCGCCGATTCACAGCTCGCGAACACACCCGTTGCTGCGATAAGCCACTGCCAGGTAGGTTTGGTTGACCACAGCGATCCCGGTAACCTCAACGCTGTCGGTGGTATCTCGTTGGAAAATATCAAACGCACTTCGCTCAACGAAAGAGCTAGTCTGCTGTTTTTAAGAAAAACGGAGCGGGCGAAGGGATTGGAGCCCTCGACCTCAACCTTAGCAAAGTTGCAGTTACCTTACGCTACGGTCGCCGAATGTGCGATAATATAATATTATATCAATAAGTTATTTTGATGCAGTCTGGGAGGCCTCGAATGGTGCGAGGTTAATCTGTTGGACGGCGGCTCGAACTGGACGAAAGCAAGGCCCGGAAGCCGATCCGTCAGTTATCCGTAGGGAGCGTAACCGCTAACGGACACAGAGAGGCCAGCTAAGCCGGCCTGACCCGCCGCTGTCGCCAAACAACAAGCAGCAGCACGATCGCCAAGCCCACAATGACGGCCATCGCGATGCCAATGCGTGCGAGCAGCAGGAGCGAAGACGCAGGGCCGCCGGCCCGCACCTGCGCGACATCGGCCGGTGTGACCGGGGTGCCGGTGCGGCCGTAGTTGTCAATCACGTAGTTCGCCAGCGTCGCGACTTGGGTGTCATTCAGAGCATTGATGTCGTTCGCCTTGCCACCGAAACCGGGCATGAAGGCCTGGCCCTTGGGTGTCGTCCGGTTGACGCCGTTCAGGATCGTGGCGATCAGATTGCTGTGATTAGCCGCACCGGTCACCGAATTGTGGAACAGGCTCGGATAATAGGTATCTTTGCTGCCTTGGCCGGAAGCCTGGTGGCAGGAAGCGCAATTGCCGTAAAACAGCACCGCGCCGCTGGCTTGCTCGTCCGTATCCGAACGGATCGGGTTCGCCCCGCGCAAGCTTGCAAGCTGCGAGACGGGCTTGCCGTAGCCAAACCTGGACTGCTCATCCGACGCATCATGCAGCGGCGCCACGGTTTTGATATAGGTTGATATCGCCGAGATGTCGTCCAGCGTGAGCTGGGAAAAGCTGTGCTCGACGGCCTCCCCCCATGCTGCCCGCGGCCTGCGCCTTGCCGGGCAGCGAGCCGGTCGCCAGATAGCGAGCCAGTTCGTCCTTGCTCCAGCTTCCAATGCCGCTGGTGGCATCCGAGGTGATGTTTGGCGCATACCATTGGCCGACTTGCGCGCCACCCAGATAGTGCGCAGACAGTTCCTGCATCAGGAAGCCGCGCGGCGTATGGCAGGTGCTGCAATGCGCCGCCCCATCGACCAGATATTTGCCGCGATTCCACTCGGCAGACTGCGTGACATCGGCCTCGCTATGGCCGCTGCCGAGGAACAGCAGGTTCCACGCCATCATCGACAGGCGAATATTCATCGGAAACGGTAGCGCGGTGCGCGTCGGCGCGGTGTCGACGGGTGCGACGCCGTGCTGAAAGTAAGTGTAGAGGTCGTGGATATCCGCGTCCGTCAGCACGTTATATGATGTGTACGGCATCGCCGGATAGAGGTGCGCACCATCGGCCCGAACGCCCGCCCGCACGGCCCGGGCAAATTGCTCTTCCGTATATTGCCCAATGCCTGCCGTCGCAGAAGGCGTGATGTTGGTGGAGAAAATCGTGCCCACCGGGGAGACGATGCCAAGTCCGCCCGCGAATGGCTTGCCACCTGGCGCCGTGTGGCAGGCCGAACAGTCCGAAGCGGTGGCGAGATATGCGCCGCGCTTGACGGAGGCCGCTTGCGCATCATCATCGGCAGCAAAAGCCGTCGAGCTAGCGGACATCAGACAGATTGCAGCGCCGAGAAGACGGAAGAAAGTGTCCACGCTCAGCCTCGCTTCAACTGGTCAACGATGGCATCGGAGGCCTTCATGGCCAAAGCCGCCATGGTGATGGTGCTGTTGCCACATCCGCCCGTGGTCATCGCCGCGCCGCCCGGCAGAAAAAGATTCGGATGATCATGCGCGCGACAGTCGACATCGACGACAGAGTCCGTGGGATCGGTGCCCATGATGCAGCTCCCCATCATGTGGTCGCTATTGGTGAAGGTCGTGGCGATGCTGCTTTCGACGGCGCCAAGTTCCGCGATCAGTTTCTTCAGCAGCGGCAGGGTATATTCCTGATGGCCGCGGCGGACATAGTCGCCGACATCATAGTAGATGTTCGGCTTGCTGAGGCCCAGCCAGTCCTTCTTATCCGACAATGTCAGACGGTTATTGGGATCGGCCAGGATCTCGTGCTCGATCGTCAGTCGCGCGGTGCAGGCCGAGAGCCTGCGTATCTCTGCGTCCAGCGCTTTGCCGACCAGCCCCTTCGAGAGCGCTGCAAGACCGCCCACGGCGCTGAGAGCCGCATTTTCGCAGCGAAGCATGGCGCCGGCATGTTCGCTTCGGAAAGCGCCTTGCCCCGTCATCATGATGCTGCTGCCTTGCACAGGCCCCACGCCCGTCCACATCGGCTCTGCGAGTACCATCTGTGCGCTGATCTTGGGTTGATCCATCAGATTGCGCCCGACCTGATCCGAATGATTGGCAACGCCATTCGGATTGCGCTCGTCCTTGGACATCAGGAGGAGTTTCGGCGTCTCTATGGCATTGCAGGCGATGACGAAAAGCCTGCCGACAACCCTTTGCGTTTCCTTATTTGGATTGAAGAAATGCACCGCCTGGATGTTCTGCTTTGCATCCGTCTCCACCCGGTAGACGACCGCATTGGCAAGAATCCTGCCGCCCTTCGACTCGATCCTCGGCAGCGCGGATGCCGCATCGTATTTCGCGGAGATCGGACAGACCGGGAAACAATTGTTGTTGCCGCAACAGGGCGGTCGTCCGTCGTAGGAAACGCCGCTATTGCGCGCTTGAGGGGCGGGAAGATTGGTGATGCCAACCCGTGCCGCAGCCTCTGTAAACCGTTGCTCACCCTGGCCGAAAGGAATACGGCCCATGGGAAAGGGCTTGGAGCGCGGCAATGGCGGCCATTGTAGCTCAACCTCGGAGGGGCCGCACACACCCAACGCGTATTCGGCGCGGGTGTAATATGGTTCAAGCGTGTTGTAATCAAACGCCCAGTCGCGGCCGACGCCGTAAAGGCTTTTCATCCGCATATCATCGGGATGCAGCCGCCAACAGATGCCGGCCCAATGCCACGTAGCGCCGCCGGCATAGCGCACATAACCCTGACGGTATGCACGCCCATTCGGCCCTTCCAGCTGCAGATAGTCGGTCGTGGCGTCTGCCAACTCTGATTCTATATGCGGTGCCCAGGGCTTCGCCGGATAGGGCGCATTCCAATTTTGCTTGAAGCGCGGCGGCACGTTTCGATAATTTTCAACGATCTGCCAGCGCTCCACGCGAGGGCCGGCTTCCAGCATGAGAACGGATAGGCCTGCGTCCAGCGCCTGTTCGGCGACGAGGCAACCGACAACGCCTGTTCCAACGACAATGACGTCCGCACTATAATCATTTGCCATCTTATCGATTCCAACTAACCAAAGACTCGAATAGGCACGTCAAACCTCGCCGCAAGCCGATCCCATGACAAAGTCCTCCACAGGGGCGTCTCGCTCGATTTGTGTGAAAGCCGCCCGCTACGCGCCTTCGCGCACGGGGCGGCTGTCGTCAGAATGTCGGCATATCGCCAAGAGCCGGGGCCTCCGCATTCCATCCATTCGGACCGGATATCGCGTAGGTCGGGATTGTCATGACGTCATGGGTCGGCTGGTACATAAGCGCCGTCTCGAAGGCGAAGACCTCCGCGTTGGCGGAATTTTCCACAACGCCCGTATACCAGGCCGAAATGATGGCGAGGGCGGTGTCCTTCAGGCGTCCTTCCGGAATATCGGCGAAGAAATCTTCGACGATCCTGGCGTTCTTTTTCTTTGCGATGTCAATAATTGCGCCGATGTCCTGCGCAATCTCCGGATTTATCCGCAGCATGGCGGCAGCCATGCGTGCCCCGACCTCAGGATCCAGATGGTGGTCGATGAGAAGAGACGACACGTCCATGAAGTTTGATGAAACCTCCGGCGCGACCGCACCTAGAGTTTGAGCCGAAATCTCCGGAGACAGCAACATGCCTCCAGCGAACAAGGCACCGCCTACCATCAATTTCCGACGTGTGAGATTGAATTCCTCGGGACAGTCATCGCGAGACGGGTCGGTCATGTCCATCAAGATGCCTCGTCAGCCAGTTTTGTCATGTTTTAACGCAGGCGCACGGCAAGAATATTACAAAAACCTATGCATTGCATACGATAGAGTCAATCCAACATTCGGCGGGGCCCGTTTGTCAGAATTACAAAAAATCAACTGTAGCACTCAGGTTGAGCTGTTTATTCTCGCGACCGCGCCGCATCGAGTGGCCGGGGGCGTGATGCCAAATCCGCATCGCCCGATGCCCCAGGTGATCCCAGTTACCTTAACGCTACCGGCGGTAGCTCGGTGGGAGCAGTAAAATGCTTCGCTCAACGAGAGAGCTTAGCTATTGTTTCTCTTAGGAAAAAATGGAGCGGGTGAAGCGATTCGAACGCTCGACCCCAACCTTGGCAAGGTTGTGCTCTACCCCTGAGCTACACCCGCTCATCCCTAACAGTCCGGGGTAGTGTGTTGGACCGTTCGGCGTCGTCTTGCGGCGACGGGGGCTATATGGCCCAATCGTTTTTCAAATGCAACAGGGAAATGACGAGGTTGCGAAGAAAAATTCGCGGTTTTTTCAGTGCTGACCGGAAAGCCCGGAAACGCCGGGCTTTGTCGTCTCGAAGATTGCAAAGGAATTGTGGGCGACGTATCAGGGGCGCGTCAAATTTTCTTTGCGAGACGCCATGACCGAGAACAGCCCGAAAACCCGCGACGATCTTTTCCGCTTTCTGGATGGGTTGGGCATTTCCCATAGCACCAAGGATCATGCGCCGGTGTTCACCGTCGCCGAATCGGTATCGCTGCGCGACGAGATTCCCTGGCGGGCATACGAAGAACCTTTTCGTGAAGGACAAGAAAGACAATTTCTTCCTTCTGACCGTCGAGGAGAACGCCAGCGTCGATCTGAAGACGGTGCATACGCTGATCGGCGCGGCCAGCAAGGTCTCCTTTGGCAAGCCGGAAAAGCTGTTGGAATATCTGGGCGTCATTCCGGGTTCGGTGACGGCGTTCGGTGCGATCAACGACACTGGCGGGAATGTCACCTTCGTGCTCGACGCCGAATTGATGGAACATGACATCGTCAACTGCCATCCCTTGTCGAACGACGCGACGACGTCGATTGCCAGCAGCGACCTGCTGCGCTTCATGGAAGCGACGGGTCACGCGCCGCTAGTCTTGAAAGTGACGGGCTAACGCACGATTTTAGCGCTACAATGCGAGCGATATGACATATCTTCGAATTGTCGTGTCGTTATGGCTATTTCATCGAGCCTTGATCTGATCCAAGGCGACGCCCCATTTTTGGGGTTCATGTTTTAAAAGTCCGGAATGCCGGCAGGCGGGAGACATCTATGAGCGGTTCGAACAATCCCTATAACGCTTCCTTCGGCGGCCAGATGTCGGCCTCTGCCTCCTTTGGCGCCGCACCCGCGGCGTCGGGCGGCGCTTCGCCGATCAAGGACACCACGACGGCGAATTTCGCCAAGGACGTTATCGAAGAATCGCGCAATCAGCCGGTGCTGGTGGATTTCTGGGCGCCCTGGTGCGGTCCATGCAAGCAACTGACGCCGGTGCTGGAAAAGGTCATCAACGAGGCCAATGGCCGCGTCAAGCTGGTCAAGATGAACATCGACGATCATCCGTCCGTTGCCGGCCAGCTCGGCATCCAGTCGATCCCGGCGGTCATCGCCTTCGTCGATGGTCGTCCGGCCGATGGCTTCATGGGCGCTGTGCCCGAGAGCCAGGTCCGTGAGTTCATCGACCGCCTCGGTGGTCCGGCCGATGGCGCCGGCGATCCGGCAGCCGAGATCGCAGCGGTTCTGGAAGAGGCAACCGGCCTTCTCGCCGGGGGCGATATCAATGGTGCGGCCGAGCTGTTCGGCGCTGTGCTGCAGGCCGATCCGGAAAATGCCAAGGCGCTTGCCGGCATGGCAGAATGCATGATTGCCGCCGGCCAGAGCCAGCGTGCACGCGAGGCGCTGACGGACCTGCCGGAAACGCTTGCCAGCGATGCGGGCATCCAGGCCGTGGTGAAAAAGCTCGATCAGATCGAGGAAGCCCGCAAGCTCGGCGATCCCGTCGCGCTCGAGCAGGAGCTGGCGGCCAATCCCGACAATCACGAGCAGCGCGTCAAGCTCGCCAAGATCCGCAATGTCGAGGGCAAGCGTGACGAGGCGGCCGAGCATCTTCTGACGGTCATGCGCCGAGACCGCGCCTTCGACGATGACGGCGCGCGCCGGCAGTTGTTGGAATTCTTCGAGGTCTGGGGCCCGAAGGACCCGGCGACGATCGCCGCGCGGCGCAAGCTGTCGTCGATCCTGTTTTCCTAAGGCGTCGTTGAAGCGAGGGCGTCCTACCGGGAGCCCTCGTTTGTCTCGATTAGACGGGAAAGCGAAAGGCTGTGACCTTTTCCCGGAAATACTCTTGTGTTTTCGCAGGACGAGGCCACACTGTTCTGTGGTGCGGCGTGGGATGGAGCAATCGCCGCCGAGCGTCGTTCCTGCGTCTCTCAAGGGATACGCGGTACAGTGATGTAGCGGGACGGAAATCATGCAAGTCGGTAATGCCAGATATCTAAAGCCCGGTGACCTGCCGGAAACGGTGGTCATCTTTCCCCTGTCCGGTGCCTTGCTTCTGCCTACCGGGCAATTGCCGCTCAATATTTTCGAGCCGCGCTATCTCGCGATGTTCGATGCTGCCATTGCCGGCAACCGGCTGGTCGGCATCGTGCAGCCGGCGCTCGGCGAATCGCCGGAGACGCCCAATCTTTCGCATGTCGGCTGCTTGGGGCGCATCACATCTTTCGCCGAGACTGGCGATGGCCGCTACATCACATCGCTGACCGGCATCTGCCGCTTCCGGTTGATGGATGAGGTCACCGGCCATCAGCCCTATCGCAGTTTCCGTATTGCCCCCTTCATGGCCGATCTCAAGTCGGCTGACGAGGAGCATAGCGTCGATCGCGTTGCGCTGCTGTCGGCCTTCCGCGCCTATCTCGATGCCAACAAGCTGGAGGCGGATTGGCAGAGCGTGGAGCGCGCCAGCAATATGACGCTGGTGAATTCGCTGGCGATGATGGCGCCCTTTGAGCCCGCCGAAAAACAGGCGCTCCTGGAGGCGCCCGACCTGAAGACCAGAGCTGAAACCTTCATCGCGATCATCGAAATCGTGCTTGCTCGCTTCGGCGACACCGATTCCGTACTGCAATAGGATCTGCGATGGACATCACCGTCAGCAAGGTGGACCCGAAACTGCTCGACCTGCTGGTCTGCCCGCTCACCAAGGGGTCGCTGAGCTATGACCGCGAGAAGAACGAACTGGTCTCGGAAAAAGCGCGACTCGCCTATCCGATCCGCGACGGCATTCCGATTATGCTGATCTCGGAAGCGCGTCGCATCGAAGATTGAGGTCAGCTCTCTCTGGGAATGAGCATGTGACCGGATGGCTGAGGAGGCGCAACCACGCGCTACGCCTCTCCGATTGCTGAGGGTCACCGAGCGCTGTCGATGATTGCGCCGCCATCGGGGGTGAGGCTGTACCCCGTGATAAACTGTGAGTCCTTGCTGGCGAGGAACAGAACGACCGGGGCGATGTCATCTTCCGGCGAGCCGAAACGGGCGAGCGCGTTGGTTGGCGGAGGAACTTCCTTTTCCGCCGCACCCCAGGTGTCAGCGACCGGCAGAACATTGTTCACGGTGATGAGGTCCGCGCCCCATTCGCGTGCCGCAGTACGGGTCAGGGCACGCACGGCCTCCTTTGCCATATTGTATGGACCATAGCCGACCAGTCCGAGGGTCCCAGCCATGGAGCCGAAGTTGATGATCCGGCCCTCTCCACTTTCCTTGAGGTGAGGGTAGCAGGCCTGCATGAAGCGCAGATATGCGATCGGGCCGGTATCGAAGTTCCGCTGTAATTGCTCCACTGAAAGGTCGATGACCGAGGACAGGACAACAGACCCATCGAATGCATTGTTCACGAGAATGTCGATGCGACCATAGGCGGCCACGATCTTGTCGACCGCAGCCTCGATCTGATCGGCCTCGCCAACGTCGCAGATGACACCGAGCGCCGCACCGCCCGCTTCAACGATATCCGCAACGACGCGTTCGACGCTTTCGGACGTTCGCGAAAGAACTGCGACCTTGGCACATTCGGCTGCAAGCAGCTTTGCAGTGGCGCGGCCTATGCCACGGCTTGCGCCCGTGACGATCGCGACTTTTCCATTGAGTCGACCCATATTCATCTCCATTTGGTTGAGGTTTGTGATTGTCGCTGTGTCAGCGCATCGCAACGTGGACGTAAGGGGATGGCACATCTCGGGCATCATTCTGAGTAACGAACGAGGTCACGAGGAGGGCCAGGCCAATTGCCGCGGGCAGAGCGCCGGCGGGCTTGCGAACACCGAGATGTGCCAGGCCGGAGAGCAGCAGGTGAAAGAAAATGCCGGCGTAAGCGAGATCGCTGAGCGGAACGCTGACGCGTGAAAGGATTGCGACGGGACCGAGAACCTTTACAACGATCATGAACGGCACGAGGAAGGCAGCGTTGTACCCGAGTTCTGCCAGAACCCGGTGAACCCAGTCTCCTTTGGTGGCGTACATGAAGGCTGAAGTCAGATAAAGCAGGGACAATAGTGCTGTGCTGATCCAGTATGCATAATATTCAGTCATGATCTCATCCTTGCTGCCGGTATCCCAGCAACATTCTTATTTGTTGAGTATATCGTTTGATGCTGGAGGTGGTTTTACTGCGCTCCCTGGTACATGACTGGAAAATGTCGTCTAAGATCGATAATTGCAAGTAGGATGAATTACTTGCTGTTAGTATGGAAAAGCAGACTATGGCTGATGAAGAAATCAATATGCACGAGGAAATGCGGCGCGCCTTCGCGCTGCTTTCCGGCAAGTGGAAGCTCGAAATCATGTGGCTTCTCAATCAGAGAATCTACAGGTTTGGAGAGCTGAGAAAGGCCATTCCCGGCATCACCCAGCACATGCTGACGGCACAACTCCGCGAACTCGAAGCGGACGGGCTCGTGTCACGTACGGTCTTTGCGGAGGTTCCTCCACGCGTCGAATATGAGATCACGCAGAAGGCACGGGGGCTTGGCCCCACAATGGAGGCTTTGGCAGCCTGGTGGAGTGAATACGGAAAGAGCGTTCCGGCGAAACTGAGCGGGCGTGGCCGGAAAGCCAGAAATGCTTGAACGACCGTGGAGACGATCGGCAAAGCAGTTCTTGCATTTATCGGTTCAGGGCGCTGCTACCGAAACGTGCTTTCTTCGGCTCTAGCCGTTCAAATCGTCTCGCCCGCCAGCAGCCTTGGATTGTCCTTGGTGGTGGTGCCGGCTGCCTGGCCGATGAAGAAGGATTTCAGCTTCGGCAGGCGATCGACGAGGCCGAGGCCGAAATCACGGGCGACGCGCACGGGCGTGATGTCGTTGGAAAACAGCCGGTTCAGCACGTCGGTTGTCACCCCCATGCGGAAGGTGTCGAAGCGCCGCCAGGTCTGGTAGCGCTCGAGAGTGTTGATCGAGCCGATATCGAGGCCGAGACGGTCGGCTTCGACCACGGTTTCGGCCAATGCCGCCACATCCTTGAAGCCGAGATTGAGGCCCTGGCCGGAGATCGGGTGAATGCCGTGGGCCGCGTCGCCGGCAAGCGCGAAGCGCGGCGCGACGAAGGCGCGGGCAAGCGTCAGGCCGAGCGGGAAGGCGCGGCGGTCGCCGATCGTGCGCAGCGCGCCGAGCTTGTGGCCGAAACGGCGCTCCAGTTCTTCCTCGAATATCAAATCGTCTGAGGCAACCAGCCGGTCGGCATCGGCGATGCGTTCGGTCCAGACCAGCGACGAGCGGTTGTTTTTCAAAGGCAGGATGGCGAAGGGGCCGGAGGGCAGGAAATGCTCCTCGGCGCAGCCATTGTGTGGCCGCTCGTGCTCGACGGTGACGACGATGCCGGACTGGCCGTAGTTCCAGTTCACCGTCTTGATGCCGGCCATGTCGCGCAGCTTGGAGCGCACGCCGTCGCAGGCGACCAGCAGCCGCGTTTCCAGCGTGCTGCCGTCCGAGAGCGTCAGCGTGACACCGGCGTCCTCCGTCTTGAAGTCCGTCGCGCTGACGCCGTGGCGGATAGCGATGCCGAGGCGCTGACAGGCGCCGCGGAGCGCGCCGACCATGGCGACGTTCGGGATCATATGGGCAAAGGGCTGGCCTTCCGTAACTTCGCCGTCGAAGGTGAGGAATACCGGGCGCACGGGATCGCTGGTGCGCGAATCAGTGACGATCATGCGGGTGATCGGCTGCGCTTCCGGTTCGATCTCATTCCAGACGCCGAAGACCTCCAGCATCTTCGAGGCGGCGGCGATGATCGCCGAGGCGCGTGTGTCCTTCTTCCAGGTGGTTTCCGGGGCGGCCTCGACGACCATAACGTCGAGATGGGGGGCTGCCTGCTTGACGGCGACCGCGGCGGCAAGACCCACATAACCGCCACCCACTACCAGCATGTCCAACATAGCGCTTCCCTGTGTCCTACTGTCACTTCCTGTTCTATATAGAACATCCCGTTCGTCGTTCCTACCGTTGGAGTTCATTCAAAATGTCGCGTGAGAATGAGAAGTCGACCGCCATGCAAGTCACGCTCGCGACACTGGATCTCGAAACGATCGAGGTGAACCTGTTTCGCGGCAACAGCCCGCAGGTCGGCTGGCAGCGCGTCTTCGGCGGCCAGGTCATCGGCCAGGCGCTGATGGCGGCGCAGAGGACAGTGGCGGGCGATCGTTTTGCGCATTCCCTGCATGCCTATTTCATGCTTCCCGGCGATCCGAGCGTGCCGATCGTCTATCAGGTCGACCGGCTGCGCGACGGCGCAAGCTTCAACACCCGCCGCGTTCTGGCGATCCAGCACGGCAAGGCGATCTTCGCACTGACGGCCTCCTTCCAGATCGACGAGCCCGGCTTCGAGCACCAGAGCGAGATGCCGAAAGTGCCGGCTCCCGAGGAGCTGATGGACGAGCAGCAGATCAAGGAGCGCTACCTCGCCAACGCGCCGGAGACGGTGCGCCGCTACTGGGAACGCAAGCGCGCGATCGAAATCCGGCCCGTCTCCATTGAGGATTATTTCTCCCGTTCGCGGCCGAGCCAACGGCAGGATATCTGGGTTCGCCTGACCGGGCCGGTGCCGGATGACCGGCTCCATCAGAATGCGGTGCTCGCCTATCTCTCGGATATGACGCTGCTCGATGCGGCGTTGCATGTGCATGGAACCTCGGTCTTCGATCCGCGCCTGCAGGTCGCAAGCCTCGATCACGCCATGTGGTTTCATCATCCGTGCAAGCTCGACGATTGGCTGCTCTATAGTCAGGACAGCCCTAGCGCTTCTGGCGCGCGCGGTTTCACCCGCGGCAGTCTTTTTACGCGGAATGGTGTCCTGATTGCGTCGGTGACGCAGGAGGGGCTGATTCGTAAAAAGGCAAATGATTAAATAAAGTGCAAATTTATAAATTTGCACTTTATTTGTGCGGTCGCCGCGCCGCTAACTGCCGCTTTATTGGGTTCTCAAAGTAATTCTCTTATATTTCAATTGGTTACAATTGTGTCACGAATCTGGCACGTCCCTTGAATGTGTATCCCCGGTCGCTGCTGAAACATGTCGGCGGCAAAGGAGAGTCGGCTTCGCGCCGAGGGTAAACAAAGGATGGGAAACCAGATGAAAATTGTGATGGCCATTATCAAGCCGTTCAAGCTCGATGAGGTCCGTGAGGCTCTTACGGCTGTCGGCATCCAGGGCCTGACTGTGACCGAAGTAAAGGGTTACGGGCGCCAGAAGGGGCATACCGAAATCTATCGCGGCACGGAATATGCCGTCAGCTTCCTGCCGAAGCTGAAGATCGAAGTCGCGGTCGCAACCGAAATCGTCGACAAGGCGGTCGAGGCCATCGCATCCTCCGCCAAGACCGGCCAGATCGGCGACGGCAAGATTTTTGTCTTTTCGATTGACCATGCCGTGCGCATCCGTACGGGCGAAACCGATTCAGAAGCGCTGTAAGACACGGCCGATCAGGGAGTTATCTGCAATGACGTTTTCCAAGCTTTCCTCCACTCTGGCACGGGTGGGTACGCTTTCTGCGGCCCTGCTGGCGCCGGCGATCGCCTTTGCGCAGGATGCTACAGCCACTGCCGCAGCTGCCGCCGCGCCGGTTCCGGACAAGGGCGACACCGCCTTCATGTTCATCTCCACCATCCTCGTCCTCTTCATGCTGGTTCCGGGTCTGGCTCTTTTCTACGGCGGTCTCGTCCGTTCGAAGAACATGCTGTCCGTGCTGATGCAGTGCACGATGATCGGTGCGGTCGTCATGCTTCTCTGGGTCTTCTACGGCTATTCCTTCGCCTTCGGCGGCGGCACCAGCCCGTATTGGGGCGGCACTGCCAAGATGTTCCTGTCCGGCGTTTCGACGTCGACGACGGCGGCTACCTTCTCCAAGGGCGTCGTCATTCCGGAATTCATCTTCATGCTGTTCCAGATGACCTTCGCGGCCATTACGCCTGCCCTGATCATCGGCGCTTTCGCCGAGCGCATCAAGTTTGGCGCATCGGTTCTCTTCTGCGCACTCTGGGCGACCTTCGTCTACTTCCCGATCGCGCACATGGTCTGGGATTCAAACGGCTTCCTCTTCAAGATGGGCGCGCTTGATTTCGCAGGCGGCACGGTCGTTCACATCAATGCCGGTATCGCCGGTATCGTCGGTGCCATCATGGTCGGCAAGCGCGTCGGCTTCGGCAAGGACATGATGGCTCCGCATTCCATGACGCTGACCATGGTCGGTGCTTCCATGCTCTGGGTTGGTTGGTTCGGCTTCAACGCCGGTTCGAACCTCGAAGCTTCCGGCGGCGCGATGCTCGCCACCGTCAACACCTTTGTCGCGACGGCAGCCGCCATCATCTCCTGGTCGGTTGTTGAAACCTTCACCCGCGGCAAGGCCTCCATGCTCGGCGGCGCTTCGGGTATGGTTGCCGGTCTCGTCGCCATCACGCCTGCCGCCGGTATCGCCGGCCCGATGGGCGCGATCGTCATGGGCCTGATCGTCTCCCCGCTATGCTACTTCTTCGTCTCCGTGGTGAAGAACAAGTTCGGCTACGACGATACGGCCGACGTTTTCGGCGTACACTGCGTCGGTGGTATTTTCGGCGCTCTGGCGACCGGTATTTTCGCCAGCGCATCGCTCGGCGGCATCGGCTATGCAGAAGGTGTCACCATGAGCAGCCAGTTCATGGTTCAGGTCACCGCAGTCGTCACTACCATCCTGTGGTGCGGTATCGGTTCGGCCATTCTCTACAAGGTCGTCGATGTTATCATCGGCCTGCGTGTGGCACCGGAAGCCGAACGCGAAGGTCTCGACCTCGCGTCCCACGGCGAAGCTGCCTACCACAACTCCTAATCACAGGCTTGCAGCGCCGGGGCAAAGTTCCCCCGGCGCTGCTGAATATCCCGTCGCGGCCTATTTCATCAAAAGTAAGCCGCTCTTGGCCCGGACCTTGGTTCGGGCCTTTTTTATGCCGGTCAGCCCGTTCGCCAGACAGCCATAAATTCGTTGATAAGCCCGCCTGCGCCTGCATGGTTAACATGCCATTAACTCTCCTCTGATTAGGTAGAGGTGACGTACTGGGTGAGTGGCATGACGCCGATTCGCGCGTGCCTTCGACAACGAACGGGCTGGATATCATGGGCAGAAGCAATTCGGCAGCGCTAGGCGGTTCCCCCGACCGTTTCTCGCTTTCGGGCGTGGTTTGGCGGCAGGTGAGGGGCCTTATCGGCTTCGCGCTGCTGTTCCTGCTGGCGCTCGCGGTCGCCGCCCTGGCGACCTGGAACGTCATGGATCCCAGCTATTCCTACGCCACAAGCAATGCGCCGACGAACATATTGGGCTTTCCGGGTGCTGCCTTCGCCGACATTCTGATGCAGGCGCTCGGCCTTGCCTGCGTCGTCGTGCTGTTGCCCATCGTTGCCTGGGCTTTCGCGCTTATTTCCAACCGCAAGATCCATCGGCTACCGGCCCGGCTCGGTGCGTGGGTCGGTGGCTCCATCATTGCCGCCGGTTCCATCGCCTGTTTCCCTGCCCCTCCGACCTGGCCGATCCCCAATGGTATTGGCGGCGTCATTGGCGATATTCTTCTGCGTTTTCCCGCTCTTTTCATAGGCACCTATCCGAGCGGCGTCTTTGCCACTGTGTTTGGTACAGTCCTCGCGATCCCAGCTGCCTGGCTCATGCTGTTTGCCGCTGGCCTGGTCGGCCGTAGCCTGCCGGAAGACGAGGAGAGTGATGAGGACTACGAGGAAACGCAGAGCCGCGCCCGCAGCGTCGGCGATGACGACGAGGATGACGACCGTGGCGGCTTCATGGCCTTCGGCGCCCTCATGCATTCCTGGTATAATGCGCATGCCCGCCTTCGGCGCCTGTTCGGCATGGGTCCGCGCAAGCGGCGTGATCATGCCTTCGACGCGCCCTACGACTTCAACGATGACGAATTCGGCACGCTGAACGAGCCGGCTCGTGCCAAGACTCCGGTTGTCCGGGGCGAGCGTGTCGAACCGTCGCTGGACGGCGGCTCGGCTCAGCGCCGCGTGGTATCCCCGCCGTCGATCAGCATGGGTGACGACGACGATGACGAGGATGCGTCCTACGAGCGCGATCCGCCACGTCCGGCCGGTATCCTGCCGGATGACGAGGAAGACGAGTGGGCACTGCGCGCCGCTTCGTCGAAAGCTTCCGGTGCTCCGGCCGGCCCCCGCGTCATTCCCGCCGCCCCGCGACCGAAGCCCGGCGCGCGTGCCGAGCGCGAGGCGCAGACCTCCTTCATCCGCTCTTACGGCTTCCAGCTTCCGGCCGTGCACCTGCTTGCCGAGCCGAAGACCATCGTGCGGGACGCGACCTTGTCCTCCGATGCGCTGGAGCAGAATGCCCGCATGCTGGAAGGCGTGCTCGAGGACTTCGGCGTCAAGGGTGAGATCATCCATGTCCGCCCCGGCCCGGTGGTCACCCTTTATGAGCTGGAACCCGCTCCGGGCATCAAATCCTCGCGTGTCATCGGCCTTGCCGACGATATCGCCCGTTCGATGAGCGCGATCGCCGCCCGCGTCGCCGTCGTTCCCGGCCGCAACGCCATCGGCATCGAACTGCCGAATTCAACGCGCGAAACCGTCTATCTGCGCGAACTCATCGCCAGCCGCGATTTTGAAACATCCAAGGCCAAGCTTGCCATGGCGCTCGGCAAGACCATCGGCGGTGAGCCTGTCATTGCCGATCTTGCCAAGATGCCACATCTGCTCGTTGCCGGCACCACCGGCTCGGGCAAATCCGTCGCCATCAATACGATGATCCTGTCGCTGCTCTACCGGTTGTCACCGGAACAGTGCCGCCTGATCATGATCGACCCGAAGATGCTGGAACTTTCCGTTTATGACGGCATTCCGCATCTGCTCTCGCCAGTCGTCACCGATCCGAAGAAGGCCGTCGTCGCGCTGAAATGGACCGTCCGCGAGATGGAAGAGCGCTACAAGAAGATGTCGAAGATCGGCGTGCGCAACATCGATGGCTTCAACACCCGCGTCGAGCAGGCCGTCGCCAAGGGCGAAGCGATCAGTCGCACCGTCCAGACCGGTTTCGATCGCCAGACGGGCGAGGCGATCTACGAGACCGAAGAATTCGACCTAAAGCCCATGCCTTATATCGTCGTCATCATCGACGAAATGGCCGACCTGATGATGGTGGCGGGCAAGGACATCGAAGGCGCGGTGCAGCGCCTGGCGCAGATGGCGCGTGCGGCCGGCATCCATGTGATCATGGCGACACAGCGTCCCTCCGTTGACGTCATCACCGGCACGATCAAAGCGAACTTCCCGACGCGTATTTCCTTCCAGGTGACCTCGAAGATCGACAGCCGCACTATCCTTGGCGAGCAGGGCGCTGAACAACTCCTCGGCATGGGCGACATGCTCTATATGGCAGGCGGCGGGCGCATCCAGCGCGTCCACGGCCCGTTCGTTGCCGATGGCGAGGTGGAGGACATCGTCTCCTATCTGAAGACGCAAGGCTCACCGCAATATCTCGACGCGATCACCGCCGATGATGAGGACGACGAGGATGGTCACGGCCCGGCGGGCACGGCCAATCTTGCCGATTCGGACGACCCTTACGATCAGGCGGTTGCGATCGTTCTTAGCGACGGCAAGGCCTCGACCTCCTACATCCAGCGCCGCCTCGGCATCGGCTATAACCGTGCTGCCTCGCTGATTGAGCGCATGGAGGAAGAAGGCGTGATTGGCCCGGCCAACCATGCCGGCAAGCGCGAAATCCTCGTTCCTACCAAGGCGGATATTCTGGATCGCTGAGGCCACAGGCCCTTTTCACGTCGTATATCCCGGCTATGTTCAGGGAAATTTGATCGCGGCCCATAATCGAGCATGGGCCGTCGCGCCATGAAGACGCCGATTTTGCGCGCCATGGACAAAGCATGAAGGAGAATTCGATGAAAAAGACCGATGCGCTGCCCTCGTCCCGCCTGACCTTGACCCGCCGCCATTTCCTTGGCGCTGTCGTGGCTGCGGGGGCGGCAAGCATGGCGCCTGTCGCCGTCTTCGCGCAGACTGCATCCCTCAATCCCGGCTTGGCGCAGCAGATCGCCGATCATTTCTCGTCGATCAAGTCCATGAAGGGCGGCTTCCTGCAAATCGGGCCGCGCGGCGACCAGGTGAGCGGCAGCTTTTTCATCCAGCGTCCCGGCAAGATGCGCTTCAACTACGATCCGCCATCGCGCATGCGCGTCATCTGTGACGGCAACAACGTCCAGGTCATCAACGACCAGACGCGGACGAAGAACATGTATCAGCTGTCGAAGACGCCGCTGAGCTTGCTGCTCGCCAACAAGATCGACCTTTCCGCCGACATGGTGCGCGGTGTCGAGTCGCAGTCGGATCTCACCAAGATCACGCTCGGCAACCGTACCGTCTTCGGTGATTCGACCATCGCCATGCTCTTCGATTCAAAGACCTTCGACCTGCGCCAGTGGACGGTGATCGACCCTCAGGGCAAGACAACAGACGTCATCATCAACAATGTGAAGCCCAATGTTGCCTTCGACGATAGCGTCTTCCGCATCGACTATACGCGCTGATTGCCGTCTCCATCCTTGGCAACAGGGGAAGCGCCGAATGGCGCTTTCCTTTCGCTCAAAGCCGGTCTAAAGCCTTATCCTGACTAGAGGATAAGGGCTTTGGGCATGGGATTTTCGATAGCGACCTGGAACATCAATTCGGTGCGGCTGCGCATGCCGATCGTCGAGCAGTTCCTGATGCAGTCCCAGCCCGATATTCTCTGCCTGCAAGAGACCAAGGTTGTGAATGAGCTCTTTCCCTATGCGCCGCTGAGAGCGCTCGGCTACGAGCACATCATCATTCACGGCCAGAAGGGCTATCATGGCGTCGCCATAGCCTCGCGCATTCCGCTGACCGAGGATCATCGGCAGGATTATTGCAATGTTGGCGACAGCAGGCATATCTCGGCGATCTTCGAGCGCGGCGGCCGGCGCATCCGTGTGCATAATTTCTATGTTCCTGCCGGCGGCGATGAGCCGGACCGGACGATCAATCCGAAGTTCGGCCACAAGCTCGATTTCATCGAGGAGATGAAGCACCTGCATGCCAATGCCGAGCAGAACACCTCCGCCATCCTCGTCGGTGACCTCAACATCGCGCCGTTCGAGCACGACGTCTGGTCGCACAAGCAGCTTTTGAAGATCGTCAGCCATACGCCTGTCGAGACCGATGGGCTCATCGAAGTGATGAAGCGCGGCGCCTGGCTCGATCTGATGCGCCAGAATGTGCCGGAGAGCGAGAAGCTCTATACGTGGTGGAGCTATCGCGCCAAGGATTGGGAAGCGGCCGATCGCGGCCGTCGTCTCGACCACATCTGGTCCTCATCCGATCTCGGCCCGCTGCTACAGCGCATCGATATCCTGAAGGCCGCCCGAGGCTGGGATCGCCCGTCCGACCATGTGCCGGTGACCGCGCATTTCAATCTTTGAGACATTGGGGCCACCTCGATCCTTCGAGGCTCCAGCCTTCGGCTTCCGCTCCTCAGGATGAGGTGGTGAGAATCTCGCGGCTGGGCGAGACCATCGGCCCTGATGATGAGCATGTAGCTCGCCCCGCCCTCATGGTGAGGTGCGCAGGCTCCTGAGCCTGTCGAAGGGGCCGGAGCCTCGAACCACGAGGGTCGGCCTCGGCAGCCGCCAAGGCCCGAGTCTCAGGAAAAGCGCCCGAGCAGCGCTGCCGTTTGCCTGGCGAGGGCAGCGAAACTTTCTCGGATGCGATTCTGGATCAGCAGGCCGGCGTCGGGATATTCCTCGATCAGCCGGTGAAACAGCGCCCGTGTGATACGGATGACATCGGAATCTTCCAACGCCACGGCGGTATATTTACGTTCCACCAGCGTCACCAGCGCCAGCTCGGACAGCATGGTGCCGGCCTGCACGGTGGCTTCGACCTTTGACTGTCCGGCGGCATCGACGGTGCTGAGCTCGAAACTGCCGTGGATGACCACATAGGCGCATTCGGCCGGCGACTTTTCCCTAAACAGGGTCTGGCCCGGCGTGACGTGACGACGATCGGCACCGAAGGCGATCAGCCGCAACGGCTCTTCGCCCATGCCGTGAAATAGCGGCAGTTGCGACAGCAGGCGGATATCGTCGGTGAGCGCCATATGGATCGCCTATGGAATAATCTTGTAGCCGCCGTTTTCCGTTACCAGAATTTCGGCATTGGAAGGATCGCGCTCGATCTTCTGGCGCAGGCGATAGACGTGGGTTTCGAGCGTGTGGGTGGTGACGCCGGAATTATAGCCCCAGACCTCTTCGAGAAGGATGTCGCGGGTGACGACCTTCTGGTCGGCGCGGTAGAGATAGCGGATGATCGCCGCTTCCTTTTCCGTCAGGCGGATCTTTTGGCCGTCTTCCGTGGTCAGGAGCTTCTGGCTCGGCTTGAAGAGATAACGGCCGACGGTGAAGGTCGCGTCCTCGCTCTGCTCATGCTGACGAAGCTGCGCGCGGATGCGGGCGAGCAGCACGGCGAAGCGGAACGGCTTTGTGACGTAATCGTTGGCGCCGGCTTCGAGGCCGAGGATAGTGTCGGAATCGGTGTCGTGACCGGTCAGCATGATGATCGGTGACTTGAAGCCACCCTTGCGCAGGAGCTTCACGGCTTCGCGGCCATCCATATCCGGCAGGCCGACATCCATGATCAGGAGATCGACGGGGGCGGCGCGCGCAGCCTGCACGCCCTTGCCGGCGTTCACTTCCTGCAGAACCGTGAATTCCTCGTAAAGCGACAATTGCTCGACCAACATCTCGCGCAGGTCGTTATCATCATCCACCAGTAGAATGGTGCGTGCGGTCATGCCGTTCCGGTCCTCGTTCGTTTGCCTCCCAAGTCCTACGCCAAATTGCGTTTTTAGCAAGTCGGGAGGCGGCTCAGGCTTGGTCGTCCAGTTGAAACTGCTATGATTTCAAATCAAATCACGTGCAAAGCAAAAACATGTGAGAAAAATGGAAAAAACAAGGGTAGGCGGTAGGCGGGCCGCTTCTACAATCGTTGTGCGCCCCGCACCGGGAAAGCCGACGCGGGCGCTGGTGCAGCTTGGGCCGCTGACGGTGCCGGCGGCAATCGGCCGGTCCGGTCGTAGCGTGCTGAAGCGCGAGGGGGATGGGGCTACGCCGATTGCGTCCATGAAGCTCCTGTACGGCTTCACGCGCGGCGATCATGTCCGCTTCCTGCGCACTCCCTTGCCGATGCGGCGTATCCACAAGGACATGCTCTGGTGCGACCAGCCGGAGGACGCCAATTACAACAGGCTCGTCAAGGCGCCGTTCAAGCCGAGCCATGAGCAGATGCGGCGGCGCGATGGGCTCTATGACATCTGCCTGGTGCTCGACTGGAACATAAGCTCGCGCCGGCGCCACCGGGGCTCGGCCATCTTCTTCCATCTGATCAAGCCCGGCTACGAGCCGACCGCCGGCTGTATCGCCGTCAGCCTCAAGGACATGCAACGCATCATCGGCTTTTTGCGGAAGGGCACGACAGTTCGCGTCCTTTGATGGTCATGCCGGGGTGATAATCGGACAGTCCCGCCTTATATAGGTTTCCGGAGGGCGCATCGGTTGCGATGCGCGGGGAAATCCCAGGTTTGTCGTTCGGGTTCGTAGACGCCTCACTCCATCCACGCCCAAGTCATTTTGGAGACTATCGTGACCACTCAATCGACAATCACTTTCAACGACGGCAATTCCATTCCGCAGGTCGGCCTTGGTGTCTGGCAGACGCCGGAAAACGTTGCGCCCTCGGCGGTCAGCACCGCATTGAAGGCCGGCTATCGCCACGTCGACACCGCCGCCATCTATGAGAACGAAGACGGTGTTGGCGAAGGCATTCGCCAGTCCGGCGTTGCCCGTAAGGATATCTTCCTCACCACCAAGCTCTGGAACGAAGCCCAGGGTTTTGACTCGACCCTGAAGGCCTTCGACGCAAGCCTGAAGCGGCTCGGCACGGATTATGTCGACCTCTATCTCATCCATTGGCCGGCTCCGCGTCGTGACCTCTACGTCGATACCTGGAAGGCTTTCCTGCGTCTCAAGGAAGAGGGCCGCGCTCGCTCTATCGGCGTTTCTAACTTCGCCAAGGAGCATCTCGACCGCATCATCGGCGAAACCGGCGTAACACCAGTGCTGAACCAGATCGAGCTGCACCCGACCTTCCAGCAGAAGGCACTCCGCGAGGTACATGAAAAGCTCGGCATCAAGACACAGTCCTGGAGCCCGCTCGGCCAGGGCAAGCTTCTGACCAATGCCGTGATCAGCAAGGTCGCCGCCAAGCACGGCCGCACGCCGGCCCAGGTGATCATCCGCTGGCACATCGACAACGGCCTGATCGTCATCCCGAAATCCGTGACCCCGAGCCGCATCGAGGAGAACCTGAAGGTGTTCGACTTCAAGCTCGACGCTGAGGATCTGGCGGAGATTGCCAAGCTGGATTCGGCCGGCGGACGCATCGGGCCGGACCCGGTGACGGCGACGTTCTGAGCGGACGATAGGGTTTCGATTTCCATGTACTTCAGAGGCCTGGGGCGTTAACCCCGGGCCTTATTTGCGTTGGTATCCTAATGTAATTTGCAATGAAAGCCTTTGCTTCTTCATGCTGTAGTCGAATTTTCGGGTCGTGGATGCAAGATTAACTTGTGCTTGCTTTAATGCGTCTGTGAACAAACGCTCGAAATCGGGATTTTCTGCACGATGTGCGTTCAAAACGACGCGATCTCTGCCAATGAGGCGACTTCACAGAAGATGACCTCTTTGGAAGCGATGCGCGGCATTGCGTCCATAGTCGTACTTTTTCATCATTTCTGTCTGGCGTTTCTTCCGTGGCTTAAGGGACCATATCCGGAAGGTCTATCGGAGACACCGTTCGCATGGATCATGCGCGGAGAATCCGCCGTGGTCTTCTTCTTCGTCCTTTCCGGCTTCGTTCTGGCTCTAAAATTCTATCAGCGGCCCGACTACGGCAGCTTGCTCGTGTCGGCGGTGAAGCGTCTGCCGAGATTGATGGGACCCGCAGCGGTTGCGATCATCTGCGGTTTCCTGATCCTTCGCTTCCATTTGAACTACAACGAACAGGCTGCGACGATAACCGGGTCAGAATGGCTCCGGACGTTTGGAAATTCCCATTTTCCGCAGGATTTCACGCCGACACTACCCTCGGCAGTCGAGCAGTTTCTGCTCGTTTTCCTGCTGCATGATAACTTCTGGTATAATTCGAATCTCTGGACGATGACGCTGGAATATTATGGCAGCCTGTGCGTTTTCCTTGTGTGCGGCTTGACGATGCCTAGATCGATCGCCGTTCGTCATGTCTTGACGTTGGGGGCAGTCTTTATCGTCTGGAAAATTGCTTACAGTCTGTTGCCGTTCGTAATCGGTGCATACCTGGCGCTCGTTTTCGCTTGGATCGGACGAAAAGCCACAGCCAATGTTTGGATCGGCGCTGCGATCGGTTTGAGCTCCGTCATGATGCTCTGCTCTCTCGAAAAGAGCTGGCAGATCGCGGGGTCGGTCGGGCTGATGATTTGCCTGATCTATTGCCCCAGGCTGGCGCGACCGTTATCCGGCGAGTTCGGCCGGTTGCTGGGGCGTTTCTCTTTCCCATTATATCTGGTTCATTTCCTGGTGATCGTGTCGGTTTCATCTTATGGGTTCAACTCGATCTATGTATGGACCGAATCCTACACGGCCTCGGTCGCTGCCGCAGGGATCATCACGCTTCTATTGAGCATCGCCGCTGCGGTGCCATTGCTCATCTTTGACGAAAGATGGGTCGCGCTTGTAAACGCTAGCTTCGCCAGACTTGTTAGAAAGTGTACGGCAATGGCGAGAGGGTGTCTGGCGGGTTCGAGGACCTTTCATCGACCTGCCTGTGAGTCGCCTATCGGAGGTTCCAACTGCGATGTCTCTTCCCCGAGTAGCGATCTAAAAGCCGGCTAAATACTTCCTGAGCAAGACATCGAGTGCTGCCTTCTCCTCTTCCGAGAGGCTCGACACGAGGCGGGCCTGCGTCTCGACATGGGCAGTCACCGCGCCGTCGATCAAGGCAAAGCCCTTGTCCGTCAAGGACACCAGAAAGCTTCGGCCATCATCGGGATTGGGGCTGCGGGTGACGAGGCCCGCTTTTTCCAGTTGATCGATGCGATTGGTCATCGTGCCGGAGGTCACCATCATGGAGGCGATCAGGTCGTTGGGGGACAGGGTGTAAGGCGGGCCCGAGCGGCGCAGGGTTGCGAGCACGTCGAAAGCGGCACGGTTCAGATCGAACTGTGCAAAGGTCTTGCCCATCTCATGGCCAAGGTGGTGGGCGAGGTTTCCGATGCGGCCGATCAGGCCCATCGGGGTGACGTCGAGGTCAGGCCGTTCCCGGTTCCATTGCGCGAGAATTTTGTCGATGCGATCCATGGGGAGACATCGCCATGAAATTATCTTGACGTCAAGGCAATTTGGATTATCTTGAGATCAAGATAAATTTGGAAAACTTCGAGATGACCCGCAATTCCGACCTGCTGCTGACGGCTATCGCGCCGGCGATCTGGGGCAGCACCTATCTGGTGACGACGGAGCTCCTGCCGGCCGGCTACCCGCTGACGGTCGCCATGCTGCGCGCCTTGCCGGCGGGTCTGCTGCTGCTTGCCATCGTGCGGCGATTGCCGCATGGCATCTGGTGGGTGAGGTCGCTCGTTCTCGGCGCACTGAATTTCTCGATTTTCTGGTGGATGCTTTTCATCTCGGCCTATCGGCTGCCGGGCGGGGTGGCGGCCACCGTCGGCGCGGTCCAGCCGCTGATCGTTATCGTGCTTGCGCGGCTATTGCTTGGCTCGCCGATCCGCGGACTGTCCGTTATCGCGGCGATTGCCGGTATCGTCGGTGTCGCGCTCCTCATTCTGACGCCGCAGGCAACGCTCGATCCGATCGGCATTGCGGCGGGCATTGGCGGCGCAGTCTCCATGGCGGCCGGCACGGTGCTCAGCCGTCGCTGGCGGCCGCCGGTCTCGCCGTTGACCTTCACTGCATGGCAACTGACGGCCGGGGGCCTGCTGTTGCTGCCTTTTGCTTTGATGCTCGAGCCGCCGCTTCCGCATTTGACGGGTGCCAACATTCTGGGTTTTGCTTATCTCGGCCTGATCGGCGCCGCGCTCACCTATATTCTCTGGTTTCGCGGCCTGTCACGGCTGGAGCCGTCGGCCGTCTCGCCGCTCGGGTTTCTGAGCCCGACGACCGCCGTAATCCTCGGCTGGTGGGTGCTGGGTCAGCAGCTGAGCCCGATACAGATATTCGGCATCGTCATCGTGCTTGGCAGCGTCTGGCTCAGTCAGCGGGCGCAACTGGCTCCGTCCGCTGAAAAAAGCACCGCTCGCTGAGCCTTCCACACTTGCGTCGAAGCGATAAGGCCTGCTCAAGTCCAATAAAAAAGGCGGCCCGGAGGCCGCCTTCTGCAGTCTATCAGTCGAAACCGATCAATTCCATTCGCGGATGTCGACGAAGTGGCCGGCGATTGCCGCTGCTGCTGCCATGGCGGGCGAGACCAGATGGGTACGGCCCTTGAAGCCCTGGCGGCCTTCGAAGTTGCGGTTCGAGGTCGAAGCGCAACGTTCGCCCGGCTTCAGGCGGTCGTCGTTCATGGCCAGGCACATCGAACAGCCCGGCTCGCGCCAATCGAAGCCGGCAGCCTTGAAGATCTTGTCGAGGCCTTCGGCTTCCGCCTGTTCCTTGACCAGACCGGAGCCCGGAACGATCATCGCGTCGACGGTGGATGCCACCGTCTTGCCTTCGACGACCTTGGCAACGGCGCGTAGGTCTTCGATGCGGCCGTTGGTGCAGGAGCCGATGAAGACACGGTCGATGTTGATCTCGGTCATCGGCGTGCCCGGCTTCAGGCCCATATAGTCCAGCGCGCGCCACTTGGAGGTGCGCTTGTTCTCGTCCTGGATCTCGTCCGGGTTCGGAACGATGCCCTGGATGGAGACGACGTCTTCCGGCGAGGAGCCCCAGGAAACGATCGGCGGCAGCGAAGCGGCATCGAGTACGACGACGCGGTCATAGTGAGCGCCTTCGTCTGTCTGCAGCGTCTTCCAGTAGGCGATTGCCTGTTCCAGCGTTTCGCCCGTCGGCGAGCGCGGCTTGCCTTTGATGTATTCGAAGGTGATCTCGTCCGGAGCGATCAGGCCGGCGCGGGCGCCGCCTTCGATCGACATGTTGCAGATCGTCATGCGGCCTTCCATCGACAGCGCGCGGATCGCTTCGCCCGCATATTCGATGACGTAGCCGGTGCCGCCGGCAGTGCCGATTTCGCCGATGATGGCAAGGATGATGTCCTTGGCGGTGACGCCTGGCGGCAGCTGGCCGTCGACGCGTACCAGCATGTTCTTCGCCTTCTTCTGGATCAGCGTCTGGGTCGCCAGAACGTGCTCCACTTCAGACGTGCCGATGCCGTGCGCCAGCGAGCCGAAGGCGCCGTGGGTCGAGGTGTGGCTGTCGCCGCAGACGATGGTCATGCCGGGCAGGGTGAAGCCCTGCTCAGGTCCGATGATGTGGACGATGCCCTGGCGCTTGTCGCTTGCCGAATAATATTCGACGCCGAATTCGGCGGCATTGGTGGCGAGCGCCTCGACCTGGATGCGGCTTTCCTCGTTCTTGATGCCGAGATGGCGATCAGGGGAGGTCGGAACATTGTGGTCGACGACAGCAAGTGTCTTTTCCGGCGCGCGGACCTTGCGGCCGGTCATGCGCAGGCCTTCGAAGGCCTGCGGCGACGTCACTTCGTGAACGAGGTGACGGTCGATGTAGAGAAGACAGGTACCGTCGTCCTGGCTGTCGACGAGATGGTCATCCCAGATTTTGTCGTAGAGGGTACGTGGAGCGCTCATGGCTACAGATCCATATTGGCATTGTCGAAATTAGGGGGTGACGGATCAGGACCGCCGGCCTCGAGTGTGATCAGCGAAGTCGGCTGTTGAGCGCGCCCGAAATCATCGCAAAGAATCGTGCCGGCAGGCGCTTGTGGTCCTGCAGCACAAAAATCGTGACGAATTGTCCGTCTTTGCTCATGATCCTAGTCATGGCGTTGCTCATATCAATTTTCCGATGTCTCGGCAATGCTGACGTTTGACCGCAGAGGATTGTGATGAGGCGTCACGTCAGCGCATATGCCGCTCGCGCATCCGCTTCTCGAACTTTCGCAGCACCAGCGATAGGCCGATCGTCAGGATCAGGTAGATATAGGCGAGGATCGAGTAGCTTTCAAAGTAGCGGAATGAGCCGGACGAATAGATCTTCGCAAGCTGGGTGATGTCGGCGACACCGAGCACCGAGACCAGCGAGCTGTCCTTCACCATCGCGATGAAATCGTTGGAGAGCGGCGGGAAGATGACGCGGAAGGCCTGCGGCGCGATGACATGGCGGAAGCGCCGGTAGCGCGACAGGCCAAGCGCCTTTGCCGCCTCGATCTGGCCGGGGTCGACAGCCTGGATGCCGGCGCGAAAAACCTCGGCGATGAAGGAGGCGTAGGCGATCATCAACGCCGCGATCGCCCGCCACATCAATGGTACATCGCGCACCAGCAAAGGCTCGGTCCAGCCGGCGGAGGCGAGCGGTGAGGTGATGGTATTATAGAGCGCGACGAAGGCAGGCGCGCCGACGAAGGCGATGTAGGACAGCAATACCAGGATCGGGATGCCGCGGATGACTTCGACATAGAAGCGGGCGGTCTGGCGCAGGATCACGCTGTCGGAGAGGCCCAGCAGCGCAATGCCGAGGCCGAGCGCCATCGCCAGCGCGAAGGCGACGAGCGTGACGAAGATGGTGGTGCCGATGCCCTGGACGATGGTCTTGAAGACCTGAGCGTAGAGGTCGCTGGTGACGATGGCGACAGCAACGGCAATGCCAATGAGAACAAGGACGACCAGCCACCAGGGGAAGTCGTCCTTGCTATGGTTCCCGCTCGGGCCTGCTTGCAGTGCCATCAGAGCGGGCTTCCGGTTTCAGATTGCATCCGGCTTACTGGCCCATCTTGTAATCGACGAACCACTTCTTGCTCAGTGCTTCGAAGGTACCGTCAGCCTTCAGGCTGGCGATGGCGGCATTGACCGGCGTGACCAGGTCGGAGCCCTTCGGGAAGATAAAGCCGAAATCCTCGGTACCGAGCGGGCCACCGATCAGCTTCAATGCGCCGTTCGAGGCGTCCGCATAGCCCTTACCGGCGGTGCCGTCGGTCAGAACTGTGTCGACGTCGCCGGTCTTCAGCGCCTGGACGGTGGCGCCGAAGGTTTCGAACAGCTTGATGCGCGGGTTCTGCTCATTGCCGTCGAGCACTTCGTAGACGGCGGTGTAGAAAGGGGTCGTGCCCGGCTGCGCGCCGACCAGGCCGTCCTTGAAGGCGGAGAAGCTCTTGGCGTCGGTGAAGCGCTTTTCGTCGCCGCGCACCAGCATGAACTGCTGCGAGCGCATGTAGGGATCGGAGAAGTCGACCTTCTGCTTGCGGTCTTCCTTGATGGTGATGCCGGTCATGCCGATATTGTACTGGCCTTGGGAGACGGACTGTATCATCGCATCCCAGCTGGTGTTCTGGTACTCGACCTTGAAGTTCAGCCGCTTGGCGATCTCGTTCATCGCGTCATATTCCCAGCCGATGGCCTTGCCGGACTTGGGATCGACGAATTGCAGCGGCGGATAGGCATTCTCGGTGACGACGACGACGGTCTTGCCGTTGAGATCAGGTAGGTCTGCGGCGAAGGAGGCGAAAGGTGCAAGCACGAGGGCCGTAAGGCCGAGAAGAAACGAACGACGGAATGCCATGGAAATTCCCCTTATAGCGTGTTGGAAAATTGTCATATTTTTAAAGCCGATGGCAAGGCTATTGCCACGGTCATCACGATAAAAACAGAAAAGCCGCTCCAAAGCCGCTGGCTTATGGGGAATTTCTCTTCACGCCCAGCCGCCCTTGGTCGTTCCCAACAAAAAAGGCGACCCGAAGGCCGCCTTGATGTCCACAATCCGAAAGGATCGAGATTTATTCTGCTGCCGGTTCAGCGGCTGCTGCTGCTTCCGCTGCTGCGGCGGCCTCGGCTGCTGCCTTTGCTTCGGCGGCTTCAGCTGCTGCCTTTTCGGCTGCGAGAGCCTGGGCTGCTGCGACCTTTTCGGCTTCGATGCGAGCCTTTTCAGCGAGAAGAGCCTGACGTTCTGCGTCGTTGAGCTTGCGGGCGCGGGTGCCGGTGTTTTCAACGATACGGGCAGCCTTGCCGCGCAGGTCGCGCAGGTAATAGAGCTTGGCGCGACGGACCTTACCGCGACGAACGATTTCGACGCTTTCGATCATCGGCGAGTAAACCGGGAATACGCGCTCGACGCCTTCGCCGTAGGAGATCTTGCGGACGGTGAAGTTTTCATGCAGGCCGCCGCCAGAGCGGGCGATGCAGACGCCTTCATAGGCCTGAACGCGGGTACGGGTGCCTTCCGTGACCTTCACGTTGACGCGAAGAGTGTCGCCAGCGGAAAAGTCGGGGAGCGTGCGCTTGGCTTCGATCTTGGCAGCCTGTTCGGCTTCCAACTGCTGAATGATATTCATGTTATCAACCTCGTTGTTGCTTCAACAGCCAGAGCGCCCTGAGTGCTCTATCCTTGGTCGGACCCTTAGGATCTCGCCTTGGATATATGCCTGTAAAGGCAGGGGCGAATGCGTCTGCTTTTCTTTGGTGGTTGATGGGAAATTTCCCATGCCGGCGCGCACATACCCTATTGCCACGGGTTTGTCACCCCTTGGCGGGGAATTTCGTGAGCGAGAGGCCGCTTTTCGGGCTTTTTGCTATGTGAGCGACGCCAGCCAACGTGAATACCAGCCGCAAGCTTCAGGTGTCAAAAACCTCAAGCAACGATCCATTCCAGCAGCGCGTTCTGCGCATGCAGGAGAAAAGCCTTGGCCGCTTTGCTCTGGCAGGTCGAATGGGTCATCGCGTTCGTTGTGACTTCCTGCCCCCTGGCAACGGGCGGGCAGGGGAGGAAGATCGCCTCGGGGCGGCATTGGTCGAGGATGGCGGCTGATATTCGGTAGTCCCATAGTTCGGCTTGCGCCGCATCATCAGGCCATGAGTCCGTGACGATCACGTCGGCGTCCAGCAGTTCTTTCATATCGGTGCTGGTGCTGAAGTTCGCGTTCGAAAGGTCGGGGTCGCGGAGGTGCCATTTTTCCGGATAGACCTGCGCGACCTTGATCGGCAAGGCGAGCGAAGCCTCGACCCATGATCGCAGGATGTTGGCATCAGGCGCGACGCCGACGACCTTGAGTCCATCAACGCGACCTCTCCGGCTTTTGACATAGGCGAGGTCGCCCAGCGTTTCGCATGGGTGGTTCAATTTGGTCCGGGCATTGATGACGGGCGCCTCGGCGGTCGCCGCCAGTTCGCGCAGGGCGGTCAGCAGCTTTGTGCGGACGATCAGGATGTCGAACCAGTTGTCGAGATGGCCGGCGAGGTCGGCGGTCTCCTCACGCGCGTTGAAGCTGATCGGCGCTGGCACGCAGATGCCGCCCATCGCCTGCACGCCGAGGCTGAAAGCCGTGGTATTCCTCCATCCGCCGTCATCGGCGATCAGCGCGACATGCTTGCCCTGCAGGCTCTGTGGCATGCGCCGATCGGCCCAGGCGCCGGCCAGGACGTTGGCGCGGTCGAGCAGTGAAAGGATGATGTCCGGTGGCAGGTCATGGAATTCGAGAAAGCTTTTTCCGGTTCTGCCAGGCATCTTCGCTCCGCTCGCTGAAACATGTCCATGGTGTCATTAGCATCTGAAAATGGTCGGCTCGCAAGAGCTTCCGCATTCATTGGTGGTTCATGCGTGTCTGATAGGCAGGCAACTTCCCAACATTGCTTGGAGATTGCCATGACACTCGCTGACCAGTTCGAAATCATCCGCTCGGGCAGGATGTACAATGACCTGACGCCGGAATTGATCAAGGCGCGCGAAGAAGCCGTTTTTCTGACCAATGATTACAATGCCAGTTTCGGAAAAACATCGGCTGAAAGAGAAAGCATATTGCGCGAGTTGTTGGGGGCGATTGGCAAGAGTGTTCATTTCGAGCCGACGTTCCGTTGCGAGTTCGGCCGGAACATTGTCGTCGGCAATAATTTCTATGCCAACTTCGACTGCGTGATGTTGGACGGCGGCGGCATCGAGATTGGTGATGACGTCCTGTTCGGGCCTCGCGTGGGCATTTACACCTCCAACCATGCCATCGACGCTTCCGAACGCGCAGCTGGAGGCTGCTACGCAAAGCCGGTGAAGATCGGCAACCGGGTATGGATCGGCGCCGGCGTTCACATCAATCAGGGCGTGACCATAGGCGACGGCGCAGTCATCGGTTCGGGTAGCGTCGTGACCAAGGACATTCCCGCAGGTGTGATTGCAGCCGGTGTTCCTTGCAGAGTCATCAGGGATATCACCGAGAAGGACAAAACGGGCTTCGAATAACGTTCAGGCAGGTTCGGTGAACCAGCTTGAGGCGGCTCGAGCCGCTTCCTCTGGCAGCCACTGGGCAATTTGCTCTGGCGTAAGATTTGCTCCGCACAGTATCGTTGCGACCCGAGCGTCCTGCATGGTCGCGGCCGTTGCCAAAACACCGGCCAGCCCCGCAACGCCTGCCGGTTCAACGAGCCGATTCCATCTGGAATGCGCGAACCGCATGGCATCGACGATGCAGGCATCGTCGACAAGCACGATGTCATCGATCGTCGTGGCCAGCCAATCGACGGCAACCGGAACCGGATCGCGTACAGCGATCCCATCCGCGATCGTCGTCGCCTTATCTGTTGGAACGGGGTGGCCTGCCTGCCATGAAAGCTGCATGCAGGGAGCACCTTTCGCGGCGACAGCGATGACTTTGGTGGCGGGCGACGCCGTCTTGAACCAGCAGCCAATCCCTGCTGCCAGCGCACCATTTCCGAGCGGCACAAAGATCGCATCGATATTGCCGAATGCCTCGGTGAGTTCCGCCGCGATCGTTCCGGCACCTTCCGCGATGCTGGCGCTTGCGCCATCCTCCACGAACGTTGCCCCTCTTTCTGAGGCGTATTCCCGGGCTCTTGCTTTCGCTGCGTCGAAGTCATCCCCAAACAGAATGACCTCCGCCCCGAGCCTGCGCATAGCCTCGATCTTTAGCGGGTTTGCGGAAAGGCTGGCAAATACAGTCAACTCGCGGCCCAATTTTGCCGCACCATAGGCGAGCCCCTGGCCAAAATTGCCTGCCGACGCTGTGACCAGCGGTCCTCTCTCCGCGCTTGTGCACGCCAGATAGTAACCGGTTCCCCTGCCTTTGAAGCAACGGATTGGATTATCCGTCTCATCCTTGGCCGCGAGCGTCAGGCCGAGTGTAGCGTCGGTGAGCACCGCCGAGTTCAGGAAGATCGGATCGATCCGACGTCTGGCATCGAAAATATTCGAAGAGGATAGCTGAGATTGTTTTGTCATGAGGGCGATGATAGATCTGATTGACGCGGAAAATCATCGATCTTCACCGTAACTGCGCTGTTCTTCCGTATAGAGGGCCACATGTTCGGGAGAAATACGCGTGGATGAGAAAGATCGCGAAATTCTGTTGATCCTGCAGGACAACGCTGACCAGCCGGCGAAAGCCATCGCGCAAGCCGTCAATCTTTCGCCTTCCGCAGTCGAGCGGCGTATCAGCAAGCTTAAACGCGAGGGCGTGATCGACCGGATCATCGCTGTTGTCAGTCCTGCCGCCGTCAGTCGGAATCTCAGGATTTTGGTCGAGATCGAGATACAAAACGAGTATCGCCACAATCTTGAAGCTTTCCAACGTTGGCTTATCCAGGCGCCGGAAGTCCAATCATGCTGGTACGTCACCGGCGACACGGACCTTGTGTTGTCGGTAGCGGTGCGGGATATTGATGAGTACAACGCCTTCATTGAGCGGATGATGACAGATCAGCAAGAGCTTGTGCGTAAGTACAAAAGCCTGATCGCGCTCAAGACGATCAAGCATGGGATGGCTCTTCCGTTGGATGAATAGGGCTTAGCCAGGCGTTGTCAGCGGTGAACAGGCCGCACAGGTGCAGACTACCTGAAAGTCCGAGCTTCTTGATATGCTGAACGGCTGCAATCGGCTCTAAGGGGACTCTTGCTTCTACCCCACCTCCTTTATGGTAGGCATGCCTCGTTTCAGTATGGCGAACCCATAGGAGCTAGCCGCAATGAAGTGCCTGCGCATCTATGCCACCCCCGATGGCGAGTCGCATTTCGACGAAATCGAATTGCCAACGACGAAGACGTCGGTGCACCCCGATGCCATCCAGTTCGATGTTACGGCCAGTTATCCGGCGTCCCGCGTCCGCCTCACCCACATCCCGGCCGGCATGCGCGAGGTCGCTTGGCATAAGGTCCCGGAGCCGGTGCTTACGGTCAGGCTGGATGGCTCGGTCGACTACGAGACGAGCGACGGAGAAGTGCGCCACGTTCCGGCGGGGAGCTTCGTGTTGGTGGAGGACACACATGGCAAGGGTCATCTGTCACGTCATTCCCCGGAGGCGCAAACTGTCATCTGGATTTCACTGCCGAACGGCTTCGAATTGCCGCCGGCATAGTTCGTCTGGACACGCTGTCAGCTCCGCGATTGAGAGCGATTGCTTCTGGTGCAGTGTGGTCACCGGAGGCTCAGGCATGGATATGGCCCGTCTATCCGCCAAAACTGCTTAGACCGCTCGAACTTCGGCAAGCCGCTTGACTGCGTACTCGTCCTGCCAGCAAACGGCGGCTTCCCACGCGGCTGACGCTTGCGCGGCGATGTCATGCGCGCCGTCGTCAAGATCGGCAGCGTTGCCAGGCAGCACGAGGTCAAGGTCGGGGACGTCGACATGTGACTCATCCCAGTCGATCAACGCGACCCGATCTGCTGTCATGAGAACATTGCCAGGATTGTTGGGGGTTCCGTGGACAACGCATGTCTGACGCCCGATGAGCCGTGCCCATGCTGCACGACATCGAATGACGCCCTCGGGCGGCATCGCGGCAAGGTTGATCCTCGTTCCGGTTTCGGCATGGAGGAGGTCGGTCGATGATCGCCAACCGGGGCGCTGTGGCCAGCCATGCGTCAACCGATGCAGCTCGCGGAGCGTTTCGGCGACGCGACGCCAGTCGGTTGCTGTCTCGGGCGGTCCGCCCTCCATGTATCTCATCACCACCAGACCGTCCACGAACAGCCGCCCGTCAGTTGTCGGGATCGGCGCTGGAACGGTCATACCTTCACGGTCGAGGTGTTGGAGCAGCTCGGTTTCCCATGCGAGATCAGCGTCAGTCCTGGAACCGAGGCGACCGACCGCGATCTGCCCGTTGACGCGAACGCTCCATACGTCGTTGGCAACCCCACCAATGAGTGGTTCGATGCGAGCGGCGTCTTCACCCCATTGCCCGAGTGCTTCCCATCCCATTGGCGATGTCCTTGGGTTTGGATGACAGCTGTTGGCCCTAAGTGGACTAAATCGGCGGGCGCTTACGGTCCGCTGGTTTCGTTATTTCTTCTTCTCTTGATCGTGATGCCACTTGATGGCGAAGAACATGCCCGTGCCTAACACGAGAAGCTTGAGCGGAAAGAAGACTATAGGGAACCAATCCCACATTTCGGATATTTCCAGGCTATTACTTGACACTATTTATCGTGAGGGAGCACTACCTCAAAACTGCTGCATACAACATCAGCCATGTTGACGCAGATGAGATCATAACATTCCCATCACATGGCATGAGTGGGCTTGCCCCATGTTTCCGGACAGGTTGTTTAACCTAACAAGCTGGTGACCGCTTCTGGCGCAAAGCAGCCATACTGCCGCCTAGCGCGGCGGCATCAAATGGCATCGCACCCGCAGTCCAGTCTGTCGCTGCTACTTCTCCGGCTGCTTCTCCAGCAGATCCGGGCGGCGCTCTTTCGTCAGCTTCTCGGCTTCCTGCCTTTGCCATTTGGCGATGGCGCCGTGGTTGCCTGAGGTCAGGACGGGGGGGATTTCGCGGTCTTCCCAGACTTGGGGGCGGGTATAGTGCGGGTGCTCGAGCATGCCGCCCTCGAAGCTTTCGTGCAGGCCGGAGAGATCGTTGCCCATGACGCCGGGCAGGATGCGGACGATGGCGTCGAGCAGGATCAGTGCTGCCGGCTCGCCGCCGGAGAGAATGTAGTCGCCGATCGAGACCTCTTCGAGATCGCGGCCGTCGATCACCCGCTGGTCGACGCCCTCGAAGCGGCCGCAGACGATGATGACGCCGTCGCCGGCGGCAAGCTCTCGCACGCGCTTCTGCGTCAGCGGCTTGCCGCGCGGGCTCATCAGCAGGCGCGGGCGATTGTCGTTTTCGGAAGCATGGTCGATGGCGCGGGCGAGCACGTCCGGCTTCAACACCATGCCGGCGCCGCCGCCGGCCGGCGTATCATCGACGGTGCGGTGCTTGTCGGTAGCGAAATCGCGGATCTGCACGGTGTCCAGCGCCCACTGCCCGCGCTCCATCGCCTTGCCGGCGAGCGACGTGCCGAGATGGCTGGGAAACATCTCGGGGTAGAGCGTCAGGATGGTCGCCCGGAAACTCATAGCCTTATCACTTCCAATTGGTGGTTACTTCTTCGTCTTGCCGGGCGGCTTTTCCGGCTTGCCGGTGAAATCGTCGGGGCTGTCGATCAGGCCGGCGGCCATGGGATCGATCAGGATCTTGCCGCCTTCGAGGTCGATTTCCAGCACGGCTGCCTCGGAGAAGGGGATCAGCACCGGGCGCTTGCCCGGCCCCTTAAGCTCCAGGAGATCGCCGGCGCCGAAATCATAGACGCCGCTGACGGTGCCGTAGCCGGTGCCCTTGTCGTCGACCGCTTCCAAGCCCTCGAGATCGGCATAGAAGAACTCGTCTTCTTCCAACTCGTCATCAGGCAGGTTGTCGCGTTCGATATAGAGTTCAAGCCCGTTCAGCGCCTCGGCGGCATCACGGTCGTTGACGCCGCGGAAACGCACGACCACGACATTCTTGGCCTCGCGGACTTCCAGCACTTCGAAGATGCGACCGTCCATGCTGTGCAGATGGCCGTAATCGCCAAGCGCCGTGGGATCGGAGGTAAAGGCGCGGGCGCGCACTTCGCCCCGCAGGCCCTGCGCGGCGCCGATGGTTGCCATCAATACCGGGTTTTCAAGTTTCGTCATGGTCTCGTTGCCGACTGCCGGAGGATCGATTGCGTTCTCTCATAAGGTGAACGCTCACGAATAGGAAACAAAAAACGGGCGGCATGTCGCCATGCCACCCGTTTCCAATCGTCGTTACGGCTGATTATTCAGCGGTAGCAGCGGCGGCGTCAGCAGCCTTCTGTGCCTTTTCAGCAGCGCGTTCCTGGGCGCGCTTGCCCGGCTTTGCCTTTTCCGGGTTGCTCTTGACTTCGCGCTTTGCAACGCCGGCCTCGTCGAGGAAGCGCAGAACGCGGTCCGTCGGCTGAGCGCCGTGGTCGAGCCAATGCTTGATGCGGTCGGCGTCGAGTTCAACGCGCTTGGCATCGTCCTTGGCAAGCATCGGGTTCCAGGAACCGACCTTCTCGAGGAAGCGGCCATCGCGCGGCGAACGGGCGTCGGCGATAACAACGTGGTAATACGGGCGCTTCTTGGAACCACCGCGGGCGAGACGAATTTTCAGTGCCATGTTTCTTACTCCTTAGGCTTTTTGTAACCGCTTTCTGGGGCGGTATGTTTACTTGACGTTGCTGAGATCAGCAGCGATCTGTTCATGATGCCGGATGACTTCCTTGATGACGAAGTTCAAGAACTTCTCGGCGAAATCCGGGTCCAGATTGGCGTCCTTTGCCAGGTGGCGCAGGCGTTCGATCTGGAATTCCTCGCGCGCCGGGTCGGCCGGCGGCAAATTGTATTTGGCCTTCAGCACGCCGACCTCTTTGGTACAGCGGAAGCGTTCGGCCAGCATGTGCACCAGTGCGGCATCGATATTATCGATCGACTGGCGGTAGTTGCCCAATTGGGCTTTGATGTCCGGATCAATCATGGGGTTTTACGATCCTTCTCACTTCTTCTTCGGCAAACCGGGCAGGCCGGGGAAACCACTACCGAGGCCCGGCAGCTTGGCGCCGCCCAGACCTGGCAATCCGCCGCCGCCAAGGCCCGGCATGCCGCCTGGACGGCCGAGACCGGCGGCCTCTGCCTGCTTCTGCAGGGCTTCGAGCTGCTTGGGATCCATGTTCGACAGGTCGGGCATGCCACCCATGCCGCCGCCCAGACCCATCTTGCCGGCAAGGCCGCCCATCATCTGCTTCATCATGCCGCCTTTGCCCTTGCCGCCCATCATCTTCATCATGTCCGCCATCTGGCGGTGCATCTTCAGAAGCTTGTTGATGTCGGAGGCGTCGGTGCCGGAGCCGCTAGCGATACGCTTCTTGCGGGAATGCTTGAGCAGGTCGGGATTGGCGCGCTCTGCCTTGGTCATCGAGGAGATGATGGCCATCTGGCGCTTGAACAGGCGGTCGTCGAGACCGGCGGCGGCCATTTTGTCCTTCATGCCGGACATGCCGGGCATCATCCCCATGATGCCACCCATGCCGCCCATCTTCTGCATCTGGCCGAGCTGGTCTGCGAGGTCGTTCAGGTCGAACTTGCCCTTGGCCATCTTGGCGGCCATGGCGGCTGCCTTCTCGGCGTCGATGTTCTCGGCTGCCTTCTCGACCAGCGAAACGATATCGCCCATGCCAAGGATACGATCGGCGATACGGCGGGGATGGAATTCTTCCAGCTCGCCCATCTTTTCGCCGACGCCGATCAGCTTGATCGGCTTGCCGGTGACGGCGCGCATCGAAAGAGCGGCACCGCCGCGGCCGTCGCCGTCCATGCGGGTCAGCACGAGGCCGGTGATCCCGACGCGTTCGTCGAAATTGCGGGCGAGGTTGACGGCGTCCTGACCGGTCAGCGAATCCGCGACCAGCAGGATTTCGTGCGGATTGGACCGCTTCTTGATATCCGCCATCTCGACCATGAGCGGCTCGTCGATATGCGTACGGCCGGCGGTATCGAGGATGACGACGTCATGGCCGCCGAGCTTGGCAGCCTGCACGGCGCGGGCGGCGATATCGGTCGGCGACTGGCCGGCGATGATCGGCAGCGTGTCGATACCCGCCTGGACGCCGAGCTGGCGCAACTGCTCCTGTGCTGCCGGACGGCGCGTGTCGAGCGAGGCCATCAGGACCTTCTTGCGGTCGCGGCTGGTCAGGCGGTGGGCGATCTTGGCTGACGTGGTGGTCTTGCCCGAGCCCTGCAGACCGACCATCATGACGACGACCGGGGCCGGCGCGTTGAGATCGATGCCGACACCTTCGCCGCCGAGCATCTCGATCAGCTCGTCATGGACGATTTTGACGACCATCTGGCCGGGCTTGATCGATTTCAGGATCCCGGCGCCGACGGCCTTTTCGCGGACGCGGTCGGTAAAGGAGCGTACGACATCCAGCGCCACGTCGGCTTCCAGCAGCGCGCGGCGAACCTCGCGCAGCGCTGCGGAAACATCGGCTTCCGAGAGCGCACCGCGGCCTGTCAGTCCATTCAGAATGGAACCAAGACGGTCCTGGAGGTTTTCAAACATCGTTTCTTCCTTATCGATCGCTTAGGGCTTTTGATTTGCGCCTATGCCTTATCTTTCTCGGCTTTACCTCAAAAGGGACATGCGCAGTTCATCGCCCGAAAACGTCGTGCTTTTCCATGACGAAAACAAGACGCATAGCCAAAAAGCACCCGAGGGCGCGACGCGCTGTCGGGTGTTGACCTCCGGGATCTCTTTATACCTTGTAGGGTCCCGGTCGGTGGCTCGGAGGCTTGTGCTCGTCGCAGATGAGCGCGGATAAACAGGAAACAGGCGGCAAAGTCAAGCCGAAGGGCAAAAATGCCACAGCCCAGCTATGTGAGCAGTCGCGGACGTGGATGGGATTTCGCTGATAGCACAGTCCGCTATTGTTGTATCCAACTGCCGTGACGATGTGATTCCCCGAGACAGACGCGAATGAATGATGCAGCCCTGACCAATCTCCTGACCGCCTGCCGTGTGTATGGCGGCGGTCGCGTCGATGCGCGCTTCAACGAGGCGGCGCAGGCCTTTTATGCGAGTGCCAAGGCGCAGCCGAAGATCGTGTCGCGGGCGGCGCGCGAACTGCGCGGCCTGCCGCCTCCGGGTGCCGCGATCCTTGCGAATATGCTGGGCACCATTGCCGAAACGGGTGGTGCGCCGGAGCGCAGCGGTCCGGCGGTGTGGGAGCTTTACCTTGCCTGGCTGCCGCAGATCCATCGCGGGTTTGCAAGTCGCAAGCCGCTTAGCCCCCGGCAGCAGCAATTGCTGGAGGCTTTCCAGCTTGTCGGTCAGTCGGTCGTCTCGCATCTTGCCATGATGCCTGAGGAGCGCAAGCTTGCTGCAGAAAATGCGGGCCTCATGCAGCAGCTTCACGACCTGCAGGATCACACGCCGGGTGCCGCCTGGGTGCGCCAGATGTTTCTCTGCAGCAGTGATGAGCTGATCGTCCTGCACCAGCCTAGTCAGCGGGGCTTCCGGCTGCGCTATGAAAACATCGCCAATTGCTGTCACCTCTTCACGCTGATCCAGGCGGCGCTGGGTGAAACCCTGCCGGGCGGACGCCAGCCCAACAGGTTCATCGTCGACATGGCGCGGTGCGTGACGCTGGTGGAGGATGGGACCGACGAGGCCTGGTGGCATTACGGTGCCCCAGCAAGTCAGGCTGCTATTGCAGGCGACACTTCCATCGACAGCATCCCGCGTATCGACGGTATGCAGGTCATCCTTCTCTCGCCTGCTGCTGCCGGCGCTCCGCTCTGGGATACGAGCTTCTTTACGCCGCAACTCTTCGCGATGCCGGCGAACGTCGTGATCGAGAGCGAATTGACGATAGCGGAGAGCGGCGAATGGTTGGCAAAAGCCGGCGTGCCGTCGAAACAAGAGGCTAGTAAGCCATGGCAGAAGCATCCGGCTCCAGCAAAAAGCAGAACCCCTATTATCAGGGGGCCGTTTCCGATCATTTCGACGGCCTACGGTTTTTCAATCCCGAAGGCGTCGAGCCGGGGAGCCTTCTCGACGTCCTGAAATGGAAGCTCGGTGGTGGACGGGCGCGCTGGCCCAATCCGGTCGTCAGCGCCTTTCCGCCGGCAAAGCCCGACAGGCATGTCTTCGGCGACGCATTGCGCGTGACTATGGTCGGTCATGCCTCGATGCTGATCCAGGTGGCGGGGCTGAATATCTTGACCGATCCGGTCTGGTCGGAGCGGGCGAGCCCTTTCACTTTCATCGGGCCGAAGCGCGTGGTGCCGCCGGGCATTCGTTTCGAGGACCTCCCGCCGATCGATCTCGTGCTGGTCTCGCACAATCACTACGACCATCTCGATCTCGCGACGCTGAAGCGGCTGCACGAGGCGCATGCGCCTGATATCGTCACGCCGCTGGGTAACGATACCATCATCAAGCGCGGCATTCCCGGCGCGAAGATCATCACCATGGACTGGGGCGGCCATCTCGCCATCACCGACACGGTGACCATCGATGCCGAGCCCTGCCATCACTGGTCGGCGCGGGGTGGAAGCGATCGCCGAATGGCGCTCTGGGCCGCCTTCGTCATCACCACGCCGGCGGGAAAGATCTACCATGTCGGCGATACCGGCTTTCATGGTGGTATCAATTATGAGGCTGTCCGGCAAAAGCACGGCGGCTTCCGCCTCGCCATCCTGCCCTTCGGCGCCTATGAGCCGCGCTGGTTCATGCGCGGCCAGCACCAGAACCCGGCGGAGGCTGTTCGCGGCATGACGCTTTGCAACGCGGCTCACGTCGCCGGCCATCATTTTGCGACCTTCCAGCTCACAGACGAGGCCATGGATGCGCCGGTGCGGGCGCTGGATGCGGCGCTAAAAGAACAGGGCGTGGAGCCGGATCGGTTTCGGCCGTTGAGGGCTGGGGAAGTGTACGACGTCCCGGTCGTCTGAGGGACAACGCCCGGACAAATCGGATCGCGAAGATTGCCAACGCGATCCGATCGCAAGAGCCCTTGTTCGCTCTCGATGCTTTATTCGTTGATATCGGGCTCCACGAGCTTTGCGAGGTTTCGCAGCGACTCCTGCCAGCCGAGATAGCAGGCTTCGGGCGGGATGACGTCCGGCACGCCCTCCTGCGTAATGTTCACCTCGGTCCCGACCAGGACCTTTTTCAAAATCACGGTCACTTCCATTTCGCCCGGTAGGTTGGGGTCGTCGAATTTGTCCGTGTAGCGCACCCGCTCGCCGGGAACGAGCTCATGAAATTCACCGCCGAAGGCATGGCTTTTGCCCGTGGTGAAGTTGCGGAAAGACATTTTGAACGTGCCGCCGACTGTCGGCTCCATGTGATGCACGGTGCAGGCAAAGCCGTTGGGCGGAAGCCACTTGGCGAGCGCGTCCGCCTCGATGAATGCGCGATAGACCTTCTCCGGGCTGGTTGCCAGGACGCGGTGCAGGCTTATGGTATTCGGCATGGTTATCATCCCTATGAATTGACGAATTGGACGACCCTAGGACGAGCGACACTTCAACAATCCGACATTGGACCGATCTTTTTCGAAATAAATTGCGTCAGGCCTTACGCGCCAGAATTTTGATCGAGATCCGCTTTGTCCGCCAGCGGCCATCGGGGATAGTGCCGTCCGCTGAGGATGAACTTTGCATTGAATAAGCATCGAGTCTACACTGCGAACAGCTACCGAAAATCGGGCCGGTTGGTAATCCGGTCACTGCATCATGCAGTTCAGGCTCCTTGAGCTTCCACGGTACCAGTTGGTTCAGAAATGGCCGGCGAGGTACGTGGTTCTGCGCCCCGTTCCCTCGACGACGGAGAAGGAACATTGAAATGGCGCCTTTCGGCTCACCGCAAACATCACAGATTCCGGCGACCAATGTCATCGAGAATAGCCAGCTCGATCGTGCAGATCTCGAAAATCTATCGAAAATCGGATCGGCGCACAGGCTTGTGGGCTGCATTCTCGAAGAAGTCGATCTTTCGCGGCTGCCGCTGGATGGCTGGGTTTTCGAGGGCTGCAATGTCAAGAAAGCCAATTTCACGGGCGCGAAACTAGGGTCTACCCTGTGGTCCGGCTGCAAGGGTGGATTCGCGGATTTTACGGGCTGCGACCTGTCCGAGGGCGCATTCGAGGGATGCGACTTCAACAACAGCAATTTCCGAGGTGCGACGCTCACCGGTTCGCAATTCGAGCGGTGCAAACTCACGGGCGCCAATCTTTCGGAGGCAAAAACACTCAACCTGTCCTTCAACGAGACATTGCTGGCGGACGCCAGATTGCCCGGCCTCTCGTTTCGAAAGTCGCGTTTGAACGGGCTCGATTTTCAGATGGCGGACCTGAAAAAGTCCGACTTCCGTGACGCGGTATTTCAGAACTGTAGTCTGCGTGATGCCAATTTGGTTGATTGCCGGTTTGAAGGCGCCGATCTTCGCGGCGCGGACCTTGGCGGCATTCGTTTGTTGAACGCCAAGCAATTCAAGGGCGCGACCATCTCACGCGATCAGGCGGGACAGTTGCTTGCCGAGTTGGGGCTTAAGGTTCGTTAGGGTACCGGGCAGGTCATCATCGTGCCGTGGGAATACCAGGAGAATGTCGCGATACGATTTTCGCTGCGTTGTGTTCAGCCCATGGGCGTGAATGGCAGATTTGCATGACAACTGGTCTACACGGGTTCCATCATCCCCTTATACGCCACAATTGATCCGACTCCGGGCAAGGCAATCTCGACATCAAAGCGAAACCGCCCTTCGTGCTGTGTTTCAAAACTCTGGCCGTTCGGCAGCAATAGCCGGGGAAGCGGAATGCCGAGCAGGGACCAGCTGCGGGCAACAAAACAAAGCCGGCCTCCATCGATGACAAGAGCGAGGGCGACGGTGATGACGCCAAATCTTTCGAGCATCAGAAGGTCGTTTTTGCCTGTGCCGCATTTCTGAACGGATGAGAAAGACTTTCCGCCGAAGGTTCTTTTCCAGGTCTCGCTGTGCTCCTTTGGTGATAAAACCACACTTACGGGAACCTCGACCGCAGTGTCGGGAAATCCCATGATTTGACAAATCGCCCGCGCAATCCTGGATTTCCCCCGGATGACCTCGGCATGTCCGCGCCATTCGCGCAATCGTGTCGAGTCATGCAGTGCTTTCACCGGAGCGGAAAGAGTTTCAAAGCTTGGACCCAAAACCTGCTTGTAAATAGGAGCACCTTCCGACTTGGCGCTGCGAAATCCCGCATATATCGAACGACCGGCAAATAGTTCGTCGTAGTCGGCTAGGTCCAGAGCCCGCGTAGCGGGCCGCGCGCCCGCATGTGGACGAATTCCGTTCAGGAGTTTGCGGATAATGGCCTCGATGGCCATGGACGGAATGTACGGACCGTCATCCCCTTCCGCCAGCAAATGCCAGCTCTGTTCGGTTTGCTTACCCTCTCTCAATCCCTTGGCGAGGACAAACATGCCTCCTCGGTGTTCTCCGAACTTCATCAGGTTAAGCACTCGATAAAACAGGCCCGACAATGGCGCCAGGGAGGGCAGCGCTAACGCCGCGCGTGCTCTAGCCAGCAGATTGAGGATGCGATGCAGGAATTCAGGTACGGGTCCGGCTCCCATCCAGATGTCCTGCAAGGTTTCATGCTCAGGAGGAATGACCTGAAGGTCTGGAACATCGACGAGCGAGAAGCGAATATTCCTGAGCGGCAGTCGTCCGGGAACGGCAATCGTGTAACGCATGCTCTCGGCAAGACCGGTGGCGGAGGTCTGAACGCCCTTTCGATAAAGCTTCACCGGCGCGCCGGCGTAGCCGACAACTGCCCGCATGACATTGAGCCCTATGCCAGCAAAGGGCGATGGAGCTATGCCCCCTTTCACGGATGCAATATCCATCGTCTTCGCCATTTCGCGCAGCACCGCGGCGGTCAATACCGGGAAGCTGCTAACACCCGATAACACAAAGACCCCCGCTGCTTCGGCATCGGCGTTGAATTGCGGCACACCAAATACGAAATCTGCGGCATCAGCAAAATCCAAATAATCTGTTCCGGATGCTATGCAGGCCTTGATGACGCCATATGGCGCATCTCCATAATTCTGAAACGGGCCGGACGCGTCAACGACAAGGTCTGGGCGTTCAGTCTCCAGCGCCCGTGCGATCTCGGCACGGTCAAGTCGCAGCGGCCTGACAGCGGCTTTGCCACGATAGGTGGCGCAGAATTCAGTTGCCCGCGACATGTTGCGGCCGCAGATGATGAGTTCGATCTCGTCAATATCAGAGAGAAGTTCTGCTAAACGCCCCCCAAAAACGCCATATCCCCCGAGGATGAGAACCTTCACAACAGCAATCTCTTTCGGACCTCGGGATCCGGAAGTGTGCACAGATCAGCGGTTCCCAAAAACCTGATGCGGTTGCGCGCAACGAAACGATACATGCCGTCTTGCCAGACTGTTGGAAGAACATGAAGCAAGCCTATCACCTTCCAAATCCCGCCAAGCCGTTTCCCGACACGAATAAATGCATTCAGCGACGAGTATGCTCGTCCATCCTCCACATAGAGCCAAGAAGCCGGATCGCTTGGATCAAGCCCATAATGCGTCATCAACGCGCCGCCCAGGTCCGATTGTAGGGGAATGATCTTGAACTCCTGCGCTTTGTCATGCCGGGCAATCCAGGTCGCGCCCCGCGCGCAAAGAGAACATTGGGCATCCATCACCGTAAAAACGCTGCCGGCGGAGAACGGCGGGACATTTTTGTCTTTCTGATAGGAAAACGGTTCACGGCTTTCAATCATGCGGATCTGCTTCGAGTTCGTACGTGCCTTGCTCCAAACAACTTATGAGAGCTTTTTTCTTTGAGCAACATAAAGATGGTCCAGTGGCCGTTTCGAAGCTGGATCAGTCATTGTTGACAATGCTGTGGACTGCTGAAGAGTTGAATTACGGAAATGGAGAGTGCTTCTCCGGCATCTAAGCCTTTCACCTCAACCCCTCGTCCCGCAGCCAAGCAACGGTCGATCATGCCACTGGTAATTCCCCCACATTTCCGCCATATACAGCTCGAAAACACTGACGGGCATACCACCATGAGCAACACGGTCGAATTCGCGCGGATGAACGGGCTTGGCAACAAGATCCTGGTTGTCGACATGCGTGGCCGGAAAGACGTGGTGACGGCAGCGGCCGCGATTGCGCTCAATGCCGATCCCGCAACCCAGTTCGACCAGATCATGGCGATCCACGATCCGAAGGCGGAGGGTACCGACGCCTGGATCGATATCCTCAATTCCGATGGCACCAAGGCGCAGGCTTGCGGTAACGGTACGCGTTGCGTCGTGCAGGCGCTTGCGGCTGAAACCGGAAAGAAGGTGTTCACCTTCCAGACTGTCGCCGGCATTCTGAACGCCATCGAGCATGAGGACGGCACCATTTCCGTCGACATGGGCACGCCCGTCTTTGCCTGGGATAAGATTCCGCTGGCCGAGGAATTTGCCGATACGCGCCGCATCGAGCTGCAGATCGGGCCGATCGACAATCCTGTCCTGCATTCGCCTTCGGTGATGTCGATGGGCAATCCGCATGCGATCTTCTGGGTCGACAAGGACCCGATGTCCTTCGATCTCGCCCGCTTCGGCCCGTTGCTGGAAAACCATCCGATGTTCCCCGAGCGCGCCAATATCACGCTGGCGCAGTTGCTTTCACGGACCTCGCTGCGCACCCGCACCTGGGAGCGTGGCGCCGGTCTGACGCTTGCCTGCGGTTCGGCCGCCTGTTCGGCCGCTGTCAGCGCCGCCCGCACGGGCCGCACCGGCCGCAAGGTGACGATTGATGTCGCCTCCGCGCCGGCTTCTGGCCAGCTCATTATCGAATGGCGGGAAGCTGACGACCATGTCGTCATGACCGGGCCGGCGGAATGGGAATGGTCTGGCTCGGTCGATCCGTTGACGGGCAGCTTCACGCGCGCTCAGGAGCAGGGGGCTCTGGCGCGGTGAGCGGGGTCGAGGTCATTACCTTCGGCTGCCGTCTCAACACCTACGAATCCGAAGTGATGCGGGCCGAGGCAGAGAAAGCCGGGCTCAACAACGCCATCCTGGTTAACACCTGTGCCGTCACCGGCGAGGCCGTGCGTCAAGCGCGCCAGGCGATCCGCCGCGCGCGACGTGACAATCCGCATGCCCGCATCATCGTCACCGGCTGCGCCGCGCAGACCGAGAAGCACACTTTCGCCGACATGGCCGAAGTCGACGCCGTGTTCGGCAATGAAGAGAAGCTGACAAGCGCATCCTATCGCTCGCTGCCGGATTTCGGCGTTTCGGCGGAAGAGAAGCTGCGGGTCAACGATATCATGAGCGTGCGCCACACCGCGCCGCAGATGGTCAAGCACATTGACGGGCATGTGCGCGCCTTCATCCAGGTGCAGAATGGCTGCGACCATCGCTGCACCTTCTGCATCATCCCCTATGGCGCGGCAATTCCCGCTCCGTGCCGATGGGCGCGGTGGTAAGTCAGGCGCGCAATCTGGTGGAAAGTGGTTATCGCGAGATCGTCCTGACCGGCGTCGATGCCACCAGCTACGGCGGCGACCTGCCGGGCGAGCCGACGCTCGGGCTTCTGGCGAAGACGCTATTGAAGCAGATCCCCGAGATCCGCCGTTTGCGGCTGTCATCGATCGATAGCATCGAGGCGGATCAGCATCTGCTGGATCTGATCGCCGACGAGCCGCGCTTCATGCCGCATCTGCATCTATCGCTGCAGCATGGCGATGACATGATCCTGAAGCGGATGAAGCGGCGGCATTCACGCACCGATGCCATTCGTTTCATCGAGGATGTGCGGCGTCTCAGGCCCGAGATGAGTTTCGGCGCCGATATGATCGCCGGTTTTCCGACCGAAACGGACGCGATGTTCGAAAATGCCGTCAGCATGGCGGAAGAGGCTGGCATCGCGCATCTGCACGTCTTTCCCTATAGCCCACGCCCCGGCACGCCGGCGGCACGGATGCCGCAGCTCGACCGGGCGCTGATCAAGGAACGCGCCGCCCGATTGCGCGCCGCTGGACAAAGGCTGCATCAGGCCCATCTCGATACGATGGTCGGCACGCGGCAATGGCTGCTTGTCGAAAACAACGGCCTGGCGCATACGGAAAACTTCACGCTTGTCGCGGCACCGGGCCTCCGGCCGCGCGACCTTGTGCAGGTGGCGATCACCAGCCACAATGGCAAGCACCTCGACATGCAACTTGCGGCCGCTGACGCGGCCTGACCCCACGGAATTTTCATGGCGCTCAGTTTCATCAAAAAAGTCTTCACCTTCGGCCGCGAAAAGCCGGTGGAAGAGAAAGCGCCGGAAGAGGTTTCTTCGGTTGAGGTCGCTGTTCCTGCGTCGGAAGAGCCTGTGGTGGAGCCTTCTGTTGCGTCCGAGGTTGCCGAGCCTGTCGAGCCCCCCTCCGTCCCTTCGGGACATCTCCCCCACGAGGGGGAGATCAGTTGGAGGATGCCGGGCCACCGGAGCAAGAACAAGAAGCTGACGAGCACGTAGATGCTCCTTCTTCACAAGTGTCCGAGGCTTCCGAGCTAGTCGTCGACAATGAAGTTGCAGCACTGCCGGAGCAAACTCCAGATACCGAAGCCGATGTAGTGCCGGAAGCGGCCGCGATCGAACCAATCTCCCCCCTGTGGGGGAGATGTCCGACACGACAGAGGGGGTGACGAAGCCTCGGCAGATGCGGAGTTTTCGTCGGAAAGCACCGAAGTTCCGGCAGACACGGACCTAACCTCGAAAGACACCGACACCACCCCCATCCTCCCCAAAGGCTTCGCCACCGCCTCCAGCATCCCCGAACCTATCCCGGAAGCGCCCAAGCAAAAACTCTCCTGGTTCCAGCGCCTGCGCGCCGGTCTTGCGCGCACCTCGTCGCAGCTCACCGGCCAGATTACCGCGCTGTTCACCAAGCGCAAGCTGGACGACCAGACGCTGCAGGATCTGGAGGATCTGTTGATCCAGGCCGATCTCGGCGTCGAGACGGCGATGCGGGTGACCGATACGCTGGCATCTGAGCGTTACGGCAAGGATGTGACGGGCGAAGATGTTAGCCGGATCATGGCGCTGGAAATCGCGAAGGTGCTGAAGCCGGTCGCCAAGCCGTTGCAGCTCGATCTCAGCCACAAGCCGCACGTCATCCTCGTCGTCGGCGTCAATGGCACCGGCAAGACGACGACCATCGGCAAGCTGGCGTCGAAACTGTCGGGCGCCGGGCTCAAGGTCATGGTCGCCGCCGGCGATACGTTCCGTGCGGCCGCCATCGAGCAGCTGAAGATCTGGGCTGACCGCACCAAGTCGGAATTCATCGGCACGAAGCTCGGCGCCGATGCGGCAGGTCTCGCCTTCGATGCCTTCCAACAGGCCAAGGCCAACAAGAGCGATGTGCTGATCATCGACACCGCCGGCCGCCTGCAGAACAAGGTGGAGCTGATGGCGGAGCTGGAAAAGATCGTCCGCGTGCTCGGCAAGCTCGATCCGGATGCGCCACATACCGTGCTGCAGACGCTGGATGCGACCACCGGCCAGAACGCGCTGAACCAGGTAGAAATTTTCCGCAATGTCGCCGGCGTCAACGGCTTGATCATGACCAAGCTTGACGGTACGGCGCGCGGCGGCATTCTGGTCGCCATCTCGGCCAAGCACAAACTGCCGGTCTATTTCATCGGCGTCGGCGAAGGTGTAGATGATCTCGAGCCGTTCGAGGCCGAGGAATTCGCCCAGGCCATAGCCGGCATCAGCCCCGGAAACGGCCAATGAACGACAAGACCAAACTCGACGATAATGAAAGTGCTGCGATGACGACCAGTGACCGTGACCTCGCCCCAAGTGCTGCCGACAAGCATCATCCGCTATTGAAGCTGGTGCTGGAACTTGGGCCTTTGCTGGTGTTCTTTTTCGCCAATCTGCGCGGCGAATGGCTGGTGCAGCAGTTTCCGGCATTGTCCGCGCTCGGCGGTCCGCTTTTCGTTGCGACCGGGCTGTTCATGGTGGCGACGGCGCTGTCTCTCATCGTCTCCAAGGTCATGCTCGGTCATCTGCCGCTGTTGCCCTTCGTCTCCGGCATCGTCGTCCTCATCTTCGGGGCGCTCGGCATCTATTTGCAGAGCGAAATCTTCATCAAGATGAAGCCGACCATCGTCAACGCGCTGTTTGGCGTGGTGCTGCTCGGCGGCCTCTTTTTCGGCAAGTCGCTGCTTGGCTATGTCTTTAACGCTGCCTTTCAGCTCGATGCTGAAGGCTGGCGCAAGCTCACCTTCCGTTGGGGTATTTTCTTCCTGGTTCTTGCCGTGCTCAACGAAGTCGTCTGGCGCGGGTCGAACTGGCTTTACCTGCCCGACGTCAAGGCTGCGGACAATCTCTGGGTGAACTTCAAGGTCTGGGGCACGATGCCGATCACCATCCTCTTCACGCTGTCGCAGATGCCGCTGATCATGAAGCATACGATCGAGCCGCCGGCGGAAACAGAATGATGACCGCGCTCCCCGACACCGAAAACCGTTATCAGCGGCAGAGTTTCTGGCTCATCGCCTGCGCCCTGGTCCTGCTCGTCCAGATCGTCGCGGAATATATGATGGGCCGGGTGCCGATCTGCACCTGCGGTTATGTCAGGCTCTTCGAACCCGTGGTCAATTCCAGCGGCAACTCGCAGCATATGGCGGATTGGTACACGCCGTCGCACATCATCCACGGCTTCCTGTTCTTCGGGCTGACGCATCTGATCATGCGCCGCAAGCCGCTCTCCATGCGCCTGTTCGTCGCCATGCTGATCGAATCCGGCTGGGAGCTGCTCGAAAACTCGCCCATCATCATCGACCGCTACCGCGCCGCGACGATCTCGCTCAATTATGTCGGCGACAGCATTTTGAATTCGGCGATGGACGCGGTGTTCATGGTCGTTGGCTTCTTGTTCGCCTGGCGCGCGCCGGTGGCGCTGACCATCGTGATCGCCATCTTCTTCGAGCTGCTAACCGGCTGGCTCATCCGCGACAATCTCACCCTGAACGTCATAATGCTGGTTTGGCCGATCGAGGCGATCAAGACCTGGCAGGGCGGGCTTTAAGAGGATTTTGAAGCTGGCCTCGCGGCCACCTCGTGGTTCGAGGCTTTGTTACCTGCGCTATGGCTTCGGTAACAAAGCGCCTCACCATGAGGTGGGGCAGCTTCTGCGGTTGAGCGACAAAGATCAGCCCTCATGGTGAGGTGCGGAGGCCCGCAGGGCTGGAGCCTCGAACCACGAGGGCGGGTGGTTACGCCCCCGGCTTGCCCAGCGCCTTTTCCATGGCCGGATACAGCCCCTCTTTCAGGCTGGTGGCAGTGAAGGGGCCGACCTGTTTGTAGAGGATCGTGCCGTCGGGGGCGACGAGGTAGGATTCGGGGATGCCGTAGACGCCCCAGTCGATCGCGGCCGAGCCGTTTGGATCGATGCCGATGGCGTTATAGGGATTGCCGAGTTCGCCGAGGAAACGCAGGGCGTTTTCGCTGGTGTCCTTGTAGTTGATGGCGACGATATTCAGGCGGCCGTCCTGGGCGAGCTGCTTCAGGACAGGATGTTCATCGCGGCAGGGGATGCACCAGGAGGCGAAGACGTTGACCAGCGTCAGCTTGCCCTTGATGGCGGCGTCGGTCAGCGGCGGCAGGTTGGAGCCGTCAAGCGGCGCCATTGCCAGTGCCGGCGCCTTCGTGCCGATCAGGGCGGAAGGGATGGCGGAAATATCGGTGCCGTGGACTTCCTGATCATACATAACCTTGCCGACGGCGAGCGCAATGCAGGCAAAGACGATCAGCGGAATGAGCGCCATCAGATAGCGTGCGGTGCCGCCCGACTTCGGCTCGCCGCTTTTCTCGGTTTCGATGCTCATTGCGCCTTGTCCTTCGGCGCGCGCTGCGACCGGCGGCGGATGCCGGAGGCTTCGAGCACTGCCATTTCCTTGCGGCGCAAACGACCGTCGATCCATGTCCAGGCGATGATGGCAATAATCATGGCGGCGGCGAAGCCATAGGAACCGTAGACGTAAAAGGGATGGGTCATGCTAGTCCTCGCGGGCGGCCATGCGCGCGGCGAGACGGCGCTGCGCGGCGATGCGGCGGCGCCAGATCTCGTTGCGGATCGCCATCAGGTGCAGCGTGAAGAACAGCAGCGTGAAGGCAAGCGCCATGGTGAAGAGCGGCCAGAGAAATTCCGCATCGATGGCGGGGCCGTCCATGCGCATGAGGCTTTCCGACTGATGCAGCGTGTTCCACCAGTCGACTGAGAATTTGATGATCGGGATATTGATGAAGCCGACGAGGATCAGCACGGCGGTGACGCGTGCGGCCCTGGACGGATCGTCCATGGCGCGGTTGAGCGCAATCAGGCCGAGATACATCAGGAAGAGAATGAAGACCGAGGTCAGCCGGGCGTCCCAGACCCAATAGGTGCCCCACATCGGCTTGCCCCAGAGCGAACCGGTGACGAGCGCAATGAGCGTGAAGGCGGCGCCGAGGGGGGCTGCAGCTCTGGCCGAGACATCGGCGAGCGGATGGCGCCAGACCAGCGTGCCCATCGCCGATAGGCTCATGATCGTGTAGCACATCATCGACAGCCAGGCGGCCGGCACATGGATATACATGATGCGGACGGTATCGCCCTGCTGATAGTCGCCTTCCGTCGAGAAGGAGAGATAAAGGCCGATCGCGAAGAGTATGGCGGTGATCGCCGCCAGCCACGGGATCAGACGCGCCGACAGCGCCAGAAACCGGGTCGGATTGGCGAGGTCGGAAAATCGGCTGATCGCAGGGCTGATATCGCTCATGCGATTTGTTTAACCCGATATGCTTTTGACGGCAATCGACCGGATCGCCTGAGATCGATCAATCCGTCGTGTTGCGCAAGGCGATTGCCGCCGCCGCCGGGCCGAGCACTGCGAAGAACAGAGTGAGTGCCATCAGGATGAGGAAGGGCGGCAGGAAAGGCTGCGGACCCTCGACGGCGGCATAGGTGGCGCTGACGCCGAAGATCAGCACGGGAATGGCGAGCGGCAGCACCAGGATCGACACCAGCAAGCCACCGCGCGGCAGGGCAACGGCAACAGCAGCGCCGACCGCGCCGATGAAGGTGATCGCCGGTGTGCCGACGAGCAGGGTCAGGGCCGTCGCGCCGATCGCCATCTCATTCATATTCATAAAGAGACCGAGCAGCGGCGAGGCGATCACCAGCGGCAGGCCGGTCGCCACCCAGTGTGCTGCGCATTTGGTCAGCACTGTCAATACCAGCGGCGTTTCCTGCATCACCAGCAGATCGAGCGACCCGTCATCGCGTTCCGCCTGAAACAGGCGGTCGAGGCCGAGCAAGGCGGACAGCAGCGCGCCGATCCAGACGATGGCCGGGCCGATGCGCGATAGAAGCTTGAGGTCCGGGCCGACGCCGAAGGGAATGACGGCGACGACGGTCAGGAAGAAGAGAATGCCGATGAGCGCGCCGCCGCCGGCACGAACCGAGAGTTTGAGGTCGCGGAGGAAGAGTGCGGTCATGGGTGGCACCCGGTATGAGGGAGATTGCCTTTCGCTTGGCTCAAGGCGCGATAAGCGTGCGCTTCTCGCCACCCCCCTCTGCCCCTTTGGGGCATCACCCCCACAAGGGGGGAGATTGCGGGCGGCGGCTTCTCGCCCTGTTCGGCCTTATAATGCTCAGCGAATTCAATTGTTTGTTGTTTGGAGAGGTTCGAGCCGCAGGTTTTCAATCTCCCCCCTTGTGGGGGAGATGTCACGACAGTGACAGAGGGGGGTAGCTTATCGTGCAACGATGAGCGCCTCGAGCAAAGCGAAAGGCAATGTCTCCTCATCATCCCCAAACCCCCTCACTCACTCCAACAAACCCCGTCATCCGCATCTCCCGCGCATTATCGAGCCCCAGCGGCTGATGCGTTGCCGCGAGCACGATGCCGCCCGCCGTCTGATGCGAGGCGATCAAATCGCCAAGCAGTCGATCCGCTGCCGTGTCCAGCGCCGCCGTGGGTTCGTCGAGGATCCAGATCGGACGATAAGCGACGAGTAGTTTGGCGAAAGCTATCCGGCGTTGCTGGCCGGCAGAGAGGTAGCCGAAGGGGAGGTGGGTGATGTTGGCAAGACCGACGGCCTCAGTGGCATCTTCGATCGCAAGGCCGGCGCCGCCCTCCATATCGCCGAGAAACTTTTTCCAGAATGTCAGGTTCTCCGCAACCGTAAGTTCGGATTTCATCGCATTGCGATGGCCGAGATAATGGCTGGCTTCCCCCGGCTGACGGTCCGATTCTCCTTGGGAATCCGTGAGAATCACCTGACCTTTTTCCGGTCGCAAGAGGCCGGCGACGACACGTAAAAGTGTTGATTTCCCCGAGCCGTTTCGGCCGGTAAGGATCAGGGCTTCTCCGCCCTCCAAGTCAAAGGAAACACTCGCGAAAATCAGGTCTTCGCCTCGCCTTGCGGCCAGGTTTTCAGCGCTTAGATGCATCAGCTCAGGCTTTCCCCATTTTCGTTGTCGCAGTGCGAAAAAATCTCAAATTTTGCGCTCGGCCACTCTGGCAAGTCTTTACGAAATTATCTATAAGACCGGCAACCACGCCAGCGGTCGGCGTGAATTTCATCCTTGCGCCGAACATAAGGTGTTTTTCCTTACGTGCGGACAGCGGAAATGGCCGTACCCGCATCCTGATGTGCATTAAAGTGCATAGGCGTTCGCACGACTGTGTTGGCTATCAGAAACGGGGTATCTCGTGTCTAAATCTCTTGACAGTTTCAATTGTCGGTCCACGCTGACCGTGGGCGGAAAAGACTATGTCTATTTCAGCCTACCCAAGGCCGAGGCCAATGGTCTGCCCGGTGTTGCCAAGCTTCCCTATTCGATGAAGGTTCTTCTGGAAAACCTGCTGCGCTTCGAAGACGGGCAGACGGTCACCAAGGAACACATCCTTGGCGTTGCCGAGTGGCTGGTCAACAAGGGCACCGTCGAGAACGAAATCGCCTATCGCCCGGCGCGCGTGCTGATGCAGGACTTCACCGGCGTGCCCGCCGTGGTCGATCTTGCCGCCATGCGTGACGCGATGGTGTCGCTCGGTGGCGATCCTGAAAAGATCAACCCACTGGTTCCCGTCGACCTCGTCATCGACCATTCGGTCATCGTCGACGAATTCGGCACGCCGCAGGCTTTTGCCCGCAACGTCGAGCTCGAATATGAGCGCAACGGCGAGCGTTACCGCTTCCTGAAGTGGGGCCAGCAGGCGTTCAAGAATTTCCGCGTCGTTCCTCCCGGCACCGGCATCTGTCATCAGGTGAACCTCGAATATCTCGGCCAGACCGTCTGGACGAAGGAAGAGGACGGCGAGACCATCGCCTATCCCGACACCTGCGTCGGCACCGATTCGCATACGACCATGATCAACGGTCTCGGCGTTCTCGGCTGGGGCGTTGGTGGTATCGAAGCTGAAGCCGCCATGCTCGGCCAGCCGGTCTCCATGCTGCTGCCGGAAGTTATCGGCTTCAGGCTCACCGGCAAGCTCAAGGAAGGCGTCACCGCGACCGACCTGGTGCTGACCGTCGTGCAGATGCTGCGCAAGAAGGGCGTTGTTTCCAAGTTCGTCGAATTCTTCGGCCCCGGCCTAGACGCGCTGCCGCTCGCCGACCGTGCTACCATCGGCAACATGGGTCCGGAATACGGCGCGACCTGCGGCTTCTTCCCGGTCGACAAGGAAACCTTGAACTATCTCGACATGTCCGGTCGCGCGAAGGATCGTATCGCACTGGTCGAAGCCTATTCGAAGGCGCAGGGCATGTGGCGTGACAACGACGGCGCCGACATCGTCTTTACCGATACGCTGGAACTCGAGCTTAGCGACGTCGTGCCGGCCATGGCTGGCCCGAAGCGCCCGGAAGGCCGTATTCCTCTGGAAAACATCGCCTCCGGTTTCGCCGGCTCGCTGGACACCGAATACAAGAAGCCCGGCCAGCTTTCGAACCGCTATGCGGTCGAAGGCACGGATTTCGATCTCGGCCATGGTGACGTGGCGATTGCCGCCATCACGTCGTGCACCAACACCTCGAATCCGTCGGTGCTGATCGCCGCCGGCCTTCTCGCCCGCAACGCCGTTGCCAAGGGCCTGAAGACCAAGCCGTGGGTCAAGACGTCGCTCGCACCTGGATCCCAGGTCGTCGGCGAATATCTCGCCAAGTCCGGCCTGCAGGCCGATCTCGACAAGCTCGGCTTCAATCTGGTCGGCTTCGGCTGCACCACCTGCATCGGCAATTCCGGCCCGCTGCCGGCGCCGGTCTCGAAGACGATCAACGACAAGGGCCTGATCGTTTCCGGCGTTCTCTCCGGTAACCGCAACTTCGAAGGTCGTATCTCGCCTGACGTCCAGGCCAACTACCTGGCCTCGCCGCCGCTCGTCGTCGCCTATGCGCTCGCCGGCACGGTGCAGCTCGACCTGACCAGCGAACCGATCGGCGAAGACCAGGACGGCAAGCCGGTGTTCCTCAAGGACATCTGGCCGACCTCGCATGAGATCCAGGAATTCATCCTGAAATACGTCACCCGCGAACTTTACGAATCCAAGTACGCCGACGTCTTCAAGGGCGATGCCAACTGGCAGGCCGTGCAGATTCCTCCGGGCCAGACCTATGCCTGGGACGATAACTCGACCTATGTGCAGAACCCGCCTTACTTCGTTGGCATGGGCAAGACCGGCGCCGGCATTTCCGACATCAAGGGTGCCCGCGTTCTCGGCCTCTTCGGCGACAAGATCACCACCGACCACATTTCCCCGGCCGGTTCGATCAAGGCTGCCTCGCCGGCTGGTGCTTACCTCATCGGTCATGGTGTCGGCGTTGCCGACTTCAACCAGTACGGCACGCGTCGCGGCAATCATGAAGTCATGATGCGCGGCACCTTTGCCAACATCCGCATCCGCAACCACATGCTCGGCCCGAACGGCAAGGAAGGTGGCTACACCATCCACTATCCGTCCAAGGAAGAGATGTCGATTTACGATGCGGCCATGCAGTACAAGGCCGAGGGCGTTCCGCTCGTGATCTTCGCCGGTGTCGAATATGGCAACGGTTCATCGCGCGACTGGGCTGCCAAGGGCACCAACCTGCTCGGCGTGCGCGCCGTCGTCGCCCAGTCCTTCGAGCGCATCCATCGCTCGAACCTGGTCGGCATGGGCGTCATCCCCTTCGTCTTCGAGGACGGCACCACCTGGGCCACCCTCGACCTCAAGGGCGATGAAGTCGTCTCGATCGAGGGCCTGGAAGATATCAAGCCGCGCGAGCGCAAGATCGCCAAGGTCACCTATGGCGACGGCACAGTCCGCGACATCCCGATCATCTGCCGTATCGATACGCTGGATGAGGTCGTCTACGTCAACAATGGCGGCATCCTGCAGACGGTTCTGCGTGATCTCGCTGCCTGATCGGCGTTAAAGCCATCTTTGCACGCCGCCGGGGGAAACTTCTCCGGCGGCGTCATGTTTTTCACGCTGATGTGTTCGGTGTGGTGGCCTCAGGGCCTTCTCTCACCCCTTCGTGACTTTTAGTCATCGCGCTTAGCTATTATCTCTTGTTTCAGATTTATCAGGCTTGATGAGAGCTTTACGGATACCCTGAAAAGCGGCAAGCGATTTCAGGGTGCTGTCTTGGCTTTGGCCTTCAGCGTCTGAGAAAGAGGTATCACGGCATGCGCCTTCGATTTTCGGTTTCACTTCTGGCAGGCATCGCGCTCGCGAGTTCGCTGCATGCGCAGGAGCTTGCCAAGATCAAGGGGGTCGTCGAGCTCTTCACGTCGCAGGGCTGTTCGTCCTGCCCGCCTGCTGATGCCGCGTTTCGCAAGCTGATCCGCCAGGGCGACGTCGTGGCGCTTGCCTATCATGTCGACTACTGGAACTATCTCGGCTGGAACGACACGATGGCGTCCAAGGACAATACGGCGCGCCAGTATGCCTATGCGCGGACGATGGGCCGCAGCGGGGTCTATACGCCGCAGGCGATCATCAATGGACGAGACCATATGAGTGGTGCCGACTTCGACGGCATCAATGTCAAGCTCGACGGCTTTCAGCACCAGGGCAAGGGCCTGACGGTCGCGGTGAGCGCCGCGATGAAGGGCGACGAGCTGGAAATCAAGATCGGTGCCGGCCAGGGCAAGGCGAATGTGGTCGTTGCCTATTTCGACAAGGAACAGCTGGTCTCCCCCAAGGGTGGCGAAAATAACGGTCAACAGATTGCCTATCTGCATGCGGTTTCGGACGTCGAGACCGTCGGCATGTGGGATGGCAAGGAAATGAATGTGGTGCTGCCCGCCAATGTCCTGGACAAGGACGGCCGGCGCGGCATGGCGGTTCTGCTGCAATCCTCCACGTCGTCGGGAGACCCGGCGGCGATCATCGGCGCGACGGTGCTGACGATTGGCTCTGACGGCTGATCAGATTTCGGTGAGGTGCCCGGCGAGGACGCATTCGGGGCTGGGGTTCGGTCGACGCGCCCCCGGCCGGGCCGTTTGGCGCGGCGGCGCCAAACAATTACCAATAATTCCGGAAATGGGGCGTCGTTTTGGCTGAAATACGGCGCCGCAGAGATGCTTTTCTCCGACGTAAAAATTTGTGAGTGACCGCCGGTCTTGCAATTTGGTGCGGCTGAGGCAAACTGTCATCCTCTTGTCATGACCAGCCCCTGGGGGATTGATGACTGATCAGCCGGATTTACGACACGGCGAAAGCCGTTCCGTCGACACCAATTCTTCCATCGTCGTTGATCTCAGGGACTATAAACAGAGCAGGGATCCGCTGCCGGTAACCTTCCATCGCAGGGAGCTGGACGCGATCCTGTGGATCTACGGCCGCATGGTCGGCGAGGGCGAGTGGCGCGACTATGCCATCGACCATCTCGGGGACAAGGCCGTCTTCTCCGTCTTCAAGCGCTGCGGCGAACTGCCGCTCTTCCGCATCGAGAAAAACCCGAAGCTTGCCGTCAAGCAGGGTGCCTTTAGCGTGGTCAACACCAATGGCATGATCCTGAAGCGCGGCCATGAGCTGAGCCAGGTGCTGAAGATTTTCGACAAGCAGCTGAAGCTGGTGGAGAAGTGATCTCGTCTGGCATCGCCGGTGATCATCGACTGGGGAACAAACGAAAAGCCCCGCCGGTGAGCGGGGCTTTGTGTAGCGACAGATAGCGCCGAAATTAGAACTTCAAGCCGACGCCCAGGTTTATCGATTGTTCGGTGAGGTCGCTCTTCACGCCCTGCAATTCCTTGCTGCCGAAATCACTGTAGCGGTATTCCGCGCGAGCGAAGATGTTGTTGGTGAAGGCATAATCGACGCCGGTGCCGGCCGTCCAGCCGTTGAAGATGACCTTGCCGTCGCCTGAACCAGGAACGTCGGCGAAGCCGCGAGCGGCGGTCCATCCGGCCGCGCCGTAGATCAGCAGGTTGTCGAAAGCATAACCGACCCTTCCGCGAACCGCGCCCGACCAATCAGTGCCGACGCTGGATGCATTGGCGACAGCCTTGTTGTTCCAGTTGTAGTCGATATTGCCGTCGATGCCGATGACGACCTTGTCGAACTGATAGTTGTATCCGAAGAAATTGCCGAAAAGGCCGCCCTTGAAGTCTTCGGATTGGTCGCCACTGCCGAACTTGAAGCTGCCCTTGGTGATCGCGCCGCCGCCGTGGACACCGAGATAGGGGCCGGACCAGGTGAAGACTGAAGCCGGAGCCGCGGCGGCAACAGGCTCCTCGGTGAGATCAGCGGCAACCGCGGAGGTCGAGGTCAGTGCAAGCAAAGCCGAAATGAGCAGATATTTCATATCTATTTCCTTCTATAATTCATATGTGCCAATGCGATGCCCACGAGCCGCAGCGTGCGGCCCTGCCTCAATGCGAGGGAAAACGAATCTCTGAACAAGTCGGGAAATCGGCGGTTAGGGGAACGTTATCGCAGCCAAAATAGCGAATCGAATATTGCGGTGGCTGCTTTAATGTTGAGAAATGTTGCGGAGCGCATCCGATCGCAATTGGCTCTTCTCCGAGGGAAAAGCAGAGGCTGCCTTACTCGCTGAACATCGTCCCCGGATAGGCCGAGGGATCGGGGTCCGTTTCAGCCCCTTCGCCGAGCGCCTTCTGCATCAGCATCGTATCCAGCCAGCGGCCGTGCTTGTAGCCCGTCCCTTTCAGCAGGCCGGTCTCCGCGAAGCCGGCGGCACGGTGAACGGCGATGGAGGCGGGTGCAGCACCGCCGATGACGGCGATCATCTGGCGAAAGCCGAGGGCTTCGCAGGTTTCTATCAGGTTTGCCAGCAGGAGCTTGCCGAGGCCGCGACCCCGTGCTTCCGGGGCAAGGTAGATCGAATCCTCGACCATCCAGCGATAGGCCGGCCGTGTGCGGAAGGCAGACGCATAGGCATAGCCGAGAAGCTTGCCGCCCTCGTCCTCGGCGACGATATAGGGATAGCCCTTGTTCCGGATCGCCTGGAAGCGGCTTGCCATCTCGTCCTCGTCCGGCGGGATGATCTCATAGCTTGCCGTGCCGTTCAGAACAGCGTCGCAATAGATGGCGGTAATCTGGGGGAGGTCGTTCGGGGCGGCCTGGCGAAGGCGGAAGGACATCTGGTTTTACTGCCTGATCTGCGATTTGGAGACGCCGATATAAAATCGCGCGCAGAGATAAGGCAAACAGAAAAGGCGGCCGGAGCCGCCTTTTCGAACTTTCATTCACGTCACTGCGATTATTTACGGTTGCCCATGAACTGCAGCAGGAACATGAAGAGGTTGATGAAGTCGAGGTAGAGCGACAGGGCGCCCATGATCGCCTTGCGGCCGGCCACGGCCGCGTCGTCGGCTTCATAATACATGCTCTTGATCCGCTGCGTATCGTAGGCGGTCAGGCCTGCGAAGATCAGTACGCCGATCACCGAGATAGCGAACTGCATGGCGGACGAAGCCAGGAATATGTTGACGATCGATGCGATGATCAGGCCGAAGAGGCCCATCATCAGGAACGAACCCATCGCCGACAGGTCACGCTTGGTCGTGTAGCCGTAGAGCGACAGCGCGCCGAACGAGGCGGCGGTCACGAAGAAGGTCTGCACGACGCTCTGGCCGGTGTAGATGATGAAGATCGACGACAGCGACAGGCCCACCAGCGCGGCGTAGACCCAGAAGGTCGTCGTCGCGGCGGCCACGCTCATGCGGTTGATCCTGAAGCTCAGGAAGAACACCATCGCCAGCGGAGCGAAGATAACCACCCACTTCAGCGGGCTCTGGTAGATCGCCTGGCCGAAGGCCGTGATCTGGCCGCCGGAGAAGGAGAGCGAGAATGCGAAATAGGCGGCCAGACCCGTGATCGCCAGACCCAGCGCCATCAGGTTGTAGACCTTGAGCATGTAAGCTCGAAGGCCCTCATCTATCATCGCACCGGTCTGCGCGCCTGCTTGCGGCGTCCGGTTTTGGTAATTGCGAAAGTCAGCCATGTTTTCCTCTTTTAAGCTCCGATATGATTACGGTGTCGGGCGATTTCGTCCCAGGCGCCGCTGCGGAGCTTCAGCATGCCTGCTAAGAATATGAGGCTTTCAAGCCCTTTACACAAGACCCAAGCGGCTGGGGCGGGGTTAAATCGATGTAATATCGGGCCGTTTCGCGGTGAAGAGGGACGGCCCGATCTGGGTTCATAGCTCCCGCAGAACGGGCGCCGCCTTCTGGCCGAGCACGCGCCAGGTACCGATAAGGCCGATGCCCACCGTCAGCAGCAGCGCGATGGCGAGGGTCGAAAAGGCGACGTCGGGGAGGAAGCTCGACGGCAGGCGCATGATGCGGCTGACGACATACCAGGCAGCCGTCGAGCCGGCCAGAAGCGCAAAGATGGCGGTGGCCGCCCCGAGGATCAGATATTCGTAGCTGAAGGCGCGGATCAGCATGGCCCGCGTGGCACCGAGCGTCTTCAGCACGACCGCATCATGCGTACGAGCGCGATTGCCTGCCGCCAGCGCGCCGGCAAGCACCAGCACGGAGGCGATGAGCGCGACGGAGGCTGCGGCGCGGATGGCGGTGGCAAGCTGGCCGACCAGCGTGTTGACGATATCGAGCGCATCCTTGACGCGGATGCTGGTGATCGTCGGATAGGTGTTGGTGACGTTCTTCAGGATCGCGGCTTCCTGTGCCGAGGTGGCGGAAGGATCGGTCAGGGTCGCGAGCCAGGCATGTGGCGCGCCCTTGAATGTGTTGGGTGAGAAGATCATGACGAAGTTGATCGATAGCGACTGCCATTGGATCTTGCGGAAGCTGGCGACCTTGGCCGTTACGTTGCGGCCGAGCACGTTGACGGTCAGCTTGTCGCCAAGCTTCAGGCCGAGCGCCTTGCCTTCTTCGTCCGAGAAAGAGACAAGCGGTTCGCCGCTATAGTCCTTGCCCCACCACTGCCCTTCCGTGAGAGCGGCGCTCTCGGGCATGGTTTCGGCATAGGTGATGCCGCGGTCGCCGCGCAGCACCCATTGGCCGGCGGCCGGCACGTTCATCTTGGTGACGTCTTCGCCGTTGAAGGCGACGATGCGGCCCCGCAGCATCGGTGCTTCCACGAGCTTACCCTCAGGCGCCTGGGCCTGAACGACCTTGCGGAAGCCGTCGAGCTCAGAGCTTTGGATATCGACGAAGAAGAAATTCGGCGCCTGCTCGCTCAAGCGCCCGGTCAGCTCCTGGCGCATATTGCCGTCGATCAGCGTCAGCGTCACCAGAAGCGCAAGGCCGAGGCCGAGCGATAGGACGACGGAGGCGGTCAGTGCGCCCGGTCGATGGATGTTGCCGATCGCCAGCCGTAGGGCCGGCGAGTGCACGCGCGGGCTGCGGCGGGCAAGCCATGACAGCAGTGCCGCGACGGCGCGGAGCACGACGAAGGCAACTGCGATCGAGACGATGAAGACGACGGCGATGCGGCGGTCATAGGCGGTGTAGATCGCAAGTGCTGCCAATGCCGCCATCAGCAGGCCGGCGGCGAGCAGATAGGGCCAGCCGGGCAGGCGGCGCGCCTCGAAACCTTGCTCCCGGAAAAGTGCTGTCGCCGGCACTTCGCGGGCATGACCGAGCGGCGGAATGGCGAAGGCGAGCGTCGTCAGCAGGCCGAAGAGGGCAGCCAGCGCCAGCGGGCCGGGATAAAGCTGCGGCGCGGTGGAGATCGGCAGGAATTCGGCCATGAATTGTGACGTCAGCATCGGCGCGATGGCGCCGAACACCAGGCCGATGACGATGCCGGCGAGCGCGATCAGGGCGATCTGGATCAGATAGATCATCACCACGACGGAGGCTGGTGCGCCAAGGCACTTGAAGGTGGCGATGGTGGTGCGCTTGGCGTCGAGGAAGGCGCGCACGGCGTTGGCAACGCCGACACCGCCGACGATCAGGGCAGTGAGGCCGACCAGCGTCAGGAATTGCGAGAAACGGGTGATGTTGTCGGCAAGCGCCGGCGCGGCCCGGTTGCTGGTCTGGACCGACCAGCCGGCCTGCGGAAAGGCGGCATTGGCGCGGGTGGTGATATCGCGCAGGCCGCCCGCGGGATCGTCCATGCGGATCTTGTAGATCTGTTCGACCAGGCTGCCGGTGGTGATCAGTCCGGAAGCTTGCAAGGCCTCGCGGCTGGTGAGCAGTCGCGGGGCGAAGCCAAAACCTTCCGAGACCGAATCCGGCTCGGTCTTCACCGTGCCTGTAACCCGGAGCTTCGTATTGCCGAGCAGCAGTTCGCTGCCGATCTTCAGGTTCAGTCGTTCCAGAAGCAGGGGCGCGAGGATGGCGCCATAGGTTCCATCCTTGGCGGCAAGCAGCGTCGACAGCGGCTGGTCCGGATCGGCCGCGAAGGTGCCGTAGAGCGGATAGGCGCCGTCGACCGCCTTGACCTGGACGAGCGCCTGGTCGGAGCCATCGGGCAGGCGGGCCATGGAGCGCAGGCCGGTGGAGCGAGAGGTCTGGCCGAGGCTTTCGAGATAGGCCAGTTCATCCGGCCTTGCCTCACGATTGTTGAGCTCGAAGCGGACGTCGCCGGCAAGCAGCGACTGGCCCTGGGTCGAGATCGCATCGGTGATCGACTGCGAGACGGAGTTGACGGCGGCAATCGCGCCGGTGCCAAGCGCGATACAGGCCAGGAAGATGTAGAAGCCGCCGAGGCCGCCGCGCAATTCGCGTAGCGCCAGGCGGAAGGCAAGCGTGAAGCGTGCGCCTGCCACCGTCATGCTATCGCCGCCTGGCTGGTCCGCGCATGGGCGCTGTCGCCCTCGATTTCGCCGGAGCGGACGCGGATCTGGCGGGAGCAGCGGGCGGCAAGCGCCGGATCGTGGGTGACGAGCAACAGCGTCGTGCCGCGCTCGGCTTGCTGGGCGAATAGGAGGTCGGAGATCTGCCGTCCGGTATCGGTATCGAGATTGCCGGTCGGCTCGTCGGCGATCAGCAAGGCCGGCGAGGGAGCGAGCGCGCGGGCAATCGCCACGCGCTGCTGTTCGCCGCCCGAAAGCTGGCCGGGATAATGGCTCAACCGCTCACCGAGGCCGACGGCCTGCAATTCGCGCCGGGCGATATCGAAGGCGTCGCGAACATTGGCGAGCTCCAGCGGCACGGCGACGTTTTCGAGCGCCGTCATATTGGCGATGAGATGGAAGGACTGGAAGACGATGCCGATATTGCGGCCACGGAAATCGGCAACGCGATCCTCGCTCAGGCTGTGCAACGGCATATCGCGGATCAGCAGTTCGCCACTATCGAGCTTCTCCAGGCCGGCCAGCACCATCAGTAGCGTCGACTTGCCGGAGCCGGAGGGGCCGATGATGCCAACGGACTCACCTTCCGCAACCGTGAGGTCGATGCCTTTCAGCACATGGACGGAGGCGGCGGCATTGCCGAGCGTCAAATCCGCTTTCTTCAACTCGATGATGGTTTTTGCCAATGCGGGACGCCCTATATACATCTGAGACCATGGCGGGCGCGATTTGGCCCGCGCAGCGAATTTAGGGAATGGATCATGAGTTTTAAAGCTGTCGCGTTTCACTTCGCTGTCATTGCTTTCGGCCTTTTGTTTGGCGCGGCGAGTGCGGCCGAGGCGCGGACCATCCAATTGGTCGGTTTCGGCGACAGCCTGATGGCCGGTTATCAGCTGCCGCCGGGCGACGGATTTCCGGCCAAGCTGGAGGCGGCGCTGAAGGCAAAGGGGCTGGACGTGGCGATCAACGATGCCGGCGTCTCCGGCGACACCACGTCGGGCGGGTTGTCGCGTATCGACTGGTCGGTGCCGGACGGGACCGATGGCGTCATCCTCGAACTCGGGGCCAACGACGCGCTGCGTGGCATTCCGCCGGAGCAGACGGAAAAGAACCTGGACGCCATCATTGCCAGGCTGAAGGAGCGCAACATTCCTGTCCTGCTCGCCGGAATGCTGGCGCCGCCGAACATGGGTCCGGACTATGCGGCCAAATTCAATCCGATCTACCAGCGGCTTGCCGACAAATATAAGCTCCCGCTCTATCCGTTTTTTCTCGATGGCGTCGCAACCCACGCGGATTTGCAATTGAGCGATGGCATGCATCCGACCTCAAAGGGCGTCGACGTGATGGTGCAGGGCTTCCAGCCCGCGGCTGCCAGTTTCATAGGGACGATTGCCGCAGCTGCGAAATAGGTGCTTGCACCGGCCGCAAATGCGTGATTCCCTGCTTATACCTGCAAGAGATTCGGGGAGTGCTCGTGATGCCGAGACTTTTTACCGCCCTCGAAATTCCGCGCAACGCGGCCATGAGCCTTTCGTTGTTGCGCGGCGGTCTTCCCGGTGCCAGGTGGATCGACGTTGAAAATTATCACATCACCCTTCGTTTCATCGGCGATGTCGATGGACGCACGGCGGATGAGATCGTCGACCGTCTGGACCGTATAGACCGGCCGGAATTCCAGCTTCGGCTGGAAGGTATCGGCTCTTTCGGTTCCAAGAAACCACATTCGGTCTGGGCCGGCGTCACGCAGACGCCCGACATGTACGCCCTGCAAGGCGAGATCGAGCGAATCTGCCAGCGTATCGGCCTGCCGCCGGATCCGCGCAAGTTTACGCCGCATGTGACGCTCGCCCGCCTGAAATCCTCGCGCGTCGATGATGTCGTGCACTATCTCTCCGGACGCGGCGACTTCCACACCTCGCCGTTCACGGCGGGTCGCTTCGTGCTGTTGTCATCGCGCGAATCGGTCGGCGGCGGCCCCTACCTCACCGAAGAGGTCTTCCCGCTTCATGAGGCCCGCAGCGCCTTCCCCAGTGTGGGAAGCAGCGCGCTGCAGCCCGCCAAGAGCATGGTGTAGACCGCCTCGAAACCTTCGTGGCCACCGTAGTAGGGATCGGGAATGTCCTTGCTGTTGCCGAGTGCGAGGGCGTTGAAGAGATGTAGCTTGCCGAGCGCATCGGCAGGCGCGATCTTGCGCAAATTCTTCAAATTGTCTTGATCCATTGCGAGGATCAGGTCGAACCGATCGAAGTCGGTGGCTTCGATGCGGCGTGCGCGTTGGCCGGAAATATCAACGCCGTGACCTCCGGCCGCGGCAATCGAGCGGCGGTCCGGCCTTTCTCCCTGATGCCAGCCGCCGATGCCGGCCGAATCGACTTCGAACGCGGCGCTGCGACCGGCTTCGCTCGCAAGATGCCGGAAAATACCTTCGGCAAGCGGTGAGCGACAGATATTGCCGGCGCAAACAAACAGAATCCTGAAGCGGTCCATGATATCCTTCAACCGATCGAGAGGAGTGACCTTGTCATGAAATACGAAAAGCTGGAACCGGGCGCAATCGATGAAACCGTCGCTGGCCTTGGTGGATGGACATTGGCGGCCGATCGCCTGTCGATTTCAAAGAGCTACAAATTCCGAAATTTCATCGAAGCTTTTGGTTTCATGACCGAAGCGGCCCTGACGGCGGAGAAACTCAACCATCATCCGGAATGGTTTAATGTCTATTCGCGTGTCGACGTGACATTGACGACCCATGATGCCAAGGGGTTGACCGATCATGACGTCAAGCTGGCAAAAGCGATGGAAAAGGCCGCGGCGCGGCGGGTCGATTGAATCGCGTGGCGCGATCACCATATGTTTATGCGCCCGGGAAACGGGGTTTCGATGGAGTGCGTGGAATGGATGACATCAAGTATGGGGAAATCCTGATGCCTGGTGACGAAGAGACCCAGCAGCGGCAGGAGAAGTCGGTGCGCGGCAAGTTCTGGCCGACCTTGCGCAAGGCTGCGCGGTATATCCCGTTTTCCCGCGATGTCGTCGCGGCTTTCTACTGTGCGCTCGATACGCAGACGCCGACGCGCGTTCGCGGCGTCCTTCTGGCCGCTCTCGGCTATTTCGTCATGCCGATCGACATCATCCCAGACTTCTTCGCCGTCATCGGCTATTCGGACGATGCCGCGGTTCTGGCGCTTGCCTTCAGCATGGTCAGGGGCCACATCCGCCAAGAGCATTATGACGCCGCCGACCGGGCTTTGGCCAACGAAGTTGCGGCGGCCAAGACGGCTTGATTCCCGCCCGGCTGCAAGCTTTGGAAATCCTGACGGGTTTCCAGACCTTCATGAGATCCTCCTGATTTTAGAGAGGACAAATTCTTGCCTGAATCTTTCTGTCTTAAATCGTTCCCACAGGATGGTGTTCCGCCATCCGGGTTTTCCAATTCTTCCTGATGCATTTTCAGGCCTGACGCAGCGTTTGGGTTGAAATAGCACAGATTAGGGGCGCTTATTGCTCCGTTGACGGTTTGGTAACCTGAATAAAGACAAAATAGAGCAGCTCATGAGCATAGGCAGGCGTGCGTACTCAAATCGCCTCGAGCTCTGGACCGCAAGAAATCGGCAGGAAACCATGTTTGTAAAAAGCTTCGCAATCGCCCTCTCGCTCGTTCTCGCCGGCACCGGCATTGCCTCCGCGCAGACCAAGAAGCAGGCGCCCGCTCAGGCGCAGGCGGGGACACAGGCGGCTCCGACGCGCATCCAGCAATTCGATGCCTGGGGCGCCTATTCCTACCAGTCCGGCGCCGGCAAGGTCTGCTACGTTCTTTCCGTGCCGACGACCAAGATGCCGGCCACGGGTATCGATCACGGCGACAACTTCTTCATCGTTTCCCAGCGTCCGGGCCAGAATATCTCCTATGAGCCGCAGGCGATGATGGGCTATCCGCTCAAGGACAATTCCAAGGTTGACGTCATCATTGACAACAAGACCTTCGTGCTGTTCACCAAGGACAAGGCTGCTTGGGTCGAGAATGCCGCGCAGGAGCCGGCGCTGGTCGCAGCACTCAAGTCCGGCCATTCGCTGAAGGTCACCGCGACCTCGAAGCGGGGCACCCCCACCACCTACACCTATTCGCTGAAGGGCGTTACCGCAGCGCTCAAGCAGATCGAAAACTGCAAATAGGATCGATGATGCCGCGATCACACCGAAGTGATTGCGGGTTCTATCGAGACCGAAGTGATAAGGCTGGCCCGGGTGGCTGGCCTTTTGCTTTTTCAAGAGGGATGACGCGGACTGAAATTAATGCTAAAGGCCGCCCCAACAAGCGGTGTGTTTTGCAAGTTTCTTGCCCGCATCGAGATGAACCTTCTGATTTCAGTGCCTTGCCCGCGCCCGCAGCTTTCCAGCTTTTGGGGGCATCGCCGATATGAACCATTGGAATATCCTATGTCCGCCATCGATGTCATGACCCCATCCAAGCTCAAGCCGATGCCCGTATCGCAGCCGGTCGAGCTTTCGCCGAAACCGTCGCTGATCGGCCTGACGCGCGAGGAAATGGGGGCGGCTCTCAAGGAAAAGGGTGTCGCCGACAAGCAAGTCAAGATGCGTGTCAGCCAGCTCTGGAACTGGATCTATGTGCGCGGCGTCTCGGATTTCGACGCCATGGCGAACGTCTCCAAGGACATGCGCGAAATGCTGAAGACGCATTTCACCATTGCTCGTCCGGAGATCGTCGAGGAGCAGGTCTCCAATGACGGCACCCGCAAGTGGCTGCTGCGCTTCCCGCCACGGGGTGCCGGCCGTCCCGTCGAGGTCGAAACCGTCTATATCCCGGAAGAAGGGCGCGGGACGCTTTGCGTTTCCAGCCAGGTCGGCTGTACGCTCACCTGCTCCTTCTGTCATACCGGCACGCAGCGCCTGGTGCGCAACCTGACGGCGGAAGAGATCCTGTCGCAGTTGCTGCTCGCGCGCGACCGGCTCGGCGATTTTCCGGACCGCGAAGCGCCGCAGAGCACGATCATGCCGGCGGAAGGCCGCAAGGTCAGCAACATGGTCATGATGGGCATGGGTGAACCGCTCTACAATTTCGAAAGCGTCAAGACGGCGCTGCTGATCGCCTCCGACGGCGATGGCCTGTCGCTGTCGAAGCGCCGCATCACGCTGTCTACCTCCGGCGTCGTGCCAGAAATTTACCGCACCGGCGATGAGATCGGCGTCATGCTGGCAATCTCGCTGCATGCGGTGCGCGACGACCTGCGCGACATGCTGGTGCCGATCAACAAGAAATATCCGCTGAAGGAATTGATGGACGCCTGCCGCTCCTATCCCGGCGTTTCCAATGCACGGCGCATCACCTTCGAATATGTGATGCTGAAGGGCGTCAACGACAGTCTTGAGGACGCCAAGGGGCTGATCCAGCTGCTGAAGGGCATCCCTTCGAAGATCAACCTCATCCCCTTCAATCCCTGGCCGGGCACGAACTACCAGTGTTCGGACTGGGAACAGATCGAGAAATTCGCTGATTTCATCAATGCGGCCGGTTACGCCTCGCCGATCCGCACGCCGCGCGGCCGCGACATTCTCGCCGCCTGCGGCCAGTTGAAGTCGGATTCGGAGCGCATGCGCAAGACCGAGCGGCTGGCCTTTGAAGCCATGATGATCGCCAATCACGGCGAGGATTGAGATCGATGCTTCTCGTGTTGCGCAGGCCGATACGGCTCCTGTGGGGCTATCTCGGCGCCTGCGTCATGATGGGCTTCGTGCTGGCCTGCGTCGCCGCCTGGACGATGCCGGGGACGGGCGGCCCGGAGCTCATCGCGCTCACCATCGCCTTGACCAAGCTCGCGATGATCGTCAGCATCCTGCCGTCGCTTGTCGTCATTCCGGTTTTCGAATGGCGCGGCATGCGTCGCTGGTACGGCTATGCGGTCTATGGCGCCTTACTGTCGGCGGTAGCATCCGTCCTGATTTCGGGCAGCGCGGAACGGCCGCAGCCCTTCAACCTGATCACCGTCGTCATCTGCTTTGCTTTTCTCGGAGCAACCAGCGCCACCGTCTATTGGTGGATCGCCGGGCGTTTCGCCGGTAGCGTGATCAACGCGCCTGCGTGAGGAAAATCTTCGCCGCGAAGATCGAAAAGACGCCGGCGAATGTATAGTCAAGGCCGCGCAGGACTCGGCGGTTGTTCTGCAGCCAGGACGACAGCTTGTCGGCGGCGAGAACGACGATGATGTTCACCGGCACGCCGACGACGATGAAGAAAAATCCCAGGAATAGCAGCTTATGCGTGACGGCCGGGTCGCCCGCCGTGACGAACTGCGGCAGGAAGGTCATGAAGAAGATTATGACCTTCGGGTTCAGCAGATTGACCCAGAAACCGTTGGCGATGTTGGAGAGCGGTGTTTTCCTGGCCGCGTCGACCTGCATGACCGACAGGCTGGAGCCGAAGCGGATCGCCTGGATCGCCAGCCACAGCAGATAGGCGGCGCCGCCGGTTTTGAGCATGGTGAAGGCAACAGGCGATGCCGTTATCAGCGCCGAGATGCCAAAGGCTACCAGGCATGTGTGAACGACGACGCCGAGGGTGGTGCCGAGGACCACGAAGAGTGCGGCCCTTTTCCCCTGGGCCAAGGCGCGGCTGATCGAGAGCGTCATGTCCGGGCCGGGGGTCATCGCGAGAAGCAAGGTCGCGGCGGTAAAGGCGAGCAGGGTCGACAGGCTGGGTAGGAAATCCATGAGGGCAGCTCCGAAGGCCGGATAAGAGGATCAGCGTTTTCTATCCGGCTTTCGAGGATTTGCAAATCAATCCTTCTTTTCCAGGAAAGCCTTGAACGTGTCGGCATAATCAGGATGCCAGCGCGACAGCGGCGGACGGTTTTCGACGATATCGCCGGCAGCCCAGAGCATGCGGCGCTCGTCGGTCGGCCGTGCTACGTCATTGTCCGGGCAGAGGATGTAGAAATCGCCGCGCTTCAGGCTTTCCACCATGAAATTGACCGTCTGCTCCGCCGTCCAGGCGGCAGCCGGCTTTTGCCTGCGGTCGCCCTGGGTCAGGCCGGTGAAGACGAAACCGGGGATCAGCAGATGCGCGGAGATCTTCCCGCCTTCGGTGTTGCGCAGCTCATGCTGCAGCGCCTCGGTGAAGACCTTCACGCCGGCCTTGGAGACATTGTAGGCCGGGTTGCCGGGCGGCGTGGTGATACCTTGCTTCGAGCCGGTATTGATGATCAGTCCGGGCTCGCCATGGGCCAGCATGGCGGGTCCGAAGACACGCGTGCCGTTGATGACGGCGAGGAGATTGACGCCGAGAATAGCGTCCCAGCCGGCCTGCGGGCTGAAGATCGAGGTTTCCGGCCCGATGCCGGCATTGTTCATCAGCACATGCACCCGGCCGAAGCGTTGCAGGACGGCGCGCTCGAGAGCTTCCAGCGCCTCTTTCTGGGCAACGTCTGTTTCGACGGCCATGACATGCTCTTCGCCGGCGATGGCTTCAAGCTCAGCACGCGCATCCGCCAACCGGTCACCACCGAGATCGGCAATGGCGACGCTCATGCCGAGGTTTGCGAAATATTTCGCCGCGGCAAGGCCGATGCCGGAGGCGCCGCCGGTGATGACGGCAACATTGGATTTTTTGAAAATGTCTTGAATATCGGTCACGGGCAGGGTCCTCCCTAGGCATTGTTCGTTCGCCGCCGAATATGGTACTTTCGGGAACCAAGTCAAACGGCCGGAGGTCGCACCCGTGACAAAGCATGTGTCCGTAGAGATCGATGAGCAGATGGACGCGTTCATCGGCGAGCAGATCAGCCATGGCAATTACGGCTCGCCGAGCGAGGTTATCGATGCCGCGCTGAAACTATTCCGCACGAGGGCCGAAATAGAAGCTATTGCGGCTGCAATCGCTGAGGGCGAGGCGTCGGGCGAGCCGGAGGAGTTCGACGGTGAAGCGTTTCTGACGGAGTTGCATCGCAAGTATGTCCGCTAAAAGCCGATCCTATAAGCTCTTGCCGAAAGCGCGACAGGATTTGGATGCTATTTGGCGATATACATTTGAGACATGGTCTCTTCAGCAGGCAAATACTTACTACACTGAGTTGATTGGTTGTTTTCCGGACTTGGCAGCCGGAACAGCACGCGGTCGCAAAGTCGGTGGCATAAAACCTGAATATCTCGCCTTGGCCCACGGGTCACATTTCATCATCTACAAAGACGGCGCTCAAACCGTCACGATCATCCGTATCCTGCATCGGCGGATGAATGTCGGCGCTCATCTCTGACCTTACTCGGTTATGCGTCGCGCCGCACTTCCCCTTGCACCTTGCGATAATCTCGCTAAAAGTGCCGCGACATAGGGTTTGCGGGCCTCTCCGCAGGCTCGCATTGAAACGGATCTTATCATCATGGCATCACATAAAGACGTGAAGAAAGTCGTTCTCGCCTATTCGGGCGGTCTCGACACCTCGATTATCCTGAAGTGGCTGCAGACGGAGCTTGGCGCCGAAGTCGTCACCTTCACCGCCGATCTCGGCCAGGGCGAAGAGCTTGAGCCGGCGCGCAAGAAGGCCGAAATGCTCGGCATCAAGGAAATCTATATCGAGGATGTGCGCGAAGAATTCGTGCGCGATTTCGTCTTCCCGATGTTCCGCGCCAATGCCGTTTATGAAGGCGTCTACCTGCTCGGCACGTCGATTGCCCGTCCGCTGATCTCCAAGCACCTGATCGAGATCGCCAGGAAGACCGGCGCCGATGCGATTGCTCACGGCGCGACCGGCAAGGGCAACGACCAGGTCCGTTTCGAACTGTCGGCCTATGCGCTGAACCCGGACATCAAGATCATCGCGCCGTGGCGCGACTGGTCGTTCAAGAGCCGCACCGACTTGCTCGCATTCGCCGAAGAGCACCAGATCCCGGTTGCCAAGGACAAGAAGGGCGAAGCGCCGTTCTCCGTCGACGCCAATCTTCTGCACTCCTCGTCCGAGGGCAAGGTTCTGGAAGATCCGTCGCAGGAAGCGCCGGAATATGTGCACATGCGCACGATTTCGCCGGAAGCTGCTCCCGACAAGGCGACCATCATCAAGGTCGGCTTCGAGAAGGGTGATGCCGTCTCGATCAATGGCGAGCGCCTGAGCCCGGCGACGCTGCTGGCAAAGCTCAATGATTACGGTCGCGACAACGGCATTGGCCGCCTCGATCTCGTCGAGAACCGTTTCGTTGGCATGAAGTCGCGTGGCGTCTACGAGACCCCGGGCGGCACGATCCTGCTCGCCGCGCACCGCGCCATCGAATCGATCACGCTCGATCGTGGTGCCGCGCACCTCAAGGACGAGCTGATGCCGCGTTACGCGGAACTGATCTATTACGGCTTCTGGTTCTCGCCGGAGCGCGAAATGCTGCAGGCCCTGATCGACAAGAGCCAGGAGCATGTCGAAGGTGAAGTGACGCTGAAGCTCTACAAGGGCAATGTCATGACCATCGGTCGCGAAAGCCCGAAGTCGCTCTATTCCGACAAGCTGGTCACCTTCGAAGACGACCAGGGCGCTTACGACCAAAAGGACGCGGCCGGCTTCATCAAACTCAACGCGCTGCGCCTGCGCACGCTCGCCAAGCGCAACCTGACCAAGTAATCAGATTTTCAAAACTTATAGCCCGCTTCCGATTGTCGGAGGCGGGCTTTTTCTTCTCAGGCTTCGCGACGCGCCGGATTTATTCCGCCGGCCTCAATTCACGTTCCATCTCGACCGGCATATCCGCATTCTGCAGATTGCTGCGGAAGACGCGGAGCGCGTGATGCAGTTCGTCCTGCAGGCCGTGATTGAAACCTTGCACCGCATCGCGTTCCACCGCACAGATCTCCCTGCCGATCTGTTTCAGCTTCGCGTCGGCGGTTTCCGACAACACGATGCGCTTGGCGCGGCGGTCGAGGGGGTCTGGCTGTCGCTCGATTAGGCCGCGTGCCTGCAACTTGTCGAGGAAGGCGCTGACCGTCATCGGCTCCAGCCCCATGCGAGAGGCGATGTCAAGCTGTCGGCTGCCATTGACGGCGGCCACCTGAATCAGTGTTCGTGCTTCGCCCGCTGTGAGGCCAAGTCCCGCGACCAGAATGCGCCGCTCGAAAGCCGTTCGCATCAATCGGGCGCAATCCGCTACCAAAAAGGCAAGCGAATCCGTATCTATCCTGCTGCTCATAAGCGCTTCCCTACCTACGCTTGTTTTTAGGCCCCGGTAAATTCTTAGTGATATCGCCCCTTAAATTCAATGGATTCTTTATTTTATACGCCACTCGGTTGGCTTGACCCGATTCGCCTTGTCGCTAGTCTGTCATGGTTGCCATCGGGAACTTTCAATATGACGCAATCACTTATCGTCGGCGCTTTTCTGGCGGCTTTGTTCTATGTGCTGATTCCGGGTCCGGCTTTTCTGGCGCTTCTCGGTATCGGTGCCGGGCAGGGCCGCAAGGCCGGTGCCTTCTTCATGAGCGGCCATCTCGTCGGAGATCTGATATGGTCATCACTCGCCTTGATTGCAATTGTTGGCGCAAAAACTCTCGGCACATTTGTCTTCGATCTGCTCGGATTGCTCTGTGGTTTTTATCTCGCCTGGATCGGCTGGAGTGCCGTGACCGCCAAGCCGAGGTCGGATGGCAAGACGCTGCTCAACGTCGACCGCCCGTTCCGTCGCGGCCTGATTTTCGGCGTCACCAATCCAAAGGGATATCCGGTGGCGCTGGCGACCTTTACCGCGCTGGTGGCGGGGTCTGCCGGGGCATTGACGTTCAGCGCGCTCCCCTTGCTGGTTACCGTTTCTCTTGCCGGCTTCATCACCGCCGACATCATCCTGATCGGCATCATCGGCGCGAGCGTCGTCCGGCGTTTCTATCGCGCTCACGAGCGAATGATCGTGCGTTGTTCCGGCGTGCTCTTCATGGGCTTTGCAGCACAGGCGCTGTGGCACGCGACGCCCGGCCTGCTCGGCTGGCGCAAGGCCTGACAATTTCTCAATCTTTGTTCCGCCTCCGCCATACCAATCCGGCGGATCGGGCCTTATATCGTGCTTCGATCAGAAGTTTGCCGAAAGGATGTCTCGCATGTCTTCCCACGCCGCCGTCAATCCCGCGCTCGTCGAATGGACCGGACATCAGGGCTTGCCACGTTTCGATGCGGTGAAAGACGCCGATTTCGCGCCCGCCTTTGATGCCGCCCTCGCCTCCCACGAGACGGAGATCGAAGCGATCGCCAACAATGGCGAGGCCCCGACCTTCGCCAACACCGTCACCGCGCTCGAGATTGCCGGCGATCCACTGTCGCGGGTTTCCGCGCTGTTCTGGAACAAGGCCGGTGCGCATACGAATGAGGTGATCCAGACCCTGGAGCGCCAGATCGCGCCGAAGATATCGAGGCATTATTCGAAGATCGGCATGAATGTGGCACTTTTCGCCCGCATCGATTCGCTCTGGGAAGGGCGCGACGATCTCGGCCTGACGCTGGAAGAGACCCGCGTTCTGGAACGCCATTGGAAGGGTTTCGTCAAGTCGGGCGCCAAGCTGCCGAAGCCTGAGCAGGAACGGCTTGCAACGATCAACGAGACGCTGGCGGGCCTCGGCGCGCAGTTCGGGCAGAATGTCCTTGGCGATGAAAAGAGCTGGGCGTTGATCCTTTCCGAAGAAGCCGATCTTGCCGGCCTGCCCGATTATCTTAAGGATGCGATGGCGGCGGCGGCGCGGGAACGCGGCGAAGAGGGCAAATATGCCGTCACCCTTTCGCGCTCGATTATCGAGCCTTTCCTGACCGCTTCCGAACGTCGCGATTTGCGGGAACAGGCCTTCAAGGCCTGGGTGGCGCGCGGCGAAAATGGCGGCGAGACCGACAATCGCAAGATCATCCGCGAGACGCTAGCGCTGAGGGCCGAAAAGGCCAAGCTGCTTGGCTACGCCAATTTTGCCGAACTCAAGCTCGACAACACCATGGCGAAGACGCCGGAGGCGGTGAACGATCTCTTGAAGGCTGTCTGGGCTAAGGCGCGGCGCGTGCCGGCGAGGAAGAGGCCGATATCGCCGCATTGATTTCGCAGGAGGGCCGTAATCATGAGGTCATGCCCTGGGACTGGCGGCATTATGCCGAGAAGATCCGGACGCAGAAGTTCGATTTTTCCGAGGCGGAGCTGAAGCCCTATCTGCAGCTCGAAAAGATCATCGCCGCCTGCTTCGATGTCGCTGGGCGTCTTTTCGGCATCCATGCCGTCGAGCAGAAGGGCGTTCCCGCCTATCACCCCGATGTCCGCGTCTTCGAAATCCGCGATGGTTCCGACAGGCTGGTGGCACTGTTCCTCGGCGATTATTTCGCCCGCAGTTCGAAGCGCTCCGGTGCCTGGATGAGCTCGTTCCAGTCGCAGCATAAATTGTCGCTGCCGAACGGCGATGTCGGCGAGCTGCCGATCATCTACAACGTCTGCAATTTCGCCAAGCCCGCGGAAGGCAAGCCGGCGCTGCTATCGCTCGATGATGCCCGCACGCTGTTCCACGAATTCGGCCATGCGCTGCACGGCATGCTCTCCAACGTCACCTATCCCTCGGTTGCGGGCACCGGCGTGTCCCGCGATTTCGTCGAACTGCCGTCGCAGCTCTATGAGCATTGGCTGACCGTGCCGGCGATCCTCAAGCAATATGCCGTGCATTACGAGACCGGCGCGCCGATCCCGCAGGCGCTGCTCGACAAGGTTCTCGCCGCCCGCACCTTCAATGCCGGCTTCAACACCGTGGAATTCACCTCGTCGGCATTGGTCGACATGGCCTTCCACACGCGTGGTGCCGTCGAAGACCCGATGGCGGTACAGGCCGAGGTGCTGTCGGAAATCGGGATGCCGAAATCGATCGTCATGCGCCACGCGACGCCACACTTCCAGCACGTCTTCGCCGGCGACGGCTATTCGGCCGGCTATTATTCCTACATGTGGTCGGAGGTACTCGACGCCGACGCCTTCTCCGCCTTCGAGGAAACCGGCGACGCCTTCAACGCGGAGATGGCCGAGAAACTCAAGGCCAACATCTATTCCGTCGGCGGCTCGATCGACCCGGAAGACGCCTACAAGGCTTTCCGCGGCAAGCTGCCGAGCCCGGATGCGATGCTGAGGAAGAAGGGGCTGGCGGCCTGATCTTTGCTGTCGGGCGTAGCCCCATTCCGCGCAAGATGATAGGCGTTTGAAGCGCCTATCATCTCTGTGCCATTCACGACGACCAATCTCCCTTTTCGATCGCCGGGTTAGTCCCGGCGAGATTACGACGCATGCGAAGCAGATATTCAGTACGATTGAACGGATCGGGGCCAGAGCGCCGGCGCGACCGCTGCGAGCCAGCCGCTGGGGCATAATGGTCAAAGGACGTTTCCATGGTCCCCATGCCGCTCGTCAGCCCTGGAACCTGGTGCTGGATGCTTTGGATCATCGCAGACGCTATCGTGCCTTCCAGTCGGACCACCCCATTGGCAATCACGGAATCCTTCGTGGATGCACCGGATTTCGCAAGCAAGGTGAGCAGGCCGTTCAACGTCGCCGCAGGAGCTTCAACGTAAAAGCGGTCGACCGGTTCACATACAACGGTTTGCGCGGCCGATAGAGCCGTTGCCAGCACCAGAGGGGTCAATTGCCGGAAGTCAGCGGCGGTGCTCGTCGGGGAACTCTGCCGGGCCGAGGTCATAGCCACATGGCAATCGATGATCTGCCAGCCGAGGATACCCTGCTTCAGCGTTTCGAATACGGTTTCCTCGACCGCCCGGTAGAAGCTTGCAGGCATCTGACCCAAGTCCACTTCCAGCGCGAAGCTGTTGCCCGCCCCTTCCGGTCGCGGTTCAACACGCAGTCCAACGGTCGCGATAAATGGATTCGGCTCCTTGAAGATGATTTCGAGGCCGGTCCCGCTTCCGACGAGCCTTTCCACGCAGATGACCGTGCTCGCCTCAAACATTGCCTCAAGACCGAAGTCCGTCAGCAGGGTCGACTGGATGACTTCCTTTTGCACTTCGCCATAGAGCGACACGAAGACTTCGTTCGCATCCTCGTTTCTGCGCAGATTGATCAGGGGATCCTGTTCGGCCAACTGGTTCAGCGCCAACCAGAGCGCCGCATTGTCGGAGGGCCGCTTGGCTCGGACGCAGGTTTCAAGGGTCGGTGGGGCAAACTGGTGCCGACCAGCCGAGAGCAGGTCGGTTCCCACCATGTCGCCTGTCCTGGCACTGCCAAGTCCACTGATGCGGGCGATCTGCCCAGCGCGGAGGCTGGCAACGGTATCAATACGGCCGGCTTCGAAAACATGAATTCCGGTTACCCTCGCCGGGCCTTTGGGCAAGTTCAGATATTGTCGGAGCTGGATCGTGCCGGATTTCAGGTCGATATAGGACAGTTTTTCGCCGCCCCATCCGCGCTCGATTTTGAAGATTTTTCCGACGACCGGGCCGTCCGGGTCGAGCCGACGGTGGGGGAGGATTGTCGCAATGGCCGATGCCAGGGCAGGCACGCCAACGCCGGTCGTTGCGGCTCCCGCAAATGCCGGATGCACCAGGCCTTTGGCGACCTGGTCGGCCAGGCAACGTCCAAGCCTTTCGGTGCTTAGACGATCAGGGGCCAGGACATAGTCGCCCAGCAGCGCGTCGTCGTTTTCCGCCAGTGTTTCGCATAAGGTCGTGAAAACTGGTTCACCTCCGAGGTCGACTGCCTCGACCCGGGCAAGTTTGCTGCCGGCATCGATGACGGCCGACATGGCGATGGGCCGAACAGGCAGTTGGTTGGCAATGGCCTCCAGCACCTCATCATAGCGCGCGCCGAGGCGATCGACCTTATTAATGAAGAACAGGAACGGGACGGAAAGACGTTGCAGCGCCCGCACCAGCACGCGCGTCTGCGCTTGCACGCCTTCGACCGCCGAAACAACGACCACTGCTGCGTCCAGCAATCCAAGCACCCGCTCGACCTCAGCAATGAAGTCAGGGTGACCGGGCGTGTCGATGAGATTGACGACGGTATTGCCGATGGTGAAAGACACGACGGCAGCCCTGATAGTGATGCCACGTTGCCGTTCGAGTTCGAGGCTATCCGTTTGTGTACTACCGGTATCGACGCTGCCAAGCTTGTCGATGATGCCAGTATCAAAAAGCAGCCGTTCGGTAAGGCTAGTCTTGCCTGCGTCTACATGGGCCAGGATGCCCAGATTCAAAGTGCGCATGAACCCTCAACTTCTCAGAATTTCGAATGTGATTTTCGTGAGAAGTGAATCGGCGCATTGGAACCTCTACATGCTGGTAGCTACGGCTTGATGCGGAACCCTCTGTGGTTTTACAGAGACGCAAGCCAAACTCTAGAGACGTATCCGAAGGTATGTCAAGCAAGGCCATCTCGCTGCTTTGTAGCCGTTGCCAACTGGTCGCAGTTACTATCGGCGAGCGCGAGATTGATGTATTCGTGACGCGCAAAAGCAGGCTCGCCATTGCTTTCTCGCCTCCCCCCCTTTCGCAAACGCGAAAAAAAGGGTAAGAGCGCGCCAAACGTAATTGGCGTGTTTACTTTATAGTGCGCCCCAGCCCCAGAGATATAACATTATGAAACTCCGCAACATCGCGATCATCGCGCACGTTGACCATGGGAAAACCACCCTCGTTGACGAGCTTCTGAAGCAGTCCGGCTCCTTCCGCGAGAACCAGCGCACCGTTGAGCGCATGATGGATTCCAACGATCTGGAAAAAGAGCGTGGTATCACCATTCTCGCCAAGGCGACCTCCGTCGTATGGAAGGGCGTTCGCGTCAACATCGTCGACACGCCAGGCCACGCCGACTTCGGCGGTGAAGTCGAGCGCATCCTGTCGATGGTCGATGGCGCCATCGTGCTGGTCGATTCCTCGGAAGGCCCGATGCCGCAGACCAAGTTCGTGGTCGGCAAGGCGCTGAAAGTCGGCCTTCGCCCGATCGTTGCGATCAACAAGATCGACCGTCCGGACGCTCGCCACGAAGAAGTCATCAACGAAGTCTTCGATCTCTTCGCAGCACTGGACGCTACCGACGAGCAGCTCGATTTCCCGATCCTTTACGGTTCGGGCCGCGCCGGCTGGATGAACTATTCGCCGGAAGGCCCCACTGAGGATGGCCTTGGCCCGCTTCTCGATCTCGTGCTGAAGCATGTGCCGGAGCCGAGTGTCGGCGAAGAAGATGGCGCATTCCGCATGATCGGCACGCTTCTCGAAGCCAACCCCTTCCTCGGCCGTCTCATCACTGGCCGCATTCATTCCGGCTCGATCAAGCCGAACCAGGCCGTCAAGGTTCTGGGCCAGGACGGCAAGCCGATCGAGACCGGCCGCATTTCCAAGATCCTCGCCTTCCGCGGCATCGAGCGTACGCCTATCGATGAAGCTCATGCCGGCGATATCGTCGCCATCGCCGGCCTGTCCAAGGGTACCGTCGCCGACACGTTCTGCGATCCGTCCGTCACCGAGGCGCTGCACGCCCAGCCGATCGATCCGCCGACCGTCACCATGTCCTTTATCGTCAATGACAGCCCGCTGGCTGGCACCGAAGGCGACAAGGTTACCTCGCGCGTCATTCGTGATCGCCTGTTCAAGGAAGCCGAAGGCAACGTTGCGCTGAAGATCGAAGAAGCCGAAGGCAAGGACTCGTTCTACGTCTCCGGCCGCGGCGAATTGCAGCTCGCCGTTCTGATCGAAACCATGCGCCGTGAAGGCTTCGAGCTTGCCGTTTCGCGTCCGCGCGTCGTCATGCACAAGGACGAAGCCACTGGCCTGATGCTGGAGCCGATCGAAGAAGTCGTCATCGACGTCGACGAAGAGCATTCGGGTGTCGTCGTGCAGAAGATGTCTGAGCGTAAGGCCGAAATGGTCGAGCTTCGTCCATCCGGCGGCAATCGCCTGCGCCTGAAATTCTTCGCGCCGACCCGCGGTCTCATCGGCTATCAGTCGGAACTGCTGACGGATACGCGCGGCACGGCGATCATGAACCGCTTGTTCCACGACTATCAGCCTTTCAAGGGCGCGATCGGCGGCCGCTCCAACGGCGTCCTGCTCTCCAACGCATCCGGCGAAGCCGTCGCCTACGCGATGTTCAACCTGGAAGACCGTGGCCCGATGATCATCGATCCGGGTGAAAAGGTTTATGCCGGCATGATTATCGGCATCCACACACGCGACAACGACCTTGAAGTCAACGTCCTCAAGGGCAAGCAGCTGACCAACATCCGCTCGGTCAACAAGGACGAGGCCGTCAAGCTGACGCCGCCGATCCGCATGACGCTCGATCGCGCGCTGTCCTGGATCCAGGACGACGAACTGATGGAAGTCACGCCGAAGTCGATCCGCCTGCGCAAGATGTACCTCGACCCGAACGAGCGCAAGCGCTTCGAAAAGTCTCGCTCCGCATAATAAAGCGAGCTGTATCGCTTTGAATCAATCAACCCCGGCCTTTGTGCCGGGGTTTTATTTTGTGTGTTCGATTTTTGGACCCTTGTGGCAAAGGTTAAAAAGGCGTTAATTTTCAGCAGTCGTCCACGGATAAAGGCTGTGGGCAAGTCGGCCGTCTTCGTAAATGAGGATGGTTAATTTGGGCTGGCGAGACCAGAGTAAACGTTATGAAGACGTTGTCGATTGATGTTCGGCGGGCAGAACCGCATGATGCCCGAGCCATATCGGAGGTGCACCGCCAGTCGTGGCAGTACACCTATTCCGGCATCATTCCGCATCGCGCGCTGAGCCAGATGATCGAACGGCGCGGTGAAAGCTGGTGGCGCAAGGCGACCAGCGGCCCGGCAACGCTTCTGGTTCTCGATGTCGCCGGCGAGATTGCCGGCTATGCGACCCTCGGCCTCAATCGCGCCCGCGCGCTGCCGCAGGAAGGCGAGATCTACGAACTCTATCTTCGTCCGGAATATCAGGGCATTGGCCTTGGCCGGCTGCTGTTCGGCGAGGCGCGCCGGCTGCTGAAGTCGCTCGGCTGCAAGGGTCTTGTCGTCTGGTGCCTTGAGGAAAACGAGAATGCCGACCGCTTCTATCGCGGCCAGGGTGGTGCGGATTTCTGCGAGGGCGTCGAGACCTTCGACCGCAAGCAGATCAAGAAGATCGGCTTCGTTTGGTCTTGATGAGGCCGCGTTGCGCTGGCTACGATCCCCGATAAAATCCCGCACTCTACCAATGCATTGTTGCGTTGCAGAATGATTCCGATTATCTGGCTTGCGGTAACCATCCTTAATATTTAGGGGACATGCATGCGCATCGACGCGATTTCCATTGGCAAGAACCCGCCCGAAGACGTCAACGTCATCGTTGAAGTTCCGGTCGGCGGTCACCCGATCAAGTACGAAATGGACAAGGAGGCCGGCACGCTGGTCGTCGACCGTTTCCTCTACACGCCGATGACCTATCCGGGCAATTACGGCTTTGTCCCCCACACGCTTTCCGAAGACGGCGACCCGATCGACGTGCTGATCGCCAGCACCCGTCCGCTGGTGCCGGGCTGCGTCATCAATGTTCGCCCGATCGGCGTGCTGAAAATGGAAGATAATTCCGGCAAGGACGAAAAAATCATTGCCGTTCCCTCGCCGAAGCTGACGCTGCGTTACGAGAAGGTCAAGGAACATACCGACCTGCCGGAGATCACGCTGAAGCAGATCGAGCATTTCTTCGCGCACTACAAGGATCTGGAGCCCGGCAAGTGGGTGAAGATCTATGGCTGGGGCGGCTCCAAGGAAGCTGGTGAGCTCATTCTTGAAGCCATTGAGCGCGCCAAGAAGGCGAAGTGATCAGTCCTTCACTATAGCGTTCAGCCTGCCTATCAAGTCCTCCGGGTCGCCATCGATCCGGAGGATTTTTTTGCGTGCGGTGTCGCCGGAAATCAGGTTGAGCGAGGATTTTGGCATGCCGATGCTCTTGGCCAGCAGGGCGATCAGCGCCTTGTTGGCCTTGCCTTTTTCCGGCACGGCAGACACGCGGGCCTTGAGATAGGCCTCGCCATCGGCACCAGTCTCGATGCCATCGACGGCGTCACGCCCGCCATTGGGCGTGAGCCGGACCGATAGTCTCACATGATCGGCAAAAGCCTGCCAGGCGTCGTTCACCGAACGAAGAGCGGGTACAGCGAATTCCACATCAGCGAGCGGACGAAGAAGATGAGCAGAAGCAGGATGATCGGCGAAATATCGATGCCGCCGAGATTGGGCAGCACGCGACGGATCGGGCGCAGCGCCGGTTCAGTGACTGCGTACAGGAAGCTTCCGACCGAGTTGACGAACTGATTGCTCGAATTAATGACGTTAAAAGCATAGAGCCAAGAGAAAATGGCGCTGGCGATCAGCACCCAGGTATAAAGATTCAAAGCCAGATCAATGGTTTGAAATAAGGCGAGCATGTCCGTCTCCATTTCGTGGTTGACAGACATGTAGACATTGGCGACTTAACGAGCAAGCCCCATGCTTTGACACAGGCTGAATCATGCCTAACAGGCCGAGCCAGCGCGTTCTGCGCCATTGCTCCGGTCGGAAAGTCTCACATATGTCGTTGGTTGCCAGCGGAGACAGATTTGCCGCGTTCCGGCATATCGCCTACACCTATTTCTTCTTTGCCCGTTTTCTGACCGCGTTCGCCACGCAGGTCGTCAGCGTTTCCGTCGGCTGGCAAATGTATGAGCATACCGGCCAACCGATCTATCTCGGCCTGATCGGTCTGGTGCAGTTCCTGCCGTCGCTACTTCTGATCCTGGTGACCGGCACGGTGGCCGACCGTTACAACAGGCGCATGATCGCCGCCATTTGCATCCTCGTCGGCACGATCTGCACGGCCGCGCTGTTGTTTCTGACCGTCACCGGCATTTTTACGCCGCTGCTGGTCTTCCTGATCCTTGCTGTCTTTGGTGTCGAGCGCGCTTTCATGTCGCCAGCCTTGCAGTCGCTCGCCCCCAATCTCATCCCGCCCGCGGATCTTTCGAATGCGGTGACCTGGAATTCCATGTCCTGGGACGCCGCCGCCATTCTTGGCCCGGTCGCCGGTGGCCTGCTTTATGGCATCGGTCCCAGCGTCTCCTACACGGTTGCTGTGTTCTTCTTTGCCGCCGGCTCGATGCTCACCTTCCTGATCCCGAAGCCGCAGCAGCGCGTCGCGCACGAAGCGAAGAGCCTGAATGAGATCCTCGCCGGCTTCCGTTTCATCTGGTCGGAGAAGGTGGTGCTGGGTGCTGTCTCGCTCGACCTTTTCGCCGTGCTGCTCGGTGGCGCCGTGGCGCTGATGCCGATCTTTGCCCGCGATATTCTGACGCTTGGTCCCTGGGGCCTCGGCCTCCTGCGCGCGGCACCGAGCTTCGGCGCCATCGCCATGGGCCTGTTCCTGGCGACCTATCCCATCCGGCATCGGGCAGGGATCTGCATGTTCATCGGCGTTGGTATGTTCGGCCTGGGAACGCTGATCTTCGGCATCTCGCATACGCCGTGGCTGTCGATAGCAGCCCTTGCGATCATGGGCGCGTCCGACCTGATCTCGGTCTATGTCCGCGAGACCCTGATCACGCTCTGGACGCCCGACCACGTGCGCGGCCGCGTCAACGCCGTCAACATGGTCTTTGTCGGCGCCTCGAACGAGCTCGGCGAATTCCGCGCCGGCACCATGGCACATTATTTCGGCGCCATCCCGGCCGTCGTGATCGGCGGCATCGGCACGCTGGCGGTTGCGGTCATCTGGGCGGCGGGCTTCCCGCAACTGCGCAGAATTGATAGTTTGAACGCACCGGAGCGCGAGGACGAGCCGAAGATTGGGTGAGGTCATAAAGATGGGAGAGCAGTCGGATTGGTATAGATCATTCCCGGCGTTGCAGGAGCAGGAGACCGAAGGCGTCGATTATCGTATCCGCATGGAGGATAAGTCGTCGCTGGTGGCGGTGATTGCGCCTCATGGGGGATATATCGAGCCCACGACGTCGGAGATTACGCTGGAAATAGCGTCCGGTAGTTTTTCCGCCTATTGCTTCGAGGGGTTGAGAGAGGGCCGGCCGCATCATGAGCTGCACATCACTTCGGAATGTTTTCGTGAACCGAAGGCGCTTGCTCTGGTTTCAGCAGCCTTGATTGTGGTTGCCATTCATGGTCGAGCAAATGGGGACGATCTGGAAACATCCTGGGTCGGAGGCCTTGATGTGGTTCTTCGTGACCTAATCGTTGAGGCTTTGTCAGAGGGTGGATTCGCGGTCGTTGCGAGGGTGAAGGGAGAGCCTCTCGCCGGTATAGGCGTCCGTAATATATGCAACCAGGGCAAGCGAAATGCGGGCGTTCAGATCGAAATCCCAAGAGCGTTGAGGGACGAGCTTGCTGCCGATAGTGAACAGCTAAGGCACTATGCCACATCCGTGCGTGAAGCGATCAGCCGATACGCGACGATGTTGGAAGCAGGCTGAGGTATCGGGCAGCTCAAGCCGCCATCGCCTGCTTGCCCTCGAACACCATGTCGAGGAATTCGGAGAGCCAGGCTTTCAGGGCCGCGTCGAAGATCATGCGGCCTTCCAGATGCTCGCGGCCCTGCTGGGCGTTCGGAGCACAGAAGCGGTGTTCGCCATGCACGACCCAGCGCTGCATCATGGCGCGCGTGAGTTCGGCGTGGAACTGCAGGCCCCAGGCGTTGGCGCCATAGCGGTAAGCCTGGTTGGGATAGGTCTCGCCAGTTGCCAGTAGTTCGGCTCCGCGTGGCAGCTCGAAGCCTTCGTGGTGGAAGTGATAGACCATTTGTGGCCAACGGCGCATCAGCAGCCGGCCCCTTTCCGTCGGCTGCAGCGGGTACCAGCCGATTTCGGTCTTGCCGTCGTCGCGCGCCTTCACCTTGGCGCCGAGGTGACGGGCGAGCATTTGCGCGCCGAGACAGATGCCGAGATAGGGGCGGTTTTCCTTGAGCGGCACGTCAAGCCAGTCGATCTCCGCCTTGACGAAACCGTCGGGGTCGTTGACGCTCATCGGCCCGCCGAAGACCACCGCGCCCGCGTGACCTTCCAGCGTCGTCGGCAGTCCTTCACCGAGGACCGGACGGCGGACATCGAGGTCGTAGCCTTTTTCGAGAAGCATCTGACCGACGCGGCCGGGGCTGGAGCGCTCCTGGTGCAGCACGATCAGGACGGGGCGGCGATGCGTGCCGCTCCTTGGCGTCTCAATCATCATCGCCTGTCTCCATCGCGTGGCCGGGCGCGCGGGCAGCCGCCTCCTGCCGCTTCACGATGCGCTCGCGATCGGAGATGCCCATGAGATCGGCGATCCGCCAGATCGCGTGGTCCTCCATCTCGCTGCGCTCGCCATCGGCGTAGACGATATCCCAGAGGATGCCGAGGAGTTCGAGGCGCTGCTCGCCATTCAGGTGGCGTTTCAGGTCGGAGGTGAAGCGGTAATAATCCACCGCCTCGCTCTCGGCCTCCTGGCCGGCGGCGATCAGCGCGTCGAGCTGGCGGCCCTCGAGACCGTATTGCTCCTTCAACAGCTTGCGAAGCCGCTTCTTCTCGCTGTCCTCGATCTTGCCGTCCGCTTCCATCACCTGGATGCAGAGAGCCGCCACCGCGATGCGCGGGTCGTCGGGGGCAAAACCGGATTTGGAGTGGTCTTTCGTCAGGCTATGGAAAAATTCCTGAAAGCGTTCAAACATTCGGTTCCATTCTTAGAGCAACTGAGCACGATCTGGTCCGGAAAGCGCAACGCGCTTCTTGGGATCATGCCCTAGAACAACTTGAGCCGTGTCTTGGGGTCCGATTCAAGTTCTCGATTTTTTACACCCGGATCATCTGGCGCGCCGCCGAAAAAGGGCTTTGGCTCGGGCTCCTTCGCCGGCTCGACTGCGGCCGTCGCCGGCTTCGCTACGGTCGGTTCCAGTTCTATAACAGAGGTGCTGGCGGCCGGCGATGCAACTATTGGTGAAGGCGGTTTTGCCGTAGCGGTTGCGGGAGCGGTCTCTCGCATTGGCGGCAGCGACTTCAGCGCGGCATCGACCGAAACGGCTGTGCCTTCTTCCAGCGGCCCCTCGATCTGGCCGAAGGGCGCCTTCCATTCGAAGGCATCGAGCCGGCCGGTGATGGGCGAAAGCGGCAGCCATTTGTCGGAGACGAAACCATCGGCCACCCAGGCCGGATCGCGCGGCGCGCGCAGCGCCTGCGCCATCCAGTGGCGGACACGGCCCTGATCGTCGGTCTCGGCCTCCTCGATATCGGCCAGCAGCAGGAAGGCACCCTCGCGGGCGTCGATTCGGGCCGCCGCCTCGGCCTTGGCGCGGGCCTTGGCGAAGTCATGGGCGTCGAGCGCTGCCTTTGCGGTGACGAGCAGGGCCTCGACATTGTTCGGGCGGATCGCTTCCAGCCGCTCAGCGCGCTTCAGGCGATCGGTGACGCTGTCGCCGCTGCGGGCGCGGACATAGGCCTTGCCGATCTCCGGATGCGGCTTTGCCTTCCAGACCTGTTCAAGAACCGATGCGGCCTTGCGGACCTTGTCTTCACGGAACAATGCCTTGGCGGCCGTCAGTGCGGCGGGGACGAAATCGGCGGCCAGCTTCAGTGCCGCGAGCGCATCGTCGCGGGCGCCGGCTGGGTTGCTTTCCAGCTTGTCGTTGGCGCGCGCGGTCAGGAGTACGGCGCGCTGGCGATTGGCGGTCTCCTTGTCGACGACGTGGGCCACCTTCTGCTGGTCGAGAAGCTTGATGGCGTCGTCCCAGTTGCCGGCTTGGCTGCGATATTCCAGCGTAGCCTGCGCCGCCCAGGGCAAATAGGGGGCGTGATCGGCGGCCTTTTCGGCATATTGCCGTGCGGCCTCATTGGCGCCGAGGCGTTTGGCTTCGAGATAGAGACCGCGCAAGCCGAGCTCGCGGGTTTCCGGGTCGTTGGCCATCAGCTCGAATTTCTGGCGCGCTTCGTCATGCCTGCCTTCGATCAGGGCGGCCTGCGCTTCAAGCAGATTGATCAGCGGTTCCTGGTCGGCGCGGATCAGGCCGCGCGTGCGCGCCGCCATCTTGCGGGCGAGCAGCGCATTGCCGGCACCGGCGGCGATCAGCCCCGTCGACAGCGCCTGATAGCCGCGATCACGCTTGCGGGCGCGGAAATAGCGGGTGACGGAATGCGGCGAGCTCCAGATCAGCCGGATGAACCACCAGATGATCATGGCGGCGGCAATCAGCGCGATCAGGATGCCGGCGGCAACAATCAGCTTGGCCTGGTAAAGCTGACCTTCCCAGACCAGCGAGAGATCGCCGGGGCGATCCGCGAGCCAGGAAAAGCCAAAGCCGAGCACCAGGACGAGGAGGACGAAGATAAGCAGTCTGATCATTCTCGTGCTCCGTCCTCAGTTCTGTTTTCCGGTGTTGGCGATCGCCTTCGACAGCGCTTCGCCGACCAGATCCTCGACGCGGACGCGGGCCCCCAGCGATTGCTTGAAAGCGGCGGAAGCCGATTTGGCGGCATCCGGCAGGTTGTTCCACTCGGTGATGGCGCCGGGCAGGTCGCCATTCTTCACCTTGTCCTCGAAGCGGGCGGCAACGGCATCGACACTATCGCCGGAGACATTGCCGACCGGGCGCACCTGCACCAGCGATTTGGCGCCCGACAGCAGCCGGTCGCTCCAGTTCTGGTTCGGATCGTCCTGTTGCGTCGAGGCGACGATCGCGGTCGTGACGTCGGAAACCTGGCGAATGAGATCGGCGCGGGATGGAATGCCGGTCTGGGCGAAATTCTTGAGATCGGCGACGGCCGGATCGTCCGGCGCGACATTGGCGAAGGTGTCTAGCTCGGGCTGGAAGGGACCACCACGATCGATCGCCGCCTTCAGTGCGGCCGCCGCGATGGCGCGGGCAACGGCGCTCTCCTGGCTCGGCTCGCTCAGCTTCTTCTCGGCGTCGTCGAGACGCTTGCTGACATCGGCATCGGCCGAAGTCCGGCTTTGCGTCGCCTGGTCGAGGCTTGCCTTCAGCTGACCGACCTCGGTGCTCAGTGCTGCGATCTTCTGATCGGCCTCGCCACTGCCTGCTGCGGATGATCCACCGGCCGTCGGGTTGTTGGCGGCGGCTGTCTCGAGGGCCGCGATACGGGCGGTCAGCGTCGTATCAGGCGCTGCTGCGGGCGCGGCGGCGAGATTGGAAACTGTCTGCTTCAGCCCGTCGATTTCGGCGGTGAGCGCGGCAATGTCGGCGGACGTATCTTTAGCCGCCCTGCCGCCGGGTAGGAGGCCTGCATACTGGATCGCGCCGACGCAGATGAGGGGAGATCAGGCCGCCGACGATGCCGGCGGCGATCAGGCCCGAAGTTGAGCCCTGTTGCCGCTGGGGTGCTGCGGGCTGTTCGCTATTGAAAGAGTAGGCTTCAGCTTCCCGGTCGAGCTCGGCTTTGAGCTTTTCCTCCGCTGCTTCCGCGACGGGCTCACCTGCTTCGGAGCGCAGTGGCTCCCGCTCGGTCTCCAGTGGCATCTCCACTTCATTGGCGGAGGAACTGCCGGGTTCGCTATGATTGGGCTCGGTCATGTCATTGGAAGCCGCGGCTTGCACGGACTTCTCTGCTTCCAGGTCGATCGTGACCGGCTCGTCGTTGGGCTTCGAATGGTTTGGCGTTTTTCGCGATACCATGAGGTCCTCTTTTCATGCGCTGCAGCGAGGTTAGACAGACAAGTCGAATATGGAAAGAGCTTAGATCAAAATTGAGGCCTTACTCCGCCGTCAGGAGCGCCAGAAGACTGTCTTCATCCGGCATGTCGGCAATATCCACATGTGCGCGCAGCAAAGCCGGGACGGCATCGGCGATCGTTTCGCTGAGGCAGAGGAACCGTGTCGGAGCAAGGACATCCGGGCGTTGCCGCAGAAAGGACAGGCTGAAAAAACGCAGCGCCGTCTGGCGCGAATAGAGGAGTACGGCGTCGGCGCGGGTATCGACAAAAAGTTTGCGAAGGGCGGCATCGTCGGGGGTGATATCCAGCATATGGTAGCATTCCACCGTCCGCAGCGGGATGTTTAATTCCGTCAGCCTTGTTTCAAAACCCGCAGCGCGGGGCAAGCCGGCGAGATAGAGCAGGGGCTGCTGCGTGCTGGTCCGGTTGCGGGCAATCAGCTCCGCGAGTTCGATGCCGCCGCCTTCGGAGGTAAGGACATGAGTGAAGCCAAGGTTTCTTGCTTTTTTCGCCGTCGCCTTGCCGACCGCGAAAAGCGGGCGGTCGAGATGAGGCGCGAGACTTTGGCCCAGCCCGGCAAGTGCGCGGATCGCTTCGGCGCTGGTGATGGCAATCGCATCTTGCGTATCCGACAGCGCCTGCCGGGCAGCATCGACGTCGTGCATCGGCTCCGACAGCGGCAGCGGGAAAGCCTCGTGTCCCATCTCCGCCAACCGGCTGATGGTGCGTTCACCCGAATGCTGGGGGCGGGTGACGACGACGCGCATGGGCGATCAGGTCCAGTCTTCGAAGAAGGTGCTGCCGGCCTCAGTGCGGATAGCCTGGCCGGCATTGGTGCCGAGCGCTGCGGCGTCCCGGCGGTGGCCCTCGATGGTGGTGGTGTGCACCTGCTGGCCATCCGGGGTCAGGATCATGCCGAAGAACCGGATATGATCGCCCTCGCAGACGGCATAGCCGGCAATCGGCGTGCGGCAGGAGCCGTCGAGTGCTGCAAGGAAGCCACGTTCGCAGGAGACGGTGTCGAAGGTGGGCGCGTCATTGATGGCGGCGAGCAGGTTATTCATCCTGTCATCGCCGATGCGGCTTTCAATGCCGATCGCGCCTTGCGCCGGTGCCGGTGGGAATGCATCGGGGTCGAGGATGTCGGTGATCACATCCACCTTGCCGAGCCGTTTCAGGCCGGCAACAGCCAGGAGCGTTGCATCCGCCTGGCCTTCCTCCAATTTGCGCAGCCGGGTCTGGACCGAGCCGCGAAAGGTGATGACGTTGATATCGGGGCGCAAGCGGCGGATCAGCGCCTGACGGCGCAACGACGCGGAGCCGACGGTCGCACCATGCGGCAGCTCGATCAGCTTCGGCGCCGTGCGGCCGATAACGGAATCGCGAATATCCTCGCGCGGCAGGTAGGCGGTGAGCGCCAGCCCTTCCGGCAGTTTCGTTGCCATGTCCTTGGCGGAATGCACGGCGAAGTCGAGCTCGCCCGAGGTCAGTTTCTCCTCGAGCTCCTCCGTAAACAGGCCCTTGCCGCCGATTTCCGCCAGCGCACGATCGGCGATGCGATCGCCCTTGGTGGTCAGAGCGACGATCTCGAACATTTCTGCCGGCAGGCCGTGGGCCGCCATCAGGCGGTCGCGGGCCTCGTGCGCTTGCGCCAATGCTAGCGGGCTGCCGCGTGTGCCGATCCGGAAAGGTTTTGTTTGCATCCGCTTTGATCCGTTGTTACCGACAGTCCCCGTAACCATATTTCCGCTTTATCGCAATCGACCAACAGGCATCGAACGACTTCCATGGCGTCCTTTCTTCGTATTCTCGGCATCGAAACAAGCTGCGACGAAACCGCGGCAGCCATTGTCGAGCGCCAGGATGACGGCACCGCCATCGTACGCTCAGACGTTGTTTTGAGCCAGCTAGACGAGCATAGCGCCTATGGCGGCGTCGTGCCCGAGATTGCTGCGCGCGCGCATGTCGAGGCGCTGGATACACTGATCGACGAAGCTTTGAAGCGCGCCAATGTGTCGCTGGCCGATGTCGATGCCATCGCTGCCACCTCCGGCCCCGGCCTGATCGGCGGCCTGCTCGTCGGGCTGATGACCGGCAAGGCGATATCCAGGGCAACCGGCAAGCCGCTCTATGCGATCAACCATCTGGAAGGCCATGCCTTGACCGCACGGCTGACGGATGGCCTCGCTTTCCCCTATCTGATGCTGCTGGTCTCCGGTGGCCATACACAATTGATCCTGGTGCGCGGCGTCGGTCAGTACGAGCGTTGGGGCACGACCATTGATGATGCGCTGGGCGAAGCCTTCGACAAGACGGCAAAGCTGCTCGGCCTGCCCTATCCCGGCGGGCCTGCGGTTGAGGCGGCTGCGAAGAACGGTAATCCGGATCGATTCGATCTTCCTCGTCCGCTGGTCGGCGAGGCCCGGCTGGACTTCTCCTTCTCCGGCCTCAAGACAGCGGTGCGGCTGGCGGCGACGACGATCGCGCCGGTGAGCGAGCAGGATATTGCCGATATCTGCGCTTCCTTCCAGAAGGCGGTCTCTCGCACGCTGAAAGACCGGATCGGGCGCGGGCTGCAGCGTTTCAAGAACGAGTTTCCGAAGACGGCGGAAAAGCCGGCGCTGGTGGTTGCCGGCGGTGTTGCTGCCAATCTCGAGCTGCGCCGTACGCTGCAGGAGCTTTGCGATCTCAACGGTTTCCGCTTCATCGCGCCGCCGCTCAGCCTTTGCACCGACAATGCCGTGATGATCGCCTGGGCCGGGTTGGAGCGCATGGCGGTGGGTGCCGCACCTGACGGTCTCGATGTACAGCCGCGCTCGCGCTGGCCGCTCGATCAGAAGGCGGAAACGCTTCTGGGCCATGGCAAACGAGGAGCGAAGGCATGAGCGGCAACGAACGGATCGCGGTCATCGGCGCCGGCGCGTTCGGCACGGCACTTGCCGCCGTCATCGCCTTGACGGGCAAGAGCCAGGTGACGCTGGTCGGGCGCAAGGCGGCGCTGATGGCCGATCTCAATACCGACCGGATGAATGACGCGGCATTGCCCGGCATCGAACTGCCGGATTCGCTGCAATTTTCCGCCGAGCCGGATTCGATTTCGGATGCCGGTATTGTCCTCTTCGCCATGCCGTCGCAGGCGCAGGCCGATGCGGCCCGTCTTTATGGGCCTTATCTCGCAAAAGATGCCGTTGTCGTCACTTGCGCCAAAGGCATCGACAAGGTTTCCGGCGATCTTCTGACCGACATGCTCGAGCGCGAATTGCCGCACCATGCCATCGCTGTTCTCTCCGGGCCGGGCTTTGCCGCGGATATCGCCAAGGGCCTGCCGACAGCAATGGCGATCGCGGCGGCCGACATGGCAGTGGCGGAACGGCTGGCGCAGGCGATTTCCGGCCGCACCTTCCGTCTTTACGCCTCTTCCGATCGCGTTGGCGTGCAACTCGGTGGCGCGCTGAAGAATGTGCTGGCGATTGCCTGCGGCATCGTCGAAGGACGAGGGATCGGCGATTCGGCGCGGGCGGCACTGATCAGCCGTGGCCTTGCCGAGATGTCACGCTTCGTCTTCGCCAAGGGTGGCAAGGCTGAGACCGTGCGCGGGCTCTCCGGCCTCGGCGACCTCGTCTTGACCGCCACCAGCCACCAGTCCCGCAACCTGCGCTTCGGCATCGCGCTTGGCGAGGGCCAGACGGTCGATCCCGCGCATGGAGAGCTGGTCGAAGGCGCCTATGCCGCCTCGATCGCCGCGAAGCTGGCGCAAGGTCTCGGTGTCGATATGCCGATCACTGAGGCCGTTTCGGCGATCATCGACGGCAAGCTGGATATCCCGACGGCCATCGAACAATTGATGACGCGGCCGATTACGACGGAATAATTTTCTAGATCTCAAAAGGAGCACAAATCATGCTGTTTGCCTTTGTCTGCAAGGACAAGCCCGGTCACCTGAATGTCCGCATGGACACGCGCCCTGCCCATGTCGAGCATCTCAACAAGCTCAATGCTGAGGGTACGCTGAAGATGGCGGGCCCGTTCCTCGATGCGGATGGCAAGCCCAATGGCAGCCTCGTCATCGTCAATGCTGACACGATCGAGGCGGCCAAGGCGATTGCCGATTCCGATCCCTATGCCAAGGCCGGCCTGTTCGAGAGTGTCGAGGTCAAGCCGTTCAATTGGGTCTTCAACAATCCGGAGGCATGAGGCATGGCGCATTGGCTTTATAAATCCGAGCCGTCCTCCTGGTCCTGGCAGCAGCAGAAGGATGCCGGGAGCGAGGGCACGGCCTGGACCGGCGTTCGCAACTATCTCGCTCGCAACAACATGCGGACGATGCAGATCGGCGACAAGGGTTTCTTCTACCATTCCAATGACGGGCTGGAGATCGTCGGTATCGTCGAGGTCTGCGCGCTGTCGCATCCCGATGCGACCGCCAAGGACGATCCGCGCTGGGATTGCGTCGATATCCGCGCCGTGCGCGATATGCCCAAGCCTGTGTCGCTGAAGGATATCAAGGCCAATCCGAAGCTTTCGCAGATGTCGCTGGTGACCTCGATGCGGCTTTCCGTGCAGCCGGTGACATCAGAGGAATATCTCGAAGTCTGCCGCATGGGCGAGCTCGACAATCCGCCCGTTTGACACGCCCGAGCTGAGGCCGCTTTGAAGACCGATCCGGAGACATTCATCCGTGCGAACACCAGCGTCATGGCACCGCCGCATGTGTCGGAAATCCGGCTGCATCTGGCCAGCGAAGCCCATGATCTCTGGCTGAAGACGGAGGAAGAGCTGGAGGAGATCGGCCTGCCGCCGCCCTTCTGGGCTTTTGCCTGGGCGGGCGGGCAAGGGCTTGCGCGCTATATTCTCGACCATCCTGACACGGTCGCCTGCAAACGGGTTGTCGATTTTGCCAGTGGTTCGGGGCTGGTGGCGATTGCGGCGAGGCTTGCGCGCGCAAGCCGGGTGCTCGCCGCCGATATCGATCCCTGGGCGGAAACTGCGGTGCGATTGAACGCCATGCAAAACGGCGTCACGCTCGATTTCACCGGCGATAATCTCGTGGACCAGCCGATCGATGCCGACGTCGTTCTCGCCGGGGATGTCTTTTACGATCGCGATTTTGCCGATCGGCTCATTCCCTGGTTTCGGCGGTTGGCGGGAGAGGGGTGTCTGGTTCTGGTCGGCGATCCGGGCCGAGCCTACCTGCCCAAGGATCGCCTGGAGGCCCAGGCCAGCTATCAGGTGCCGGTGACGCGGGCGCTGGAGGATAGCGAAGTCAAAAAGACGACGGTCTGGCGGTTTCTCGCTGACTAACGATCCTTACGGGCGAATCAGGCAGACGCCGGCTTCGTATGAGCAGGCATTGCCGGCAAGCTTGACGTCGATCACCTGAGCGCGCGGCTTCAGCCGTGTCGCGGGCTTGCCCGGGTATCGGTCATAACCGCCATAGCCGACGATATAGGTCCCGCCATCGGCCCGGTAAATATCCGCAGTGCCGGCATAGGTGCCGATATCCGCCGCGTATTGCCGGTCCATCAGGACGATTCTGTTCGGCTGCGGCTGTGCTGAGCGCTGCGACCACGAGATCTCGTGCAACCTGTGGGGGCTGGAATGGTGGAACGGCCGATATTCCCGGCGATAGTCACCCGCCGAGACAGATGAGTATGAAAGAACGGCGGCTGCCGCCAAAACGAGCGCCGCTGCCTTGAAAAGATGCTGCCGCATGCGGTTTCCTCGCCGGTTAAATCCCTAATAAAGTATGAAGAACAGAATGCCGCAAGGGTGCGGTTAAGTCCACTTGGCAGACGAGAAAATCATATCGAAGCGTCAATCAGGGGAATGATTTCCGCTCACGGGCCAAAGATGTCGAACGATCCGAATCGATTAAATTCGAGGCGGACAGCAATTGTGCTTGTCGCCGTGCCTTTCCGTGATTAATGGTCGCAATTGATGCAACGCACACAGGATTTTCCTGCGCGTATGCGTTGCCCCGAAGATATCCGGGATCAAAGCGTATCGTAACGCCGCGAGGTTCTGATGGCGAACGTCACACAAAACCGGCCCTTGTCGCCGCATCTGCAAATCTACAAGCCTATTCCCACCATGATCATGTCGATCGTTCACCGTATCACTGGCTGTGCGCTGTATTTCGGCACGCTGCTGGTTGCCTGGTGGCTGATCGCCGCGGCGACGGGTCAGGGCTCTTTCGAACTGGTCAACTGGATCATGGGGACGATCGTCGGTCGGCTCGTGCTGTTCGGCTATACATGGGCTTTGCTCCACCACATGCTCGGTGGTCTGCGCCATTTCATGTGGGACCTCGGCTATGGCTTCGGCAAGGAATTCTCGACCAGGCTGGCCAAGGCGACGCTCGTCGGTTCGCTCTGTCTGACCGCGCTGGTCTGGATCATCGGCATCGCCATCCGGCTGGTTTGATTGGCATGATCCTGTCCGAGGCCGCCTTGCGGTCCTTCGGTTCGGGATCATTGCTTTAAAGGATATTTCTTATGGATATGCGCACGCCTTTGGGCAAAGTCCGCGGCCTCGGCTCCGCCAAGGAAGGCACCGATCATTTCTGGCGTCAGCGCCTGACTGCCGTCGCCAACGTCCCGCTCTTCATTTTCTTCGTCATTTTCCTTCTGGTCTATGCCGGCGCTCCCTATGCGGAGGTCGTGCACGCGCTGTCGAATCCCTTCGTCGCCGTCATCATGGGCCTGATGGTGATCTCCGGCCTCATTCACATGAAGCTCGGCATGCAGGTCGTCATCGAGGACTATGTCCACACCGAGATCACCAAGATCATCCTTCTCATGCTCAACACATTCTTCACGATCATCATGGCGGGGCTCTGTCTCTTCGCCATTCTGAAGATCGCGTTCGTAGGATAATTGCATCATGGCACCGAACTCATCCGCTCAGAATGGCAAAGCCTACAAGTATGTCGATCACTCCTATGACGTGATCGTCGTCGGCGCCGGCGGCGCTGGCCTGCGTGCCACGCTCGGCATGGCCGAACAGGGCTTCCGCACCGCCTGCATCACCAAGGTCTTTCCGACCCGTTCGCACACGGTCGCGGCCCAGGGCGGCATCGCCGCCTCGCTGCAGAACATGACGCCGGACAGCTGGCAGTGGCATCTCTATGACACCGTCAAGGGCTCCGACTGGCTCGGCGACGTCGACGCCATGCAATACATGGTCATGGAAGCGCCGAAGGCGGTCTACGAGCTTGAGCATTACGGCGTGCCCTTCTCGCGCAACGAGGAAGGCAAGATCTATCAGCGTCCATTTGGCGGCCACATGCAGAATTTCGGCGAGGGACCACCGGTGCAGCGCACCTGTGCTGCCGCCGACCGTACCGGCCACGCTATCCTGCACACGCTCTATGGCCAGTCGCTGCGCAACAATGCAGAATTCTTCATCGAGTATTTCGCGCTCGACCTGATCATGTCGGACGATGGCAGCCGCTGCACCGGCGTCGTTGCCTGGTGTCTCGATGACGGCACGATCCATCGCTTCGCTGCCAAGATGGTGGTGCTGGCGACCGGCGGTTACGGCCGCGCCTATTTCTCCGCGACTTCGGCCCATACCTGCACCGGCGACGGCGGCGGCATGGTGGCCCGTGCCGGCCTGCCGCTGGAGGACATGGAATTCGTGCAGTTCCATCCCACAGGCATTTACGGTTCGGGATGTCTGATCACCGAAGGCGCGCGCGGCGAAGGCGGGTATCTCGTCAACTCCGAAGGCGAGCGCTTCATGGAGCGTTATGCTCCTTCGGCGAAGGACCTTGCCTCGCGTGACGTGGTTTCTCGCTGCATGACGCTGGAAATCCGCGAGGGTCGCGGCGTCGGCAAGAACAAGGACCACATCTTCCTGCATCTCGACCATCTCGATCCGGCCGTGTTGCACGAGCGTCTGCCGGGCATTTCCGAGAGTGCCCGCATCTTCGCCGGCGTCGATGTCACCCGCGAGCCGATCCCGGTGCTGCCGACCGTTCACTACAATATGGGCGGCATTCCGACGAACTATTGGGGCGAAGTGCTGAATGCCGACAGCAACAATCCCGAGCGTGTGCTGCCGGGCCTGATGGCCGTCGGCGAAGCTGGCTGCGCCTCGGTGCACGGCGCCAACCGTCTCGGCTCCAATTCGTTGATCGACCTTGTGGTCTTCGGCCGTGCCGCTGCCATTCGTGCCGGCGAAGTCATCGACCGCGTCAGCCCGGTGCCGCCGGTCAACGTTGCTGCCTGCGATAAGATCATGGATCGCTTCGACCGCCTGCGTCATGCCAGCGGCAGCACGCCGACGGCGGTACTGCGCGAGAAAATGCAGCGCGCCATGCAGGAGGACGCCGCCGTGTTCCGCACGCAGGAATCGCTGGAATCCGGCTGCCGTCGCATTTCGGAAATCTGGAAGGAGCTGCCGGACATCAAGGTCACCGACCGCTCGATGATCTGGAATTCCGATCTCGTCGAGACCTTGGAACTGCACAATCTAATGACCAACGCCATCGCGACGATCTACGGCGCCGAGGCCCGCAAGGAAAGCCGCGGCTCGCATGCCCGCGAGGACTACACCGAAGGCAAGTTCGGCGGCCGCGACGACGAGAACTGGCGCAAGCATACGCTTGCCTGGGTCAACGACGCCGGCGACGTCAAGCTCGACTATCGTCCCGTCCATACCGAACTGATTGCCGAAGGCATCGATCCGCACAAGATCGAGCCAAAAGCACGCGTCTATTGATCTGAGAGGAACTGACCATGGTTGAACTCACTCTCCCCAAGAACTCTCAGATGCGTGAAGGCAAGGTCTGGCCAAAGCCGGCGGGCGCGAAGAACACGCGCGAATTCCGCGTCTATCGCTGGAGCCCAGATGATGGCCTGAACCCGAGCATCGATACCTATTACATCGATGTCGACGATTGCGGCCCGATGGTGCTCGACGGTCTGCTCTACATCAAGAACAACATCGATCCGACGCTGACGCTGCGCCGTTCCTGTCGCGAGGGGATTTGCGGTTCCTGCGCGATGAACATCGACGGCACCAATACGCTCGCCTGCACCAAGGGTCTGGACGAGATCAAGGGTACGGTGAAGATCTATCCGCTGCCGCATCTGCCCGTCGTCAAGGACCTGGTGCCGGATCTGACGAACTTCTACGCCCAACATCGCTCGATCGAGCCCTGGCTCAAGACCGTGTCGCCGCCGCCGGCGAAGGAGTGGAAGCAGAGCCATGAGGACCGTCTGAAGCTTGACGGCCTCTATGAATGCATCCTGTGCGCCTGCTGCTCGACCTCCTGTCCGAGCTACTGGTGGAACGGCGACCGCTATCTCGGTCCCGCTGTTCTGCTGCAGGCCTATCGCTGGCTGATCGATAGCCGGGATGAGGCAAAGGGCGAGCGCCTCGACAATCTCGAGGATCCCTTCCGCCTCTATCGCTGCCACACGATCATGAACTGCGCCCAGACCTGCCCCAAGGGGCTGAACCCGGCCAAGGCGATCGCTGAAATCAAGAAGATGATGGTCGAACGGCGGGTCTAACCGCCGGCGATCGTTCGTTTGTCGCATTGGATTGCGAGGATCCGAGCGCGTGATCATGGGAGCCGCTGCCGAAACCGGTTGCGGCTCGCGCGGTTTTTACCGACCTCGCTTGCGTCTCTCAAGGCTGCTCGCCATCACGGAAGCGCGACAAAAGGGTGCAGGAATTGGCCGATGACTTCTATCTGGCTGAGGTCCGGCGCGTTAAGCCTTGAAATCACCGGATTCTTGCACAGCTATGGCGTCCGGCGATTTATGCCTGTATCGACTTGATTAACCAAAGTGAAATACGTTAGTTCCAATTTTATGGGTGCTCGGTTTCCCAATGTCAGCGGTGGACGATTAGGAGTATGATGATGCAATTGAGATATGCAGTGACGGCTGCGGCGATAGGTCTGTCGCTTGCCGGTTGCCAGCGCACAGCATACAACAACGACGATACGTCCTATTCGCGACCGCCACCCCTGCAGGCTCAGCCTGTTCCTTCCGTCCAGTCCAGCCAGCTACCGCCGACGAATGGCAGCGATGGTTCGCAGTTTCCCGTGGCGCCGTCGAACGCGCCGAGCGCTGCCAATCCGCAGCAACAGCAGGCGATGGCCGCATCTGCGCAGGATGTGACCAAGGAATCCATGGTCGGCAGTTGGAAGGTCAGCAACGGCGGGGCGAGCTGCGATATGTTCCTGACGCTCACCAATCTCGGCGGCGGGTCGCGCGGCGGCACGCGCGGTTGCGCGGGCGAGCTGACGTCGATGGGCTCCTGGGAAGTGTCCGGCAAGCAGATCATCCTCAAGAACCGCGATGGCACCCAGATCGGCTCGGTCTACAAGACGGCCGATTCGCGCTATGATGGCTCGACAGCGTCCGGCCAGCCGCTCAGCCTCAGCCGGTAAAGCTCTTTTAAAAGGGGGCGGCCGTCCGGGTCGCTTTCCCTTCGCACAGGCGGATATTTCCCCATGCAGCCCATGCCCGATTATTCCATCAGCGTCGGCGAACAGCTGAAGGCGCTGACGGCTTCCGGATCGCTTCAGGTGGATTCGGCGCAGATGGATGTGGCGAAATCCCTGGACCGCGTGCTTGCCAACCTCAAGCAGAAGCGACCGGCAATCAAGTCGAGCGCTCTCGGCTGGATGTTTGCGCGCAAGAAGCCGGTCGAGATTGTTCGCGGTCTCTACATCCATGGCAGCGTCGGGCGTGGCAAGACCATGCTGATGGACATGTTCTTCGCCATGGCGCCAGCCAAGAAGAAGCGCCGTGCGCATTTCCATGAGTTCATGGCCGATGTGCACAATCGCATCGCCGCCCATAGGCTGAAATTCAAGAATGGCGAAACCAAGCAGGCCGATCCGGTGCTGCCGGTCGCGGCTGATCTCTACAATGAAGCCGAGCTGCTGTGCTTCGACGAATTCACCGTGACCGACATTGCCGATGCGATGATCCTGTCGCGGCTGTTTGCCGAGCTGTTCTCGCTCGGCTGTGTGCTGATCGCCACTTCGAATGTCGAGCCCGACAATCTCTATCGCGACGGCCTCAATCGCGGCCTGTTTCTGCCCTTCATCGATCTCCTGAAGCGCTATGTCGAGGTCGTGACGCTGGATTCGCCGACCGATTACCGCATGGAGAAGCTGAACAGCCAGCCGGTCTATCTGGTGCCGATCGACGAGCGTACCGACATGGCGATGGATGCGTCCTGGATGCAGGCGCTGCATGGCCGCAAGGCGCAGCCCCTGGATATTCCGATGAAGGGGCGCTCCATCCATGTGCCGCTCGCCGCCGATCGCATGGCGCGCTTTTCCTTCGCCGATCTTTGCGACAAGCCGCTGGGTGCTGCCGATTTCCTGGCGATCGCCAAGCGGTTCGACACGATCTTTCTCGATCGCGTGCCGAAGCTTGGACCGGAAAAGCGCAACCAGACCAAGCGTTTCATCATCCTCATCGACACGCTTTACGATCACGCCATTCGGCTTTATGTTTCGGCGGCGGCGATGCCTGAGGATCTTCTGGTCGAAAGGCGTGGTACGGAAGGCTTCGAGTTCGACCGCACCACATCGCGGCTTTTCGAGATGCGCAGCGCGGAATATCTCGCCCAGACTCCTGCGAAACGGGCCGCCGAGTAACAGATCAGTGACAGAATTTCTTACGTTTACGTAAGAAATTATCGATCTAACCGATTGAAATCCCTGCTCTCAAAATAATCAATTGCCAATTTCGGCCGTTGGGTCTATGCGATTGGCGGCAATGGTGGATGCCTTGTGGGTATCCCGCCACGGATTTTGATCGCAAAGGATACCCCGAAATGGCGCGCAACAAGATCGCACTTATTGGTTCTGGCATGATTGGTGGCACGCTGGCGCATCTCGCCGGCCTGAAGGAACTGGGCGACATCGTCCTGTTCGACATCGCGGACGGCATTCCCCAGGGCAAGGGTCTCGATATTGCCCAGTCTTCGCCGGTCGAAGGCTTCGACGTCAACTTGACTGGCGCCAGTGATTATTCCGCGATCGAAGGTGCTGACGTCTGCATCGTCACCGCCGGTGTCGCCCGCAAGCCGGGCATGAGCCGCGACGATCTTCTCGGCATCAACCTCAAGGTCATGGAACAGGTCGGCGCCGGCATCAAGAAGTATGCCCCGAATGCCTTCGTGATCTGCATCACCAACCCGCTCGACGCCATGGTCTGGGCGCTGCAGAAGTTCTCGGGCCTCCCGGCCAACAAGGTTGTCGGCATGGCCGGCGTGCTCGATAGCTCGCGCTTCCGCCTCTTCCTTGCCAAGGAATTCAACGTTTCCGTCGAAGACGTCACCGCTTTCGTTCTCGGCGGTCATGGTGACTCGATGGTTCCGCTTGCTCGCTACTCCACCGTTGCCGGCATTCCGCTGACCGACCTCGTCACCATTGGCTGGCTCACCGCTGAGCGCCTCGAAGAGATCATCCAGCGCACCCGTGACGGCGGCGCCGAGATCGTCGGCCTGCTGAAGACCGGCTCGGCCTACTACGCTCCGGCTGCTTCCGCCATCGCAATGGCTGAATCCTACCTCAAGGACAAGAAGCGCGTTCTGCCCTGCGCTGCCCATCTCGATGGTCAGTATGGCGTCAAGGACATGTATGTCGGCGTTCCCACGGTTATCGGCGCCGGCGGCATCGAGCGCATCATCGAGATCGACCTGAACAAGGCCGAGAAGGAAGCCTTCGACAAGTCGGTCGCATCTGTCGCCGGCCTTTGCGAAGCCTGCATCGCCATCGCGCCGTCGCTGAAGTAATTTCCGCGTTATAACAGGGATAAACCCATGAACATTCATGAATATCAGGCCAAGGCTCTGCTGAAGACCTTTGGCGCACCCGTCGCGGACGGCGTTGCCATCTTCTCCGCCGATGAAGCCGAAGCTGCTGCAAAGCAGCTTCCTGGCCCGCTTTACGTCGTCAAGAGCCAGATCCATGCCGGCGGTCGCGGCAAGGGCAAGTTCAAGGAACTCGGCCCCGACGCCAAGGGCGGCGTTCGCCTCGCCAAGTCGATCGAGGATGTCGTTTCGAATTCCAAGGACATGCTCGGCAATACGCTGGTGACCAAGCAGACCGGCCCGGCCGGCAAGCAGGTCAACCGCCTTTACATCGAAGACGGCGCCGACATCGACCGCGAACTTTACCTCTCGATCGTGGTTGACCGCTCGGTCGGTCAGGTTGCTTTTGTCGTATCGACCGAAGGCGGCATGGACATCGAGACCGTCGCGCACGACACGCCGGAAAAGATCATCACCGTTGCCATCGATCCGGTCGCTGGTGTGACCGCTGCCGACGCAGCCGCCATTTCCGACGCGCTGAAGCTCGAAGGGGCTGCTCGCGAGGACGGTTCCAAGCTGTTCCCGATCCTCTACAAGGCCTTTGTCGAAAAGGACATGGCCCTGCTTGAAGTCAACCCGCTGATCGTCATGACGAACGGCCGCCTACGCGTCCTCGACGCCAAGGTCTCCTTCGACGGCAACGCGCTGTTCCGCCACGAGGACATCGTTGCGCTGCGTGACACGTCCGAGGAAGACGCCAAGGAAATCGAAGCGCACAAGTATGACCTCGCCTATGTCGCGCTCGACGGCAACATCGGCTGCATGGTCAACGGTGCCGGCCTTGCCATGGCAACCATGGATATCATCAAGCTCTACGGCGCTGAGCCGGCGAACTTCCTCGATGTCGGCGGTGGCGCCACCAAGGAAAAGGTCACTGCGGCCTTCAAGATCATCACCGCCGACCCGGCTGTCGAAGGCATCCTGGTCAACATCTTCGGCGGCATCATGAAGTGCGATGTCATTGCCGAAGGCGTGCTCGCAGCCGTCAAGGAAATTGGTCTGAAGGTTCCGCTCGTCGTTCGCCTCGAAGGCACCAACGTCGAACTGGGCAAGAAGATCATCAACGAATCCGGTCTCAACGTCATCTCCGCCGATGACCTGGACGATGCCGCCCAGAAGATCGTCAAGGCAGTCAAGGGCTGATCAAGATGGCTCCTTCCTTCACCCCTTCGACTGCTCATCTTCGCCTGAGTGCCTTTGCTGGTGCTTGGGAAGGGGAAGAGCATGTCGCGGGCTCTGCCTGGGCGAAGGAAGGCAAGGCCACCGCGCGGCTGACGGCAGAATGTCTGTTTGGCGGGTTTTTCGTCGAGCAGCGTTATGTGCAGACGCGAGACGGCAAGACATCGTTTGAATCCCGAAATATTTTCGGCTTCGACGATGCTGATCAAGCCTACAAGCTCTACCAGTTCGACACAGTGGGTTTCGTGCCGCCGTCGCCGGCGGCCGGCGAATGGGTCGGTCATGAGCTTGCCTTGATGAAGACCTCGCCGCGCGGTGCGCAGCGCACTTTATTCCAGTTCGAAAATGAAGACTGCTACCGAATGGGCGTCAGTTTCTCGCCAGCCGGCAGCGATACATGGCAGGAGGTCGTCAGTGGTGTCTATCGCCGCGTTTCCTCCGCGTCTTCCAACCTCTCGTAACAAAGGCCTCGCATGTCTATTCTCATCAACAAAGACACCAAGGTTCTCGTTCAGGGCCTGACCGGCAAGACCGGCACCTTCCACACTGAACAGGCGCTTGCCTATCACGGCACGAAGATGGTCGGCGGTATCCACCCTTCCAAGGGTGGCGAAACCTGGACCGGCAAGGACGGCGAAAAGCTGCCGATCTTCAAGTCGGTCGCTGAAGGCAAGGACGCCACCGGCGCCAATGCCTCGGTCATCTACGTGCCGCCGGCAGGTGCCGCGGCTGCGATCCTCGAAGCAATCGACGCGGAAATCCCGCTGATCGTCTGCATCACGGAAGGCATTCCGGTTGCCGATATGATCAAGGTCAAGGATCGCCTCGACAAGTCGAAGTCGCGTCTGATCGGGCCGAACTGCCCCGGCGTCCTGACCCCGAACGAATGCAAGATCGGCATCATGCCGGCCTCGATCTTCAAAAAGGGCTCGGTCGGCGTTCTCTCGCGTTCGGGCACGCTCACCTATGAAGCCGTGTTCCAGACCACCAACGAAGGTCTCGGCCAGACGACGGCTGTCGGCATTGGCGGCGACCCGGTCAAGGGCACCGAGTTCATCGACATTCTGGAAATGTTCCTCGCTGACGACGAAACCAAGTCGATCATCATGATCGGCGAAATCGGCGGTTCGGCGGAAGAAGAAGCCGCACAGTTCCTCAAGGACGAAGCCAAGAAGGGCCGCAAGAAGCCGATGGTCGGCTTCATCGCCGGCCGCACGGCACCTCCCGGCCGCACCATGGGCCACGCTGGCGCCGTGATTTCCGGCGGCAAGGGCGGCGCGGAAGACAAGATTGCGGCGATGGAAGCGGCAGGCATTCGCGTGTCGCCGTCGCCGGCGCGTCTCGGCAAGACGCTGGTGGAAGTCCTGAAGGGCTGATCCTACCTATAGCAAGACCCGGACGGGGAGCGGCAATCGCCCATCCCGTCCGGCCTTCGAATTCGTAAGTGCAGATGTGCGGTCCAAGTGGCCGTGGACGAAATACGGTCGCCGGATTTCCATAAGCCGGCAATGCAAACAAGTCGGGAGGCGGACGAAGGCGTCCGCATATCACCATGGCAAGGCAAGAAGCCAACGAGCAATTTCAGATCACTTCGTTCCTGGACGGTGCGAACGCTGCTTATATCGAGCAGCTTTACGCGCGTTACGAGGAAGACGCATCGTCGGTATCCGACGAGTGGCGGTCTTTCTTCAAGGCGCTGGAAGATAGTCCCGACGACGTGAAGCGGGCGGCCAAGGGCGCCTCCTGGCAACGCAAGAACTGGCCGATCCCGGCCAATGGTGAGCTCGTCTCCGCGCTCGACGGCAATTGGGGCATCGTCGAAAAGGTCATCGAGACCAAGGTGAAGGCCAAGGCCGAAGCCCAGGGCAAGCTGGCCGACACTGCAGACGTCCTGCAGGCGACGCGCGATTCCGTCCGCGCCATCATGATGATCCGCGCCTATCGCATGCGTGGCCATCTGCACGCCAAGCTCGACCCGCTCGGCATCGCCGCCGCGGTTGAGGACTACAAGGAACTGTCGCCGGAAGCCTATGGCTTCACCGAGGCCGACCTCGATCGCAAGATCTTTATCGATAACGTGCTCGGCCTCGAATATGCGAGCGTGCGCGAGATGATCGAGATCCTCGAGCGCACCTACTGTTCGACGCTCGGCGTCGAATTCATGCATATCTCCAATCCGGAAGAGAAGGCCTGGATTCAGGAGCGCATCGAGGGCGTCGATAAGGGTATTGCTTTCAATCCCGAGCGCAAGAAGGCGATCCTGCAGAAGGTCATCGAAGCCGAAGGCTACGAGCAGTTCCTTGACGTCAAGTTCAAGGGCACCAAGCGTTTCGGCCTCGACGGCGGTGAATCGCTGATCCCGGCGCTTGAACAGATCCTGAAGAGCGGCAGCCAGCTCGGCCTCAGGGAAGCTCTGTTCGGCATGGCCCATCGCGGCCGCCTGAACGTGCTTTCGCAGGTCATGGGCAAGCCACACCGGGCGATCTTCCACGAGTTCAAGGGCGGCTCCTACGCGCCGGACGAAGTCGAAGGCTCCGGTGACGTCAAGTACCATCTCGGCGCCTCCTCGGACCGCGATTTTGACGGCAACAAGGTGCACGTTTCGCTGACGGCCAATCCGTCGCATCTGGAAATCGTCAATCCTGTGGTCATGGGCAAGGCCCGCGCCAAGCAGGATATGGGCGCTACCCAGTGGGATGGCGACATCATTCCGCTGTCCGAGCGTGCCAAGGTCGTGCCACTCCTAATCCACGGCGATGCGGCTTTCGCCGGTCAGGGCGTGGTAGCTGAAATCCTCGGCCTGTCGGGCTTGCGCGGCCATCGCGTCGCCGGCACGATGCACGTCATCATCAACAACCAGATCGGCTTCACCACCAATCCGGCCTTCTCGCGCTCGTCGCCCTATCCGTCCGACGTTGCGAAGATGATCGAAGCGCCGATCTTCCATGTGAATGGTGACGATCCGGAAGCTGTGGTCTATGCGGCCAAGATCGCTACCGAATTCCGCATGAAGTTCCATAAGCCGGTCGTCCTCGACCTGTTCTGCTACCGCCGCTACGGCCACAATGAAGGCGATGAACCGTCCTTCACGCAGCCGAACATGTATAAGGTCATCCGTGCCCACAAGACGGTGCTGCAGCTCTATTCGCAGCGGCTGGTCGCCGAAGGCGTGCTGACCGACGGCGAAGTCGAGAAGATGAAGGCCGACTGGCGCGCCCATCTCGAACAGGAATTCGAGGCCGGCCAGCACTACAAGCCGAACAAGGCCGACTGGCTGGACGGCGAATGGTCGGGCCTGCATGCGGCCGACAACGCCGACGAGCAGCGCCGTGGCAAGACCGCGGTGCCGATGAAGACGCTGAAGGAAATCGGTCGCAAGCTGTCGGAAATTCCGGACGGCTTCCACGCGCACCGCACCATCCAGCGGTTCATGGAAAACCGCGCCAACATGGTGAAGACCGGCGAAGGCATCGATTGGGCCATGGCGGAAGCGCTCGCTTTCGGCGCGCTTGTTGTCGAAGGCCACAAGATCCGTCTGTCCGGCCAGGATTGCGAGCGCGGCACGTTCTCGCAGCGTCATTCGGTTCTCTACGATCAGGAAACCGAAGAGCGCTACATCCCGCTCGCCAATCTGTCGCCGACCCAGGCCCGCTACGAAGTCATCAACTCGATGCTGTCGGAAGAAGCGGTTCTCGGTTTCGAATACGGCTATTCGCTGGCTCGTCCGAACGCTCTGACGCTCTGGGAAGCCCAGTTCGGCGACTTTGCCAACGGTGCGCAGGTCATCTTCGACCAGTTCATCTCGTCTGGCGAACGCAAGTGGCTGCGTATGTCCGGTCTCGTCTGCCTGCTGCCGCACGGCTATGAAGGCCAAGGCCCGGAACATTCCTCGGCCCGCCTCGAACGCTTTCTGCAGCTTTGCGCCGAAGACAACATGCAGGTCGCCAACGTTACGACGCCGGCTAACTACTTCCATATTCTGCGCCGTCAGCTGAAGCGCGACTTCCGCAAGCCGCTGATCCTCATGACGCCGAAGTCGCTGCTGCGCCACAAGCGCGCTGTGTCGAGCCTGGCGGAGATGGCGGGGGAAACCTCCTTCCATCGCCTGCTCTGGGACGATGCGGAAGTGATCAAGGACGGCCCGATCAAGCTGCAGAAGGACAACAAGATCCGTCGCGTCGTCATCTGCTCGGGCAAGGTCTATTACGACCTTCTGGAAGAGCGCGAAAAGCGCGGCATCGACGATGTCTATCTGCTGCGCATCGAACAGCTCTATCCGTTCCCGGCCAAGGCGCTCATCAACGAGCTCAGCCGTTTCCGCAATGCGGAGATGGTCTGGTGCCAGGAAGAGCCGAAGAACATGGGCGCCTGGTCCTTCATCGATCCCTATCTGGAATGGGTGCTCGCTCATATCGATGCCAAGTACCAGCGGGTTCGCTACACCGGCCGTCCGGCCGCCGCCTCTCCGGCGACGGGTCTGATGTCCAAACACCTGTCGCAACTGGCGGCATTCCTTGAGGATGCGCTCGGCGGTTAAGCAAGGGGTTGCGCGATGGCCTGTTTTCATCAGAAACTTGTGCCATCGCGCTCCGGCTTTCCGCATGACGCCGAAGGGGAGGAGATGGCCGCCATGCAGCAATACGCCGCCTTTGAGGCCGACAGCGTCTTCGACATGCGCGTCATCGACATCGGAAATGCCGATACTCTCGATCATTCCCCGGCCCTCTGTCGCCGGAAATTCTATCTAACTCATAAGACGAAAAATCAGGATCTGAACAATGGCCACTGAAATCCGCGTTCCTACCCTCGGCGAGTCCGTCAGCGAAGCGACTGTCGGCACCTGGTTCAAGAAGGTTGGCGATGTCATCAAGGTCGATGAGCCGCTTGTCGAGCTGGAAACCGACAAGGTGACGATCGAAGTTCCCTCGCCGATCGCCGGCACGCTGTCCGAAATCGTCGCCCAGGCTGGTGAGACCGTCGGTCTCGGCGCGCTGCTCGGCCAGATCTCGGCGGGCGGCGCTGCCGTTGCTCCGGCCGCAGCCGCACCTGCAGCTGCTCCGGCTGCTGCTGCCCCGGTTGCCGCACCCACCGTTTCCGCTCCGGCCTCCGCCATGCCGCCGGCACCCGCAGCCGCCAAGCTGCTTGCCGAAAGCAATGTCTCCGCCGATCAGGTCGATGGCAGCGGCAAGCGCGGCCAGGTCCTGAAGGGCGATGTCATCGCTGCTGTTGCCAAGGCCGCTTCGGCGCCTGCCGCAGCCCCGGCCGCTCCGGTTGCCGCCCGCGCGCCGACGACGGTTGAAGATGCCGGTCGCGAAGAGCGCGTCAAGATGACCCGCCTGCGCCAGACGATTGCTCGTCGCCTCAAGGATGCGCAGAACAACGCAGCCATGCTCACCACCTATAACGAGGTGGACATGAAGGCCGTCATGGACTTGCGCAACAAATACAAGGACATCTTCGAGAAGAAGCATGGCGTGAAGCTCGGCTTCATGGGCTTCTTCACCAAGGCCGTCACGCATGCGCTGAAGGAACTCCCGGCCGTCAACGCCGAAATCGACGGCACCGACATCGTCTACAAGAACTACTGCCACATCGGCATGGCTGTCGGTACTGACAAGGGCCTCGTGGTTCCGGTCATTCGCGATGCCGACCAGATGTCGATCGCCGAAGTCGAGAAGGAGCTTGGCCGTCTGGCGAAGGCTGCTCGTGACGGCTCGCTGTCGATGGCCGACATGCAGGGCGGCACCTTCACCATCACCAATGGCGGTGTCTACGGTTCGCTGATGTCCTCGCCGATCCTCAATGCGCCGCAGTCGGGCATTCTCGGCATGCACAAGATCCAGGAACGTCCTGTCGCCATCGGCGGTCAGGTCGTCATCCGCCCGATGATGTATCTGGCGCTTTCCTATGACCACCGCATGGTCGATGGCAAGGAAGCCGTGACCTTCCTCGTGCGCGTCAAGGAAAGCCTGGAAGATCCGGAACGTCTCGTTCTCGATCTCTAAGGGAGCTCTGGCTCATGTGGACATGGCCCATGCGGACGATGCGCGGACTTTTGTGTGCCGTCGTCGCATGGTTGCCATCGTCTGCGGTCGCGGATGATCTCGACGCGGTAAAGCTCAGCAGCAATCTCGATCTGGCGTCGCTGAGCGACGCCGATCTTGCCTTAAGGGCGGTGACTGCCTTCCATATGGGCGATGTCGAGCTAACCTCGGGCCGCATCGTCGCCAGCGATCCGCTGGTCGGTCCGGACCGCCCGGCCTTCGTCAGGACTGTCCCACCCGGCAACTATCCCGTGACGCTCTACCAAGCCTTCGGCCGCATCGCCGCCGCCAGCCTGCGATTTGCCGAGGGCAAGCCGGTGCGCTGGGAGCTGGCGGTGATTGCCGGTCAGGATATCAAGTCGCTGAAGGGCGACGAGTTCTTCGGCTATCCGGTCGATGCCGGTCTCGGCTGCTACATGGACGCCGATACCTATGCCTTGATCCAGGAGCGGGAGCAGCAGGTCCGCACGCAGAAATCCTCTTCCGACATCAATTACTACGATGACGTCCTGGCGTCCGAGATCGAGGCGAATGACGACAAATATGTCATGCACCGGCCGGTAGCCGGCAAGCGCGGCAATGTCGCGGTCTTCTGGAGTGGCTGGGGCGACGGTTTCTATCCGGTGTTCTGGGGCCTCGATGCCAGTGGCCGTCCCCTTGTGCTGTTTACGGATTTCGGGGTGACCGAAAATGCGGACGGCCGGCGCGAACCGGGGGGCGAGTGATGGCACGATTGGCCCTTCTGCACTGGGCGATGATGGCACTTATGGCCGCGCCAGCGCTGGCGCATGCGAATGAATGCGCGCAGGAAAAGGCTGTCTATGGCGACATGGACGATGCCTATGAGCTGCGTTTCGAGCCGGCGGGCTCGGCGGCTGCTGTCAGCAACAAATTCAAGTTCACTGTCCGCAACACGTCGATCGTGGCCGAAGGTGTGATCATGCGCTCGGACGATGGGCCGCACGCCAATGGCACGATCATGTTCAATTGCCCGGATGGCGACGTGACGGGCGCCGATTTGCGCGCCTGCACTGTCTGGCAGGGCATGATCTATGCCTCGGATATGAAGGGCGATATCAGCGCGCTGCCGATGGAAGGTGCCGGTGCGGCGGAGCGGTTGTTCCTGCCGGCACTCGGGCCTTCAATCCGGCAATCCATCATCTGGGGCGTGGGCAAGGCGACTGTCGCGCCCTGGGATGTCCTGACCTTGAAAGGATGCAACGAATGACTGGAAAATCTCCGGTTCTTCTCGTCACCGGCGGTAGCCGCGGCATCGGTGCCGCGGTCTCGATCGCTGCTGCCCGACAGGGCTGGGCCGTGGCCGTCAACTATGCCTCCAACAAGGTGGCCGCGGAGACGGTGGTCGCTGCGATCCGCGATGGCGGCGGCGAGGCGATCGCGGTTGCCGGCGATGTCGGCGTGGCCGACGATATCCAGGCGATCTTTTCTGTGGTCGACCAGCATTTCGGCCGTCTGGATGGTCTCGTCAACAATGCCGGAATTGTCGATCTGCCGCAGCGCGTGGACGAGATGACGCCTGAGCGGCTTGAGCGTATGTTCCGCATCAACATCACCGGCTCGATCCTCTGTGCCGGGCAGGCCGTGCGCCGCATGTCGACCCGCCACGGCGGCAAGGGCGGAGCGATCGTCAACATCTCGTCGATGGCAGCGGTTCTTGGTTCGGCCGGCCAATATGTCGATTACGCTGCCTCCAAGGGCGCGATCGATACCTTTACGATCGGATTGGCGCGCGAGGTCGTTACCGAAGGCATCCGCGTCAATGCGGTGCGCCCCGGCGTCATCGACACAGATATCCACGCCTCCGGCGGGTTGCCGGATCGCGCGCGGGACTTGGGCCCGACCATCCCGATGCAGCGGGCCGGCACGCCGGACGAGATTGCCGATGCAGTCCTCTACCTGGTAGGCCCCCAAGCATCCTATATAACGGGCTCAATCCTCAATGTGAGCGGCGGCCGGTAAGCGGAGAAGGCGGAAACTATGCAATATGTTTGGGAATTCCTCGGCCTGATGGCCGTGTTTTCGATCTTCATTGTCGTTCCGGGCGCCGACTTTGCGGTGATCCTGCGCCAGAGCATCGTGCATGGCCGCCGCGCGGCGATGATGACTGGCCTCGGCATGGGCTTCTCGCTGCTCTTCCACATCAGCTACACCATTCTCGGCCTCGGCCTGATCGTCTCGCAATCGCTGATGCTGTTCAGCGCGATCAAGTGGGCCGGCGTCCTTTATCTCGTCTATCTCGGCATCAAGTCCTTCCGCGAGCCGGGTTTCAACGTCAAGGAAATCGAGATTACCGACGAGGATCGCAAGCCGGTGTCCGTCTGGCGCTGCCTGGCGACGGGCTTCATCACCAATGCGCTCAATCCGAAGCCGGTGCTGTTCTTCCTGTCGCTGTTTTCGACGCTTGTGCATCACGATACGCCGGCGCTGATTCAGTTCAGCTATGGCATCGGCATGGCGACGGCGCTGGTCGCCTGGTTTGCCGGCGTCTCCGTCTTCTTCACAGTCAAGCCGATCCGCGATCGTTTCATCGCCAGCGGCAAATGGTTCAACCGCATCACCGGCGCCGCACTTGTCGGCTTCGGCATCCGCCTCGCCTTGGCGCGGGCGGCAGATTAACTCGAGCATGATCCCGAAAAGTGCGCAGCGGTTTTCGGATAAAATCATGCTTAATCAAATAATTAGAGCGTCATGACGCTCTAGAGATACAAAACAAGGAAATTAAACCATGTCCTACGATGTGATCATTATCGGAACCGGCCCCGGTGGCTATGTCTGCGCCGTCAAGGCTGCACAACTTGGCCTCAAGGTCGCGGTCATCGAAAAGCGCGCCACCTATGGCGGCACCTGCCTCAATGTCGGCTGCATCCCGTCCAAGGCGCTGCTGCACGCTTCCGAAGTGTTCCATCATGCCGGCCACGGCATGGATGCGCTCGGCGTCGAAGTTTCCGCGCCGACGCTCAACCTTCCGAAGATGCTGGCGCACAAGGATGCGACCGTGAAGTCGAACGTCGATGGCGTCGCCTTCCTCTTCAAGAAGAACAAGATCGATACCTTCCAGGGCACCGGCAAGATCGTTTCCGCCGGCAAGGTCTCCGTCACGGCCGAGGACGGAAAGGTGACCGAGATCGAGGGCAAGAACATCGTCATCGCCACCGGCTCCGACGTTGCCGGCATTCCGGGCGTGCCGCTCGAAATCGATGAGAAGGTCATCATCTCGTCCACCGGCGGCATCGCACTCGACAAGGTGCCGGAAAATCTGGTCGTCGTCGGCGGCGGCGTTATCGGTCTCGAACTTGGCTCGGTCTGGTCGCGTCTCGGCTCCAAGGTCACCGTGGTCGAATATCTCGATAACATTCTCGGCGGCATGGACGGCGAAGTTTCCAAGCAGTTCCAGCGCCTGCTCGCCAAGCAGGGCATCACCTTCCATCTCGGCGCCAAGGTTGTCGGCGTCGAAAAGGTCGGCAAGGGCGCAAAGGTCACCTTCGAGCCCGTCAAGGGCGGCGACAAGGTGGTGCTCGATGCCGATGTCGTGCTGGTCTCCACCGGCCGCAAGCCCTACACGGCTGGCCTCGGCCTCGAAGAAGCAGGCGTTGTGCTCGACAATCGTGGCCGCGTCGAAATCGATGGTCACTTCAAGACCAATGTTGCGGGCATCTATGCCATCGGTGACGTGGTGAAGGGTCCGATGCTGGCACACAAGGCGGAAGATGAGGGTGTGGCGCTCGCCGAAATCCTCGCCGGCCAGGCGGGTCATGTGAACTACGACGTCATTCCGAGCGTGGTCTACACGCAGCCGGAAGTCGCCTCCGTCGGCAAGACCGAGGAAGAGCTGAAGGCGGCGGGCATCGCCTACAAGGTCGGCAAGTTCCCGTTCTCCGCCAACGGCCGCGCCCGCGCCATGCTGGCGACGGACGGTTTCGTCAAGATCCTGGCGGACAAGGAAACCGACCGCGTTCTCGGCGGCCACATCGTCGGCTTCGGCGCCGGCGAGATGATCCACGAGATCACCGTGCTGATGGAATTTGGCGGTTCGTCGGAAGATCTCGGCCGTACCTGCCATGCGCATCCGACCATGTCGGAAGCCGTGAAGGAAGCAGCCCTCGCGACCTTCTTCAAGCCGATCCATATGTAAGAACCGGCGCTCCGACAGGGGTTGAGGGCTAGGATTGCAATGCATGCGTGATGATGCGATGAACGGGAAATTCTCGTGCATCGCATTATCGAAGCTCTCCTCAAAAACGAAGCAAGCATGTCACGCCAAGCTCCAGTCGCTGCCGTATTTCTGCAATTTTTCATGGTCATGGCGCTCACGGTCCTTGTGACCGGAGCGCTGCCGGCTCGCGCCGAAGTGCCTGCCCCCGGCTGGCCGCAAGCCACCAGCGATCTGCCGGCCGAGCCCGGTGTTCGCTTTGGCACGCTGCCCAACGGCATGCGCTTCGCCGTCATGCACAATGCGACGCCCTCGGGGCAGGTGGCGATCCGGTTTCGCATTGCGACCGGCTCACTCCAGGAAAATGACGACCAGCAGGGGCTGGCGCATTTTCTCGAGCATATGGCCTTCAAGGGCTCCACCCATGTGCCCGAAGGCGAGATGATTCGGACCCTTCAGCGCCTGGGTCTAGCCTTCGGTCCGGATACCAATGCCTCCACCGGCTATAACGAGACCGTCTATTCGCTCGATCTCCCGGAGGCCAAACCCGATACGGTTTCCACCGGCCTGATGCTGATGCGCGAGACGGCGAGCGAACTCACGCTCGATGCTGGTGCCTTTGATCGCGAGCGCGGCGTCATCCTCTCGGAGGAGAAGCTACGTGATACGCCGCAATATCGTGGCGGTATCGGCTTCATGAATCTGCTGCTGCCGGGTCAGCGCGTGCCCCTGCGGCCGCCGATCGGCAAGACCGACATCATTCGCAATGCGCCCGTCGATCTGGTTCGGGATTATTACCGTTCCAATTACCGCCCGGATCGCGCCACCCTGATCGTGGTCGGCGATATCGATGCAGCGGCGATCGAAGCCGATATTCGCAGCCGTTTCGGCAACTGGACGTCGGCGACGCCGGCGCCGACCGAGCCCGATCTCGGCGTTCTTGAAAAGCAAGGGCAGCGGGTCGAAACCGTCATTGTGCCGGGCGGTGCGACCCGCGTGCAGATTGCCTGGACCAGTCCCTATGATGCGTCCCCGGACAGTGCTGCCAAGCGTCGCGCGGATCTGGTCGAGACTATTGGCCTTGCTGTCCTTAACCGACGCCTGTCTGTTTTGGCGCAGCAGCCCAACCCGCCCTTTGTCAGCGCGCAGGCGGGATCGCAGGATCTCTACAAGTCCGCTCACATCGCGATGATTGCCGCCGATTCCGATCCCGACAAATGGCAGGCGGCACTTGTTGCCATCGATCAGGAGCAGCGCCGTATTGTCCAGTTCGGCGCCGAGCAAAGCGAGATCGACCGCGAAATCACCGAATATCGCTCGATGCTGCAGGCGGCTGCCGGCGGCGCCGCAACGCGCGCAAGTCCCGATTTAGCCACGACACTGGCCTGGAGCGCAGGCGAGAACCTGGTTTTCACCTCGCCGGCGGAAGATCTCTCACTCTTCGACGTCGCGGTGAAGGGCCTGACTGCGAATGAGGTCAATCGAACTCTTCAACACGTCTTTACCGGCAATGGTCCGCTGTTGGTACTGCAGGCCCCACAAATGCCTGATGGTGGTGCCGCGACTGTCGAGACGGCCTATGCCGGTTCTCGCGCTGTGCCCGTTACCGCGCCGGAACATACGGCATCGGCGATCTGGCCCTACATAAATTTCGGACCGCCGGGCGCCGTCGTCGAACAGCATGCGATCGAGGATCTCGGCATCACGATGGTGCGCTTTGCCAATGGCGTCAGTCTGACCATCAAGCCTACCACGTTCAGTACCGATCAGGTGCTGGTGCGTGCCAATATTGGCCGCGGCCGGCTTGATCTGCCGCATGATCGTCCGCTGCCAATCTGGGCAGCACCGGCGGTGGCGCTGTCCGGGTTGAAGGCGATCGACTACGATGACATGCAAAAAGCCCTTGCCGCCAATGTCGTTGGCAATGGCTTTTCCATCCAGGACGGTTCGTTCAGATTCGAGGGGGCCACCCGGCCAGACGATCTGGCAACACAATTGCAGCTCCTGACGGCCTCTGCCTCGGACGCGGCTTACCGTCCCGATGTTTTCAAGCGGGTCCAGCAGGCCTATCTGAACAGTCTCCCCCAGCTTCAAGCGACACCCGGCGCGGTTATCAGCCGCGATCTTGCTGGTCTCCTGCATTCCAACGATCCACGATGGACGTTCCCGGATCGGGCGCAATTGCTGGATGCCAAGCCGGAAGATTTCGAGGGGCTGTTGCGGCCACTCCTGTCCAACGGGCAGATCGAGGTTATCGTCGTCGGCGATGTCAAGGTGGACGACGCGATCCGCATGACGGCGCAGACCTTCGGTGCCCTGCCAACGCGTGGCGGTGCGCAGAAGCAGGCCGATGGTCCGGATGTTCATTTCCCGGCACCGACACCTCAGCCGGTTGAGCGCTCTCAGGACGGGCGAAGCGACAACGCTGGCGCAGTGGTCGCCGCGCCGATCGGTGATTTCCTGTCGGATTTGCCGCGTGCTGCCGCCGCCAATGTTACGGGAGCGATCTTCCAGAATCGTCTGGTCGACCAGTTCCGCGTTGCCGAGGGCGCGACCTATAGCCCGCAGGGCGATGTCGATCTGTCCAGATCAATTCCGGGTTACGGTTTTACCTACGTCTATGTCGAGACAACGCCGGCCAAAGTGGACCATTTCTTCGATCTCGTGGACAAGATCGCCGCCGATCTACGGGATAGCGACGTCTCGCCGGACGAGCTGACGCGGGCAAAAGCGCCGATGGTCGAGGAGATAAAGCGCTCGCAACAGACCAACGGCTACTGGCTGGAGGGCCTGCACGGCGCCCAGACAGACCCTCGGCGTCTCGAGCGGATTCGCAGCAGCGTCAACGGCTATCAGTCGATAACAGCGCAGGATATCCGCGCCATCGCGACCACATATTTGAAGCCGGAAACCTTCTGGCGGATGAAAATACTGCCAACCGATGGATCGGCGGTGCGTTGATCACTTTCCGGTTGCGTCTGGCGAATTGCCGCAGCCGCTGTTTGTGTGCCTTGCTGTGTGTTGAACGTGCTAGACTGCGGCAGCCGAAACAGAGGATGAGACGATGCCGGCAAAGCCCATCATGGTTAAACCACGTATGCCACACCCCGCATTGCCGGGGGCTGATTGGGCGGATTGTTTCGAGCTGCAAGTTCCGACATCGGATTTCACGGCGATGGCTGCTGCGCGCATGATACTCGACCATTTTCCGCTCTGGGTGCGGGCCTTGCTAAGGCTGCGCGACGCGGTGACCGGCGTTTTCGGCCTGAAATCCAGCGAATATCGTGCACCGGACGGGCCGGAAATGGTCGGCTTCTTCCCGGTTGTCAGCAAATCGGACAACCAGGTCGTTCTCGGATTCGATGACAAGCATCTCGATTTCCGCGTCGTGATCGATGTGCGGGATGATGGTGAGGGACGCCGGCTCGTCGATGCGACGACGCTGGTGAAGCGGAACATCCTGCTTGGCAAGATCTATCTCGCCGTGATCACGCCGTTCCACCGGCTGATTCTCGAGACAATGCTTACGGATTTCGGCAGACGCGTCAGTTGACTGCTGTGACTGTGAAGCCCTGCTTGCGCAGCAGCGTCACCAGCCCCTGGTCGCCCGCCAGATGCAGCGCGCCGACAGCCATGAAGACGTTACCCTTGGCGAGGATCGGGGCTGCGCGCTCGGCCATCACCTTGTTGCGGTCGAGAATGATGCGCTGCTCAAAGGCGGATGCATCGTCGTCGGATAGTGTCTGATCCGGGTCGACGTCCTTCAGCATCGGCATGATGGCGCCGATATTGCCCGTGAGATAGAGGTCGGTCATCGTTTCGTTAATGTCGTTGATCTTGTCGCCGAGTTCCAGCGTCTGGAGCAGCGACTTCAGGTGCAGCTCGATCGGCAGGTCGCTCATCGCCTTGGCCTGTTCGGCCAGCGTCTCCAGGCCCTTGACCTGCTTGCCGCTGGCGCTAGCATCGGCGGCGAGCTTCTGATCGAGGAATTTCACGCCGGACGCCTTGCGGCGGATTTCGCAGCCGGTCATCTGGAAGGAGCTCGATATCAGCCATGGCTGCATGTGGGACACGGCCGCAAGCGGCACGCCGCGTTGTTTCAGGGCCGCTTCCAGTCGCGCATTATCCTCGGTCGACAGATGCTGACCGATGGTCCCGCCGTTCGGCAGCATGGTCAGCTGCGGGTTGATGAAGAGGGCGGCTGCCGCCTTCTTGTCGTCGAGGATCTCGTCGGATTCGACGATGATCGTATCGGCCGCGGCGCTGGCCTCGGCAGCGCCCTTCGGCATGGTCGTTACGCGCGTGTCGCTGACATGCATCGTGCCGAGCAGCCAGGAGGGTTGCAGGCCGGTTTTTTCGATCTTCCAGAAGATGCCTTTGCCGTTCGCGACCTTGTCGCCGTCTGCGAGGATCGAGGCATATTTGGCGGGATCGCTCTTCTGCAGCTCGGCCATGAGGTTCTTGCCGCCGCAGCTGTCTGACACTGTCTCGTCGGCATGCGCCGGCACCGATGATAGTATCGCCACGATCAACGCGATGACGAGCATCACTGGAAAGGCAGTCGCCAGCCACAGGAAAATATCACCGGGCCTCGGTGTCGTCAGCCGCGCCGTCTTGATCCCGAGAGCAGATATCATCCCAACCTTCCGAAAGCAGAATATATGATCCCGAAAGCTGCGAAATAGCCTCCGGACAGGATCATGCCGAAACTGGTCTCTGCTCTATCCGCCCTAAACGCATATTCCCTTAACGCGGGGGGTTAACGCTTTCTTACGCGCGCGGATGAGCCCGATCGTAGACTTCCAGCAGACGTGAGGAATCGACGCCGGTATAGACCTGGGTCGTCGAGAGGCTTGCATGGCCGAGCAACTCCTGGATCGTGCGCAGGTCACCGCCGCCCGCCAGCAGGTGCGTGGCGAAGGAATGGCGCAGCGCATGCGGCGTCGCCGTGTCCGGCAGGCCGAAGGCGCTGCGCAGCTTCTGCATGCCACGCTGGATGATGCCGGCATGCAGCTTGCCGCCGCGCGCGCCACGGAAAAGAGGGGAGCCGGCATCGAGATGATAGGGGCAGATCGCGCGGTATCTCGCGACCGCTTCGCCGACGATGGGCAACAGCGGCACCAGCCGTGTCTTGTTGCCCTTGCCGGTAATGCGTAGCGCCGTCGCGCCGGGGCGTATGTCTTCCGGCAGGAGGTCGAGTGCTTCCGAGATGCGCAGGCCGCAGCCATAGAGCAAGGTCAGCACGGCCGCATCGCGCGCGGCGATCCAGGGCTCGTCATGCATCTGCGCCTCGTCGCTGACGACGGTGATGGCCTGGGTGTCCGACAGCGGCTTCGGCAGGGATTTCGGCTGTTTTGGCGAGCGCACCGCGCCGGCACCGGCGGCATTCACCAGACCTTTCTTTTCGAGATAGCGCAGCAGCGAACGAAGGCCGGCAAGATTGCGCCCAAGCGAACGCGCGCCGGCGCCATCCTTACGGCGTGCTGCGAGAAACCCACGGAAATCGGCGGGCCGCAGTGCCTGGATATCCTTGATGCTTGCCGGGCCGCCAAGATGCCCGGTCAGAAAGGTCAAGAATTGCCGGGTGTCGCGCTCATAGGCATCCAGCGTGTGGGCGGACAGGCGGCGTTCCTGGCCGAGTACCTCCAACCAGCGGCTGCGCTCGTCCATCAACTTGGGGTCGGCAATGATCAGCAACTCGTTCAGTGGAAAACCCCTTGAATTCCAAAATCATTCTGCCACTTTGAAGGAGGGAAGGTTATGGAATCGCTAACAATCCTACTGCGCCGCGCTTCCTTGCGTGCGGAAAGAACACAGTAGCCCTTTTCAACTGCGTATAAGCTGTTCCTTAAATCAAATCGGATTTAAGTGGTTATGCGCGAGGCGCTTGTCATGCTTCGATCATATTCGATTGCGATAGAGTACAACCCAACCATCCAGGGCATTTCATGGCACGTCGCGGTTCGATAACTGCATTGGGACAACTTGCAGAAGCGATCGCTTTGGTGTCCCAGGGCCAGCCCGGACATATCGTCGATACGCTGATCGCCGAGCGCGGCCAGAAGATCGTTCGCAACCCGCTCTGGCCGGTGATGCGACCCTTTCTCTATACGCTGCTGCGCTACAACAAGGCGATCGAATTCGCCGATGACGTCGCCAAGCTGCCGGGCTTCCAGTGCTTCGAATATATGAGCGACCTGCTGAAGCTCGATATCGGCGTGACCCATGCCGAGCGCATACCCGCTTCCGGCGGGTTCATTCTCGTCAGCAACCATCCGACCGGCATTGCCGATGGCGTTGCCGTCTTCGATCTCCTGAAATCGCGCCGGCCCGACATGATGGTGTTTGCCAATCGCGATGCGGTGCGGGTCAATCCGCGCTTTTCCGAGATGATCATCCCGGTCGAATGGCGCGAAGAATACAAGAGCAAGCTGAAGACGCGCGAGACGCTGCAAATCACCAATCGCGCCGTTGCCGAGGGCAAGGTCACCGTGCTCTTCCCATCCGGCCGCATCGCCTATTGGGCAAACGGCAGACTGAACGAGCGGCCGTGGAAGACATCGGCCGTCGGGCTTGCGCGCAAATACAATCTGCCGATCCTGCCGGTGCACCTGACGGCGCGCAATTCCGGGCTGTTCTACTGGTTCGCCAAATGGTCGACGGAGCTGCGCGACATGACGGTGTTCCACGAGCTCCTCAACAAGCGCGGCGACCGCTTCGACTTCCTGATCGGCAATCTGATCCCGGCCGAGCATCTCGACGGCGACGTCAACGACGTGACCAAGGCGCTGGAGAAGCACACGGTGTTCGATCTGGCTCGTGATGGTGATGCGAGGTTTGCGCCGCTCAGTGCGGAGGCCGTGCCTCGGGATATTGTCGCTGATGCTGTCAGGGAACATTCCGCCTGATGTCTTCCCTGAGAGAAGCCGTGTTGAACGACCTCGCCGTGATGATCGCAAACGTCGAATCGGCAAGGCCAATTCGTGTTGCGATCGACGGGAGGACGGCATCCGGCAAAACAACGCTGGCGAACGAACTGGCGGATTGCCTCAGGGCCAAAGGCAGGGACGTCATTCGAACATCAATCGATGGCTTTCATAGGCCAAGGGCGGAACGTTATGCGCGTGGACGACATTCCGCTGAAGGCTATTATTACGACGCGCGCGACCTTCCGGCCATCAATGCGCTGCTTCTCTTTCCTTTGGGACCTGGTGGCGATTGCTGGTATCGCACGGCATCATTTGATCTCGACAGTGATTCGCCCGTCGAACAGGATCCGCAATTCGCGGCGGCGGATGCCATCCTCATCGTGGATGGCACCTTTCTCCAGCGCCCTGAGCTGCGGGACGGCTGGGACCTGGCGGTCTTCGTTGAAACTTCCGAGCGTGTGTCCGAACAACGAGGTATAGATCGCGACACCGCGCTTCTGGGAGGAGCGGAGATCACACGCCAGCTTTATGCGGATCGGTACCGGCCGGCCTTTGATCTCTATCAGCGCTTATGCGCGCCTGCTTCTGCTGCCGATGCAATTTTCAACAACGACAATTTTGAACAGCCTGCTCTCCGGGCTCGTGGAGATGGCAGGCTTTCTGCAGTATCGCGAAGTCTCTGATATTCACGGATTTCGGTAGCAGATGCCACCATTCGGGGCGGGAGCGTTCACGGCAATTTTGCGAGACTGCAAATATCAAATGCAAAACTGTCGCTTCGATCGGGAGTTTCGCGATGGAGGGAACGATGATCAGATTTGTCCATGTGTTTTGGAGCATACTCTGGCGTTCTATCCTTGTTTTGGCCCTCAACAGCGGCATCGCCTATACGCTGTATACAGTGGATCACTCTCTGTTCGAGGTAACGGCTAATTCCATCAAAATTCGGCATTCCCTCACATATTTACCGGCCGCCGTCATGTTCGCAGTGTTGGCCATGCAGATCAAAGGCACTCAAAACATGCTGCTCGAAGAGCGATCACCCCTATCGAATAGGCAATGGCGACAGACATATTTTGGACTATCTGCATGCGCTTTTGGCATCGTGATCATTTTCTGCATTTCAGCGGTAATTTTGAATATTGATACATGGGTCTCTATCCAGAAATTGCTTCCATTGCCTTTGTTCATGCTTTTTTGGATTGCAGTAGCTATATGGCAGGCAAAGAGTCGATAGCGGCGGTTGGCGACATTTGCCACGTAAGTCCTGATATTCAGGACTGCTTGCAGACCGTCCGCATTTTGCGAGTGGCTTGGTGCTAGTCCCGGGTTCCCTTTTGCCGCCGCTCGGGGCATGGTCTGGCGCAATGAGTAAAGATTCTTCCGATCTGTTCGGTGCGCTGTTCGAGGGCGCGGCCGCTAAAGCAGTGATGACCCGTACAGTCCCGGTTCTGGTGCCGATGCCGGCGCCGAAGCCTTATTCCTATGCGGTGCCGGAGGGCATGGCGGTCGAGCCCGGCTCGGTGGTGCAGGTGCCGCTTGGGCCGAGGCAGGTGATCGGCGTCGTCTGGGATGGTGGCGACGAAGGCGGCGTCGATCCGAAGAAGCTCCGGCCGATCAGTCGCGTCTTCGATTGCCCACCGCTTGCCAAGGAGATGCGCGATTTCATCGATTGGGTCGCGGCCTACACGCTGTCGCCGCCCGGTCTCGTTGCCCGCATGGCGCTGAGGGTGCCGGCTGCTTTCGATCCCGAGCCGATGGTCGAGGGGCTGCGCTTTGCCGGCGGGGCGCCGGAGCGGCTGACGCCGGCGCGCGTTCGGGTGATGGAGATGGCGAAGGATGGTCTCTCATGGACACGCAGCGGGCTGGCGCATGCCGCTGGTGTTTCGACAAGCGTCATTGACGGGTTGATCACGCAGGGCATTTTCGAAACCGTGTTCCTGCCGCCGCCGCCCCTCGTCGCCAAGCCCGATCCGGATTACGCCGCCTCGCGGCTCGAAGGCCCGCAGCGCGAAGCGGCCGACGAGATATTGGCCGAGGTGCGCAAGCAGGAATTCGCTGTATCGCTGATCGACGGCGTTACCGGCTCAGGCAAGACCGAGGTCTATTTCGAGGCGATCGCCGAGACGCTGAAGCGCGGTAAGCAGGTACTGATTCTTCTGCCGGAAATCGCGCTGACGGCGAGTTTTCTCGAGCGTTTTCAGGATCGTTTCGGCGCCAAGCCCGCCGAATGGCATTCGGATCTGGCGCCGCGCACGCGCGAAAAGGTCTGGCGGCAGGCGGTGACCGGCGAGGTCCGGGTCGTTGCCGGCGCGCGCTCGGCGCTGTTCCTGCCCTTCGAGGATCTCGGCCTGATCATCGTCGATGAAGAACATGATCCTGCCTACAAGCAGGAAGATCGCGTCTATTACAATGCCCGCGATATGGCCGTCGTGCGCGGCCGCATCGGTGATTTCCCGGTGGTGCTGGTGTCGGCGACGCCGTCGGTTGAGAGCCAGGTCAACGGCCAGAGCGGGCGCTACAGCACCATCCATCTGCCGACCCGCTTCGGCGATGCGGCAATGCCGGACCTGCATCTGGTCGATATGCGGCGCCACGCGCCGTATCGCGGCGGCTTTCTGTCGCCATTGCTGATCCGGGCGATCGGCAAGACGGTGGAGAAGGGGCAGCAGTCGCTGCTGTTTCTCAACAGGCGCGGTTATGCGCCGCTGACGCTCTGCCGGGTCTGCGGTCATCGCTTCCAGTGCCCGCAATGTTCGAGCTGGCTGGTGGAGCATCGGTTTCGCGGCCAGCTCCAATGCCATCAATGTGGCTACGCCGAGCGGACGCCGGAGGCATGCCCGGAATGCGGCACGCTTGACCATCTCGTCGCCTGCGGACCGGGCGTAGAACGCATCGCCGAGGAGGTGGAGCGGCATTTTCCCGATGCGCGGACGATCGTGCTCTCCTCCGACATCATGGGCGGCGTCAAACGGCTGCGTCTCGAACTTGACGCCATCGCCAAGGGCGAGGCGGATATCGTCATCGGCACGCAGCTCGTTGCCAAGGGGCATAATTTCCCGCTGATGACGCTGGTCGGCATCGTCGACGCCGATCTCGGCCTTGCCAATGGCGATCCGCGCGCCGCCGAACGGACATTTCAGCTCCTGTCGCAGGTGACCGGCCGCGCCGGGCGAACCGGCCTCAAGAGCCACGGCCTGTTGCAGACATACCAGCCGCAGCATCCGGTCATGCAGGCGATCGTCTCCGGCGATGCCGGTGCCTTTTACGAGCGCGAGATTTCAGAACGGGAGAGGGCGGTGCTGCCACCTTTCGGACGGCTTGCCTCGATCATCGTTTCCGCCGAGACCCGCCAGGATGCCGAGACCCATGCCCGCGGCATGCGTAGCGCCGCGCCGCTGGTACAGGGCATCTCCGTCCTTGGGCCGGCGGAAGCGCCGCTCGCTCTGGTGCGCGGCCGGCACCGCTTCCGCCTGCTGGTGCACGGCAAGCGCAATTCCGACATGCAGGGGTTTCTCAGGGCCATGCTGGCGCAGGCGCCGAAGGAGCGCGGCTCGGTGCATGTGCAATTGGATATCGATCCGCAGAGCTTTCTGTGATTCCTGTCCTCAGCGTTGCCGCCACGTCTTCCCCTGTTCCGTCGCTTCATGCCATATGCTGATCTCTTCATATGGTTGATTTGATTTGGGCTGATTTGGGGACGATCGATGGAGTTCTATTTTCCGACTGACCTGGGCGAGCGGCTTGCCTATTGCTCGGCAGCATTTACGGCCGTCATCGGTCTCGTCGTGATGTTCGCGCCGGGCTACACCTATCGCTTTCTTCGGCTGCAGGTGCGCGAAGGGCGAACGGAAGCCTATGCCGAGGCGCGCTCGGCCGGCGGTTTCTATCTTGGCTTCGGTGTTGTCGCCATATTGCTGGGCCAGCCGATGATTTATCTGGCGCTCGGAGCGTCTTTTGCGATCGCCGCCTTCGGTCGCATCCTCTCGATCATGTCCGACCGGGGAAGCGCGTGGCTCAATCTGCTGCTTCTGGTTGTTCAGGCTGTCTTGGCGGCTCTACCCCTTCTTTACGGATTTGGTTACATTTGAGCCAAAATTGGTCGCGCTCCGGCTGTCATTACCCGCTCTATCCCCATGGTTCTGAACTTTTGCCATCATAAATTCACTCGAATGGCGTATTCGGCCAATACGCGTGTTGCGAGTCTCAATATCCTATGTTAGACGAACCCCGAATTTCGGATGCGGCAGGAGGAAGCTCCTGTTGATTTCTGGGGGAAATCAAAACGAATTCAAGAGCATGTGGCTTCCGTGCCCCGGAAGCCCAATTCTTGGGTTGAAATCAGGGAATTTTGTGCCCGTGGCAGACACATCCCAGCATATTTCTGGTGTTGCAGAGCGATATGCCTCGTCATTGTTCGAGCTGGCCCTTGAGGAGGGTGCTGTTCCGGCAGTGACCGCCGATCTCGATCGGTTCCAAGCCATGCTGGATGACAGCGATGATCTGAAGCGCTTTGTCGTAAGCCCAGTCTTTTCTGCCGAAGAGCAGGTCGGTGCCGTTCAGGCGCTGGCGACCAAGGCAGGCTTCGGCGCCTATTTTACCAATTTCCTCAAAGTCGTGGCAAGCAACCGGCGCCTTTTTGCGCTGCCGGGGATGATCAAGGCTTTCCATATTATAGCCGCGCAGCATCGCGGTGAAGTTTCCGCCGAGATCACCTCGGCTCATGCGCTGACGAAGGCGCAGGAAAATGAATTGAAGGCGGCGCTGAAGGGCGTCACCGGTAAGGACGTGGCGATTGTCGTCACGGTCGATCCGTCGATCCTTGGTGGCCTGATCGTTAAGATCGGTTCGCGTCAGATCGATACGTCCCTTCGCACCAAACTCTCTACCCTTAAGCTTGCATTGAAAGAGGTCGGCTGATGGATATCCGCGCCGCGGAAATTTCCGCAATTCTGAAAAATCAGATTAAAAATTTCGGCCAAGAAGCCGAAGTCTCCGAAGTCGGCCAGGTTCTTTCCGTCGGTGACGGTATCGCCCGTGTCTACGGTCTGGACAATGTCCAGGCCGGCGAAATGGTCGAGTTCCCCGGCGGCATCCGTGGGATGGCCCTGAACCTCGAATCCGACAATGTCGGCGTGGTCATCTTCGGCTCCGACCGCGACATCAAGGAAGGCGACACCGTCAAGCGTACCGGCTCGATCGTCGACGTTCCTGTCGGTCCGGAACTGCTCGGCCGCGTCGTTGACGCGCTCGGCAACCCGATCGACGGTAAGGGCCCGATCAACGCGACCCGCCGTTCGCGCGTCGACGTCAAGGCTCCGGGCATCATCCCGCGCAAGTCGGTGCATGAGCCGATGTCGACCGGCCTCAAGGCCATCGATGCGCTGATCCCGGTCGGCCGCGGCCAGCGCGAGCTGGTCATCGGTGACCGCCAGACCGGCAAGACCGCCATCATTCTCGACACGATCCTGAACCAGAAGGCCATTCACGATGTCGGCCCAGACAGCGAAAAGCTGTACTGCGTCTACGTCGCCATCGGCCAGAAGCGTTCGACTGTTGCTCAGTTCGTCAAGGTGCTCGAAGAGCGCGGCGCACTGAAGTACTCGATCATCGTTGCCGCAACGGCGTCTGATCCGGCTCCGATGCAGTTCCTGGCACCGTTCGCCGGTTGCGCCATGGGCGAATATTTCCGCGACAACGGCATGCACGCTCTGATCGGCTATGACGATCTGTCGAAGCAGGCCGTTTCCTACCGCCAGATGTCGCTGCTGCTGCGCCGCCCGCCAGGCCGCGAAGCCTATCCGGGCGACGTTTTCTACCTGCATTCGCGTCTCCTCGAGCGCGCTGCCAAGATGAACGACGAATTGGGCGCCGGTTCGCTGACCGCTCTGCCGGTCATCGAAACGCAGGGTAACGACGTTTCGGCCTTCATTCCGACCAACGTGATCTCGATCACCGACGGCCAGATCTTTCTCGAAACCGACCTGTTCTATCAGGGCATTCGTCCGGCCGTTAACGTCGGTCTGTCGGTTTCGCGCGTCGGTTCGTCCGCGCAGATCAAGGCGATGAAGCAGGTTGCCGGCTCGATCAAGGGCGAACTCGCCCAGTATCGCGAAATGGCTGCCTTCGCTCAGTTCGGCTCGGACCTCGATGCCGCAACGCAGCGTCTGCTGAACCGTGGTGCTCGCCTGACCGAACTTCTGAAGCAGCCGCAGTTCTCGCCGCTGAAGGTGGAAGAGCAGGTTGCGGTGATCTTCGCCGGTGTCAACGGCTACCTCGACAAGATCGCCGTTCCGCAGATCGGCAAGTTCGAGCAGGGTCTTCTTTCGTACCTCCGCTCGGAAGGCAAGGAGCTCCTCGATACGATCCGCACCGAAAAGGCCATCAGCGACGCGACCAAGGGCAAGCTTACGGCTGCTCTCGACAGCTACGCCAAGTCTTTCGCCTGATCGGACCTCACTTCTAGGACGGATACCGGATGCCTTCACTAAAGGATCTGAAAAACCGGATCGCCTCCGTCAAGGCGACGCAGAAGATCACCAAGGCGATGAAAATGGTCGCCGCGGCGAAGCTTCGTCGTGCCCAGGAGGCGGCTGAGGCCGCACGGCCCTATTCGCAGCGCATGGGCGCCGTTCTTGCCAACATCACGGCTGCCGTCAGCGATGCTGACGGTGCGCCGCTCCTGATGACCGGCACTGGCAAGAGCGATGTGCATCTGCTCGTGGTCTGCACGGCTGAACGCGGTCTTTGCGGCGGCTTCAACTCGCAGATTGCGCGTTTTGCCCGCGATCACGTCCGCAAACTGCTCGCCGAAGGCAAGACTGTGAAGATCTTCACCGTCGGCAAGAAGGGCTATGACATTCTGCGTCGCGAGTTCGCTTCGCTGATCGTCGAGCGCAAGGAATTGCGCGACGTCAAGCGCGTGGGCTTCGAAAATGCCGATGCTCTCGGCAAGCGCATCATCGAGATGTTCGATGCTGGCGAGTTCGACGTTTGCACGCTGTTCTATTCCGAGTTCAAGTCAGTGATCAGCCAGGTTCCGACGGGACTGCAGCTTATTCCGGCGTCGGCTCCGGCCGTTGTTGAAGAAGATGCCGCCCACAAGGGCGCTGTTTATGAATACGAGCCGGATGCGGCTTCGATCCTCGCGGACCTGATCCCGCGTAACATCTCGGTCCAGATTTTCCGCGCGCTCCTTGAGAACGTCGCCGGCGAAATGGGCTCCAAGATGAGTGCGATGGACAATGCGACGCGCAATGCTGGTGATATGATCAACAAGCTGACGCTGAGTTACAACCGTCAGCGTCAGGCGCAGATCACCAAGGAATTGATTGAAATCATTTCGGGCGCGGAAGCGCTCTGAGGCTAGAAAGAGGTAAGATTATGGCTGACGCAGCTAAGGCCGCAGTTTCGGTCGGCAAGGTTACGCAGGTTATCGGCGCCGTCGTTGACGTTCATTTCAATGGCGATCTGCCGAAGATCCTGAATGCTCTCGAAACCAGCAACAACGGCAACCGCCTTGTTCTGGAAGTCGCGCAGCACCTCGGCGAAAACTCGGTCCGCACGATCGCCATGGACTCCACCGAAGGTCTGGTCCGCGGCCAGACCGTTTCTGACACCGGCGCGCCGATCTCGGTTCCGGTTGGTTATGAAACGCTCGGCCGTATCATGAACGTCATCGGCGAACCCGTTGACGAAGCCGGTCCGCTGATCACCGCTACCAAGCGCTCGATCCACCAGGAGGCTCCGTCCTACGTCGAGCAGTCCACCGAAGGCCAGATCCTGGTCACCGGCATCAAGGTCGTCGACCTGCTTGCTCCTTACGCTAAGGGCGGCAAGATCGGCCTGTTCGGCGGCGCTGGCGTCGGCAAGACCGTTCTCATCATGGAACTGATCAATAACGTCGCCAAGGCGCACGGTGGTTACTCGGTGTTCGCAGGCGTGGGTGAACGTACCCGCGAAGGCAACGACCTTTACCACGAAATGATCGAATCCGGCGTCAACAAGCACGGCGGCGGCGAAGGCTCCAAGGCTGCGCTGGTTTACGGCCAGATGAACGAACCGCCGGGCGCCCGCGCTCGCGTCGCTCTGACCGGTCTGACGGTTGCTGAAAACTTCCGCGATGAAGGCCAGGACGTTCTGTTCTTCGTCGATAACATCTTCCGCTTCACCCAGGCGGGTTCGGAAGTGTCGGCTCTGCTCGGCCGTATTCCTTCGGCCGTGGGCTATCAGCCAACGCTTGCCACCGACATGGGCCAGATGCAGGAACGCATTACCACGACGACCAAGGGTTCGATCACCTCGGTTCAGGCCATTTACGTTCCGGCCGACGACTTGACCGACCCGGCACCGGCTACCTCGTTCGCCCACTTGGACGCAACGACGGTTCTGTCGCGTTCGATCGCTGAAAAGGGCATCTACCCGGCCGTCGACCCGCTCGACTCCACCTCGCGCATGCTCGACCCGCTGGTCGTCGGCGAAGAGCACTATGAAATCGCTCGTAAGGTCCAGTCGACCCTGCAGCGTTACAAGTCTCTCCAGGACATCATCGCGATCCTGGGCATGGACGAACTGTCTGAAGAAGACAAGCTGTCGGTTGCCCGCGCCCGCAAGATCGAACGCTTCCTGTCGCAGCCGTTCTTCGTCGCCGAAATCTTCACCGGCGCGCCGGGCAAGCTCGTCGCTCTCGAAGACACGATCAAGGGCTTCAAGGGCCTGGTCAACGGCGATTACGATCACCTGCCGGAAGCCGCTTTCTACATGGTCGGCTCGATCGAAGAAGCGATCGAAAAGGCCAAGAAGCTGGCTGCCTGATAAGGCCAATCCAACGGCGCGCGATCTTCGTGCGCCGTTGCCTTGAAATAAAGACAATCGAGAAGTGACCGGTCATGGCTGACAATTTCAATTTCGAACTGGTGTCTCCGGAGCGTCTGCTTCTGTCGGAGCAGGTTATCGATGTCGTTATTCCCGCCAGCGAAGGCGAGATGACCGTCATGGCCCACCATGCGCCGACGATGACCACGATCAAGCCGGGCGTCGTCAAGGTGCATTCGGCTTCGGGCAAGAAGCAGGACTACGTCGTGTTCGGCGGTTTCGCCGATATTCTGCCGACCGGCTGCACGCTGCTGGCTGAATCCGCGATCCCGGTTGAAGATCTCAACCAGGATGAGCTGACGCGCCGCATCAATGCCGCCAAGAGCGAACTCGAAGATGCCGAGCATCACGAGCACAAGTCCCGCCTTGAGCATTTCATCATGGAACTCACGCATCTGAGCGGCTCGATCCAGAAGGATTGATCCTCAGAGTTCGGTCTGCGGTTTCGAACGAAAGCGGCCTTTCCCGGCCGCTTTTTTGTTGTTCTTTTGAGGCTATTCGTTTGCCAGCAGGTGCCGGTGCAGTTGTCCTGCCTCGGGCGAGAGGGTGCGGAAGCGCGGCGCGCCGAGATAGTAGCCGAAGCCGCTTTCGACCCGGTCGCTGCCGATGGTAACCAGTGCGCCGGAGTGTAGATATTCATCGATGAGCCCGAGGCTGCCAAGCGCGATACCCTCGCCGCGTAAAGCGGCTTCGACCGCCATGATATAGGTGGAGAAGGATAGCCGTGGTCGCGGCAGCTTGCCCTTCAACGGATCGCCGATGCGGCCGAACCATTGGCGAAAGCTGATCCAGTGGGCGTTGGCGCGCTCGTAGTCGATCAGATCCAGCCCGGCGATATCGGCCGATGTCAGCGCCTGCGGATCGAGGCCACGGCTTGCGAGATAGTCTGGCGAGGCGATCGGCACCAGTACTTCCTTCATCAGCGGTGTCAGGTTCCAGCGCGGATGTTCGCCGGTGGAGTAGATGATGATGAGATCGTTGGTTTCTGACGCCAGTTCCGAATGCACATCTGTGGTCAGCAGGCGCACGGAAATGCCGGGGCTTTCCTTGCCGAAATCCCGGAGCCTCTTTCCGAGCCAGAGATGCGAGATCGAACCGCTGGCGGCAATGGAAATGATTTCACCGGTGCCCGCGCGGAAAGGCTCCAGGCTTTCCTCCAGATATTCGAGCGTCGCCCGCACGCGCTGAAACAGCCGCTCGCCCTCCGGCGTCAGCCCCAGGTTCCGGCCTCGCCGGGTGAAGAGGGGCGCCCCCAGATGATCCTCCAGCCCTTTGATGCGCCGGCTGACAGCGGCCTGGGTGATGTTCAGCTCGCGGCCGGCGCGGGAAAAGTTCATCGCCCGGGCCGCGGCATCGAACACACGGAAGGCCTCCAGCGGTATTTTCTCGAGCATTACTTCTCCATAACTTCAGATCATCAATATCCCCGATAAATGCCTGGATTTGAAGAGCTGAAATTGTGATGCAGGATGTGAGTATCATATTTGACTGCATTTTCCTGGGTGATCTGCCGTGTCCTTCTCCATTTCCGCCATTCCTGACATCAGCTTCGGTGACGGCGCGCTCGCCGGCCTGGCCACCGCCGTCAAATCCTTCGATGGTGTGGCGGCTACTCTTCTGGTGATCGATGCGTTTCTGGCGCAATCTGGTCTTGCCGAGCGGATCAAGGCCGATCTGGCCGAGGCAGGTGTTTCGACACAGATTTTTTCGGATTTCTCCGGTGAGCCGAAGCTCGCGCATCTCCGCGCGGCGATGGAGGCGGCGAAGGGTGCGGATATGGTGATCGGCGTTGGCGGCGGCTCGGCCTTGGATATCGCCAAGATCGTTGCCTGCTGTGCGGCCTCGGGCGCCGATCCGATGTTTTATGCGCTGGCCGTCAATCCGCTGCCAAAGACGCCGTTGAAGAAGATCATGGTGCCGACCACTGCCGGCACCGGCTCGGAGACCTCGGCCACCAATATCTTTGCCGGTCCGGAAGGCAAGAAACTGTGGATCTGGGGACCGGAAACCAAGGCCGATCTCGTCATCCTCGATCCGACCCTGACCACGACGCTGCCCGCCAGCCTCACCGCCTGGTGTGGCCTCGACGCCTTCATCCACGCCTTCGAGGCGGCGACCAACCGCAACACCCATCGCGGCGCGCAGTTCTACGCGCATCAGGCGCTGCGGCTGATCACCGGCTCGTTGGAGACGGCGGTGAAGGAGCCCGGCAATCTCGAGGCGCGGGGCGATGTACTGCTCGGCTCCTGCTTCGCCGGCATCGCCATCGACAATTGCGGCACGGCGATCGCGCATAACATCAGCCATGCGCTGGCCGGCCTTGCGCCGGTTCACCATGGGTTGGCGACCGCGCTCGGCTTCCAGGCGACGCTGCCGTGGCTTGCCGAGGCGAATACAGATGAGCTCAATGCCGCCGCGAAAGCCTGCGGCCTCGAAAGTGCTGCCGCGCTGCCCGCCTTTGTCTTCGACTGGATGGATCGCTGTGGCATCGTCCGCGCCCTTCCATCCGCCTTCAAGCCCTTCGATGCGCCCGATCTGGCGCGGGAAATGCGCGCTCCGGAAAACCAGCCGATGCGGCGTTCGACCGTCCGGGACGTGACGGATGCCGAGATCGACCGCTTCGCCGAGACGATTATGGCGTTGCCGAAAGGAATTTGAGATGACCAAGGAATATACGCGCGACTATTGGGAAGACGTTCTGTCGGGCCTGAAGCTCGAGGGGCGACATTTCATCGACGGCTGCTATCACACTTCGTCTTCCGGCGAGACCTTCACCCGCATCCGCCCGATGGATGGCAAGCCCGGCGCGCAGCTGGCGCGTGGCAACGCTGCGGATATCGACGTCGCTGTAGCCGCAGCGCGCGCCGCCTTCGAAAGTGGTGTCTGGCGCAAGAAGGACCCGCTGGAAAAGAAAAAGATCATGCTGAAGTGGGCCGAACTGATCCGCGCCCATGGCGAAGAACTCGCCATGCTGGAGACGCTGGATGTCGGCAAGCCGGTCATGGCGTCGCTCACCGTCGATGTCCGTCTCTGCGCCGACGGCATCCAGTTCTACGGCGAGATGATCGACAAGATCTATGACGAGATCGCGCCGACCGGGCCGAATGCACGCGCTCTGGTACGCAAGGTGCCGCTCGGCGTCATCGGCGCGATCACGCCATGGAATTATCCGATGATCATCGATGCCTGGAAGCTCGGGCCGTCTATTGCCGCCGGTAATTCCGTGGTGCTGAAGCCGGCCGAGCAATCCTCATTGTCGGCGATCCGTCTTGCTGAACTTGGCTTCGAAGCGGGCCTGCCCGCCGGCGTCCTCAACGTCGTCACCGGTTATGGCGAAGAGACCGGCAAGCCGCTGGCGCTGCACATGGATGTCGACATGATCGCCTTCACCGGCTCGACGGAGGTCGGCAAGCTGATCATGGGCTATGCGGCGCAATCGAACGTCAAGCGCGTGGCGCTGGAGCTTGGCGGCAAGTCGCCGCTGGTCGTCTTCGAAGACGCGGATCTCGATGCGGCCGCGAGTGCCGTCGCCTGGGGCTGCTTCTACAATTCCGGCGAGACCTGCCATGCCTCGACGCGGTTGATCGTGCAGCGTTCGGTACAGGAGACGCTGATCGCAAAGATCGAAGCGGTGACGCGATCCGACATCGCGCTAAAGCATCCGCTCGACCCTGCCGCCCAGATCGGCGCGCTGATCGAGGAAGAGCATATGAACAAGGTGCTGTCGATGATCGCCGTCGGCGAAAAAGAGGGTGCACGTCGCGCCTTCGGTGCTGAGCGCGTATTGAGCGAAACCGGCGGCTACTATATCTCGCCGGGCGTCTTCGTCGATATGACCAACGACATGACCCTGGCGCGACAGGAGATTTTCGGGCCGGTGCTCGCCGCCATCCCCTTCGATACCGAAGAGGAGGCGCTGAAGATCGCCAACGACACGATCTATGGTCTCGCCGGCGCCGTCTTCACCAAAGACATGGACCGCGCCCATCGCTTTTCCGAGGCGATCCATGCGGGTACGGTGTGGATCAACACCTATGACATGTCAAACTTCGCCACGCCCTTCGGCGGCTTCAAGCAATCCGGTTTCGGCCGCGACCGCTCGGTGCATGCGATCGACAAATATTGCGACTACAAGACCATCTGGCAGCAGTTCGGCTGAGGTTCACGGGGAGGCACTATCATGAGCAAGATCGTTTCCATCGAGATCAGCCATCACCGGTTGCCGCTCGACCCGCCGTTCAAGGCGAGCTGGGACGGCCGGCCGCGCCGGAATTTCGACGCGACGATCGTCCGCGTCCGCGACGATGAAGGCCGTGAAGGCATCGGCTCCGGCGACCTGATGAAGGGTTTCGAGGGCCATGAGGATCTGTTCATCGGGCAGGACCCGCGTCATCTCGAGCGCCACTACGAAGTCCTGTCGCATATCAACTTCCACTACGGCCGCTGCTGGCCGATGGATCTGGCGCTGTGGGATCTCTCCGGCAAGATCACCGGTGAGCCGGTCTGGCGGATGCTTGGCGGCCGCGCCAGCCGCGTGCGGCTCTATGCTTCCTCAGGCGTGCTGCGCGAGCCGGCCGCAATGGCTGAACAGGCCGAGCGCTATATCGCTGAGGGATTTCCGGCGATGAAGGTGCGCTTCTCCTCCTCGGCCGGCGGCCGCAGCGGGTGGCGCGACGATGTGAAGGCGCTGGAGGCTGTCCGTGCCCGGGTTGGCGACCGGCTGGAGCTGATGGTCGATTGCAATCAGGGTTGGCGCATGCCCTGGGACACGACGCTGTCCTGGACCTTCAAGGACGCGCTGACGGTGGCAAGGGAGCTGGAACGGCTCGGCGTCTACTGGATGGAAGAGCCGCTGCACCGCTCCGACCGCAAGGGCATGAAGGAGCTGAAGCAGGCGACATCGCTGCGCATCGCCGGCGGCGAGATGACCCGCGAGCTCTATGAATTCCGCGACATCATCGAGGAACGCGCCTTCGACGTCATCCAGCCCGACGTGGCGCTGGTGGGTGGCATCACCGGCTGCCGGCGGCTGGCCTATCAGGCGCGCGAGGCCGCCGTGCAATTCACCCCGCATTCCTGGACGAACGGCATCGGCGTGCTGGCGAACGCACATCTGAGCGCGGGCGTCGGCGATGTGGCCTGGCTCGAATATCCCTACGACAATCCGGAATGGAGCGAGGCCCGCAGGGATTACCCGATGGCTTCGCCGCTCAAGCACAATGAGGGCTGGCTGGATCTTGGAGAAGCACCCGGTCTCGGCGTCGTTCTCGATGAGGAACGCCTGAAAGCCACGCGCATCTGACAGGATGGTTCGGCACTCCTAGTCGAGCTTCCTTGCCGTCCAACGGTTTCCGTTGGGCGGCCTTTTTGTCAGGCGGGGACGGCTTGGTGCGGTGCCTTTTCCCTGGCGCGCGCCCAGCGCATGACGGGGCGCTCCAGAAGGATATAGCTGAGGGTGCCGATTGCGAAGATGATGAGGGTTGCGACGAGGCTGGATGTGAACCATCCGCCTAACACATCGTCGGAGCCCGTGCCGAAGCTCCACGGGAAAAGCTTCTTCATCAGCATCAACACGATATCCTGCCAAATATAGACGCCGAAGGAGACGGTGGCGATATAGTGGCTGAGACGATTGTCGAGAACCCGTGCCAGGACGGCCGATTGCGGCAGAACGCAGAGGGCGACGGCGACAGTCAGCGGGATGACGGGAAAGCGATAGGGAATGCCAAGCCAGCCGTAACCTTCCCAGCTGTCGCCGACCGACATCCAGATTTCAGCCACGCCGACGATCATGGCAAGTATGGCGACGACATCGTAGACCGGCGAGCGCTTCCTGGGGATCATGGTCTGGATGCCCGCCGCCAGCGCGCCGATGGCAAAGACCGCGAAGAAGCCGACCGGGTTATAGCGCGGCATCCATTCCTTGGCCCCGCCCTGGAAGCCGTATTGCCAGCCCCGCTCGACGGTATCGATCGGGATATGGGTGACGATCAGCCAATGGCCGAGAAGCGCCAGGGAGATGACGCCGAGCCAGAGGATGCGGGCAGGCAGGGCAGCGCGCGATCTCAGGGCCGGGGTGAACAGCAACAGGAAAGCGATCGGCAGCAAGACATAGCAGGTGGTCTCAAAGGGAATGGACCAAAGCGGCCCGTCTCCCTGTACCGGAAACAAGGTGCGCCAGTGCCACTGGCTCATCAGGAAGAAACCGGCGACGTAGCGCCCGGCCAGCTCGCCATCGAGCGGAAAATCATAGACCGTGAAACTCAGGATGAAGCCGACCGTCAGGGCAACCCAGAATCCCGGCAGAATACGGGCGGCGCGGCGCATGGTGTAAATTGTCAGCGAAGGCGGCGGCAGGCCCCTGTCCAGCGCCAGCCAGAATGGTCGCGATAGCAGGAAGCCGCTCAGAACGAAGAAGACCGAGACGCCGTAATTGCCGAAGCGGGCGAGAATGAGCGGCAGGGCCAGGGCATCGGGGAGATAACTGAAATCCATCCGCAGCACGAGATGATGGGCAAGCACCATCAGGCACGCCACGGCGCGCATGAAGTCTGCTCCTCCCAGCCGCGCTTCTTTCTCCATCCTCATCCCTCTGGAACCACCCAGATATTGGGTTAGGCCATCAAGGCGGCATCGGCAAGGGTGAGGTCTGATTGACTGAGGTGGAGGAAGACGCCCGGGCGCATGCGGCGCAGGCCCGGGCGCCGAGCCGGTCTTCCGTACCTGCCAGAAACGGAAGAGCGGTGTTGGCTATCGTGGATGAACGCTCAGGCGGCGACGGAGCGATAGGGGCGTGTCTCCCGGGCGGGCTTCAATGCCGCGCTCCACCAATGCAGTCGCGCTATCATCCGCACCAGCGATTGCCGTGCCTCGATCGGGTTTTCGAGAGAACCGTCTTCGGCAAACCGGCCCCAGGGATTGGCGAAGCTGACGGTGTCGCGCACCGTGACCGCATGCAGCTCCGCAAAGACCAGCCGCAATTGCTCGACCGCGCGCAGCCCGCCGGAAATGCCACCATAGGAAACGAAGGCGACCGGCTTGCCCTGCCATGGTTCGTAGACGAGATCGAGAACGAATTTCAGCGAGCCTGTAAAGCTGTGATTATATTCCGGGGTGACGACGATGAAGGCATCGGCGTCCGAGAGACGTGCGGCAAGGGCCGCCACCGCCGGATGCTCGCCGTCATGGTGAACCGGCAGGCCGAAATCGAGCGGATCGATGATATCGATGTCGATAAGCGGATAGTGCGCCAGTTCCCGGACGACCCAATTGACCACGCGGTCGCATAGCCGGCCCTTGCGGGTGCTGCCGTAGAGGATTGCCAGGCGGGTGGGTTCAGTCATGCGTTGCTCCTGCTTTACGCGCTTCGGAGCAAGAGCTATAAAACCTCAAGTAAAGTTGAGGTCAATAGCCTGTCATGGGAAAAATAGACTCCGATGCATTTTCCAGATTGCTGACGGTGGGCGAGGTGGCGGCGCGCAGCGGCGTTGCGGTCTCGGCGCTGCATTTCTATGAGGCGAAGGGGCTGATCGAGAGCCACCGCAGCCGGGGTAACCAGAGGCGTTACGCCCGCGAGGTGCTGCGCCGCGTGGCGGTGATCAAAGTGGCGCAACGCGTGGGAATCCCGCTTGCCGAGATCCAGGCGGCGCTCGACACGCTGCCGCAAAGCCGGACGCCGACCGGCGCCGATTGGCGGGAGCTGTCGGCGAAATGGAAGAACGATCTGGATGCGCGGATCAGGCGGCTGCAAGGCCTGCGCGACCAGCTCGACGGCTGCATCGGCTGCGGCTGTCTTTCGATGCAGAGCTGTCCACTGCGCAATCCCTGGGACGTGCTGGCAGAGCAAGGGCCGGGGCCGAGGTTGCTCGATCCCGAAGGCTAATATGGAAGAGCTGGAAGCCTATGCGTGGACCCGCGTGCCGGCCATGTAGTCGTCCAGCGCGGCGGCCTGATCCTTTGAGAGGTAAAGGCCCTTCTTCGAACGGCGCCAGAGGACATCGGCGGCGGTATAGGCCCATTCATGCGCCATCAGATAGCGCACTTCCGCCTCGTAAAGATCGCTGCCGAAGCTGCGGCCGAGATCGGTCAGGGCTTTGGCGTTGCCGAGGATCATGATGGCGCGGGTGCCGTAGCGGCGTACCAGCCGGCGGGCGTGCGGATCGGTGAGGAAAGGATAACGCGCTTTCAGCTTGACGACTTCGGCTTCATAACCCTTAGCCGGGAAATCACCGCCGGGTAGAGAGCTCTTGGCCGTCCATGGCGTACCCTTGAGGCCGATGGCTTCGCCGATCTTTTCCAGCGCATGCTCGCTCAGGCGGCGATAGGTGGTGAGCTTGCCACCGAAGACGTTGAGCAGCGGTGCCTGACCTTCGGCACCCTCGACCTTCAGCACATAGTCGCGCGTTGCTTCCTGCGCCTTGGTGGCGCCGTCGTCATAGAGCGGGCGCACGGCGGAATAGGTCCAGACGATATCCTCGGGGCGCACCGGCTCCTTGAAATATTCGCTGGCGGCATTGCAGAGATAGGTGGTTTCCTCTTCGGAAATCCTCACATCCTTCGGATCGTCCTTATAGTCGCGATCCGTCGTGCCGATCAGGGTGAAATCCTGTTCGTAGGGGATGGCGAAAATGATGCGATTGTCCGGGTTCTGGAAGAAATAGGCGCGCGGATCGTCGAATTTTTTGCGGACGACGATGTGGCTGCCCTGCACCAGACGAACATTGTGCGCCTGGTTGGTGCCGAAGGCGTCGGAGAGAACATGATCGACCCAGGGGCCGGCGGCATTGATCAGCATGCGCGACTTGAAGAGGCGCTTCTCGCCGGTGACGGTATCCTCAGTTTCGATCGTCCAGAGGGCGCCGTCGCGGCGGGCCGATGTGACCTTGGTGCGCGGCATGATCGTGGCGCCGCGATCGGCGGCGTCGCGAGCGTTGAGCACGACCATGCGGGCGTCATCCACCCAGCCGTCGGAATATTCGAAAGCCTTGGTGAACAGCGACTTCAGCGGCTTTCCCGCCGGGTCGGTCTTCATGTCGAGCGTCGCCGTCGCCGGAAGCAACTTGCGGCCGCCGAGATGGTCGTAAAGGAAAAGGCCGAGGCGGATGAGCCACGCCGGACGGATGCCGCCCTTATGATAAGGCAACACGAAGCGCATCGGCCAGATGATGTGCGGCGCCATCGCCCAGAGCACTTCGCGCTCCATCAGCGATTCGCGCACCAGGCGGAATTCGTAGTGCTCGAGATAGCGCAGGCCGCCATGGATCAGCTTGGTGGCGCCGGACGATGTGCCGGAGGCGAAATCGTTCATTTCGGCAAGCGCAACCTTATAGCCGCGCCCGACGGCATCACGGGCTATGCCGCAGCCGTTGATGCCGCCACCAATGACGAAAATGTCGTGGATCTGCTCGCTCACGCGCCCCTCCGCAAAGCGTTCGCCATCTTGAAAGATGGATAATTCGAAAATCAATCCATCTAAAGCGAAATCAATACGAATGTCAAACGAACGTTTTTTGACGAGCTTCGCGGGTGATCAACTCTGTCGGCGCTCGGTCTCGATCAGGCGAACGCCGTGTTCGGCGGCGGCGATACGCACGGATTCGACCCGACATTCATCGGTGACGAAGGTGTGGACCTGCGACAGATGGCCGATGCGCACCGGGGCGGTGCGTTCGAACTTGGTGCTGTCGGCGACCAGTATGACATGGCGGGCATTGGCGATGATCGCCTGCGCCACTTTCACTTCACGGAAATCGAAATCGAGAAGCGCGCCGTCGGCATCGATGGCCGAGGTGCCGATGACGGCAAAGTCCACCTTGAATTGCCGGATGAAATCGACCGCCGCTTCACCGACGATGCCGCCGTCCGAGCCGCGCACGACGCCGCCGGCGATGACCACCTCGATCGAGGGGAAAATCCGTAACTTATTGGCAACATTGATGTTGTTGGTAATGACCATCAATTCGTGATGGCCGAGAAGAGCCTCGCCGACTGCTTCCGTCGTGGTGCCGATATTGATGAAAAGCGAGCTGTTATTGGGGATGAGACCGGCAGCGGCCCGGCCGATCGCCTGCTTTTCCGGGGCGGCGATGGAGCGGCGTGCATCGTATTTGACGTTTTCCGTGCCGCCCGGAAAGATTGCGCCGCCGTGGACGCGCGATAAAACGCGGCCGTCGCAGAGATCGTTCAGGTCCTTGCGGATGGTCTGCGGCGTCACGGAGAAACGCGACGCCAGCTCCTCCACCAGTACGCGCCCCTCAGTCTTGGCGATTTCCAGAATCTCTGTCTGCCGTCCCGATAGGAACATGATTGGCGCTCCCTTTCTTTCGTTTTTTCATCATCATATGATAAAGTGAAAATTCCGCAATTGCTGGGGCGCGGATTCTGCGATTTGAAGGGGCCATCATGTTTCATCCGAAGCTATTCGAAAATCGCAACGTCGTGATCACCGGCGCTGGCCGCGGCATCGGGCTGGAGGTGGCGCGTCAGTTTCTCGATTGCGGCGCGCGCGTGCTCGTCCATATCGGTCGGGATGGCAACCGCGAGCTGCCGGATTTTCTGCTGGAAGCCGAACTCGACCGCCGCGCTTTTCTCGTTCCGGCCGACTTTAGCAATGAGAACGGCACGAAGGACTTTGCCGCCGCGGCTGCCGGCGTGTTCGATCGGGTCGATGTGCTGGTCAACAATGCCGGCACCATGCTTGGCCGCTTTCCCGCCGGCGAATTGACCGACGAGCAATATGGCCGGATCGTCCAGCTCAACCAGACCTCCGTCGTTGAGGTGACAAGGGCGCTGCTGCCGCTGCTGAGAACTGCGGGGCAGGCGGCGATCGTCAATACGGTATCGATCTCGGCGCTCACCGGCGGCAGCCCCGGATCGGCGATCTATTCCGCCTCCAAAGCCTTCGTCGCCACCTATTCGAAAGCGCTGGCGCGGGAGTTGGCGCCTGATGGTATCCGGGTGAATTGCGTGTCGCCGGGCACCATCGCCACCGATTTCCACGAGCGCTATTCCTCGAAGGAGAAGCTCGAGCAGACGCGCCGGTCGATCCCGCTGCAACGCCTGGGAACCGCCGAGGATTGCGCGCCCACCTATCTCTTCCTGGCCGCGCCGACCTTATCCGGCTACATCACCGGACAGGTGATCGAGATCAATGGCGGTCAGCTTATCTGCTGATAAAATGGACCTTTTTTGGTGCTTCGCCATTTTTTGAACGGGCACCCCATTCATAATATTATACGCATATCTGGATGCGAATTTGTCGCCAGAGGCTATCCTATGTCGTTGTCTCCACCGCTTGGCGGTATTGCGGAGCATAATGTTGAAGAACTGAACGCGAAGGCCAGAAGGGCGAGCGTCCTGTTGAAGGCTCTGTCGCACGAGACACGGCTGATCATTCTCTTCATGCTGGCCAAGCAGGAAAAGACCGTGATGGAGATCGAGGCTATTCTTGGTTTGCAGCAGGCGGTGGTGTCGCAACATCTGGCCCGGCTACGGCTGGAAAAGTTGGTCGAAACGCGGCGCGAGGGCCGGCTTGTCTATTACGCTGTTGCCGGTACCGAAATCCGTGATGTGGTCGAGTCGCTAAGAGAGGTCTTCTGCAGTCTCGACTGATGATCTATAGAGCGACGGCTACCAGGCGTGATGGTTTCCGATCAGGCGGATAGGCTGAGCTTTCCATCCTTCGCGCATGGCGTTCGAGATAGATGGAGCCGACAATGACCCGCGACAAACTCTTTTTGTTGTTCTCCGACTGGGAAGATCCCGCTTATCCCGGTCGGCGTTTCTATTGCGAGCATTGTGCCTTGATGGAAGGCGTCCTGGCGTTATTTCCCGCGTTGGCGCAACGGCTTGATGTCGAGCGGATTGCCTGGCCGAGACCAAGGCTTCCCGTTGTCGCGCTGGTTGGGGAGGAACATCAGTCCCTGCCATTGCTGGTACTGGCGGATGGTGAAACGTCGCAATATCAAACAGGCCTGTTTCAGGGCCGAGCCTTCATATCCGACAAGGATAAAATCCTTGCCGCACTTGCGGAGCGTCACGGGTTTCCCGAGCCTCATCCCTGAATGAGAACCCGGAAGCTCCTGAGATGGCCGAGTGCTTCGTAGCCGGAACGTTGCACCGCCGGACACGCGTTGACGCTGTTCGCTTCACTCTTGCTAGTTGCAGAATGCATAGTTTGAAGCTCATTAATCACTTCGGTGACTGGCGCTGAAACGGTTGTCTATTTAGGGCGACGGTGTCACAACGCGTCACGTTGGCGCATCGCGCCGATCCTCCGCACCTGCTATTGCTTGAATGAAATTTAAGAACGCCGTGACCTTTGCTGGCGGCAACGCCCGCGACGGATGGTAAGCGTAAAGCGGAAATTTCTCTTCACACCAACTGGGTAGAATCTGCACAATGTCCCCGCGGGATAGCCAAGGGGCGAGACCAACCGCCAGACTCTGGAATACCCCTTGACCTGCAAGGCAAGCTTCTAGCGCAACAGTGGGGTCGTCCATCATTACACGGCCAGCAACCTCAACCTCGACAATTTCCGCGCCACGCTGAAATTGCCATTGAAAAGGCCGCCCTGTTTGTGGGTCGCGAAACAAAAGAACCTCGTGATGAACTAGATCATGCGGTGTTTTTGGTTCTCCACACCGTTTGATATAGCTTGGTGCAGCGCACGTAATGACAGGTGTCTCGAGTAGCTTTCGAACGATCAAAGACGCAACGTCGGGGCTCCCAAAACGAACCGCGACGTCGACACCCAACATCATGTCTTCGCGGTAATTGGTGCTCGTCAATTCGACAAACAGCTTGGGATATCTCGCCATGAATTCGGGTAGGCGCGGAGCTACCACCATCCGCGCAAACCAGGGATCAATCGATACCCGCAGCCGACCACTAACGACCATGGATGCACCAGATGCGTCTACCGTTGCCTCCTCCAAACCGGCAAGTAAAGGCATGGCTCGCGCGTGAAATCGGCGGCCTTCTTCCGTAAGGGTCACGACGCGAGAATTTCGATCGAATAGCCTCACGCCGATGCGTGCTTCGAGGCGAGCTATCGACCGACTAACACCCGAGGGTGTTAGTCCCAATATCTTTGCAGCCTTGGCAAAGTTGCCGGCCTCTGCGACCGCAGCGAAGACGCCCACACCTGTTAACAGTCGCGCATCGAAAGCCACTCTGCATTTCCCCTCTTATTGCCGACTAGCCGAATGCTGCCGCGCCGCACTGCGCGATTCCAACATCTTAGCGATGATATTATATCATCGCTTAATTGACTATTATGATCCGGTGTCATCGCAGGAGTTGGAATATAAAGCTGCAACCCCATCGTGATGTTGGGCGGTCAGGTAGAAAGCCTGCCGTAATGACACCCTTTCAAAACTTTCTGGAGAACCATCATGTTTGCAATCACCGGAATAACCGGCAAGGTTGGCGGTGAAGTCGCCCGCACACTTCTCGCAGCCGGACAGGCTGTCCGTGCCGTTTTGCGCGACGATGCGAAGGCCGCAGGTTGGAAGGCACAGGGCTGTGAAATTGACTTGGCCGACATCGAAGACCAGACCGCGCTTGCCGCGGCCTTCGCCGGTGCTGAGGGTGTCTTCATTCTGCCTCCATCTGAGTTCGATCCTGAACCAGGTTTTCCCGAGGCCAGAAAGGTAATCGATGCGATCGTGGCCGCACTGACGGCTGCCCGCCCATTAAAGGTCGTCTGCCTTTCGACTATCGGCGCTGACGCAACGCACGAAAACTTGCTGACACAACGCCAACTGCTGGAGACGGCTCTCTCCGACATCGCCATCCCAGTCACCTTTTTGCGGCCTGCCTGGTTCATGGAGAATGCGATGTGGGATGTCGCTACGGCACGGGACCAGGGTATTCTCCAGAGCTTCCTGCAGCCTGCCGACAAAGCCTTCCCGATGGTCGCCACCAGGGACGTCGGCCGCCTTGCTGCTGAACTGCTCCAGCAAAGCTGGATTGGAACGCGGGTAGTCGAATTGGAAGGACCGGAACGAGTGTCGCCAGATGATCTGGCATCAGCATTCGGCGCAGTTCTGAATCGGTCAGTTAGCGTTGAGACCATACCCCGAGAAACGTGGGAGGGCCTGTTTCGGTCACAAGGAATGAAAAATCCTGGGCCGCGAGCCCGCATGCTCGATGGCTTCAACGAGAGCTGGATTGAATTTGCCGATCAAGGGCGCTCGTCGACCAAGGGGTCCACACCCCTTATCGAGGTGATTTCTGCGCTCGTTGCCCAGAACAATAATAGCAACGAATAGTCTCAGCGCACCTTCTAGTCCCCGTGGAATCCGAGAAGAAGTCTGCCACAAAAGTCATGTCCTCAGGGGCTTTTGCGATAGCCTGAAGACCGTATCGGGAGCAAAGCCGCTGCAATCGCTGTTGTGGCGATTGCACTCCAGCGTCAGCCTGCTTAACTCTTCTTCTCGGGAGAGTTAAATGATCGACAAGCTGGAATTCTTTATCGCGCTTGCCAACCAGAAGCATTTCGGCCGCGCCGCGGAGGAATGCGGGGTGACGCAGCCGACACTGTCGGCGGCGATCAGGCAGCTGGAGGATCAGCTCGGGGTCATGCTCGTCAGTCGCGGCTCACGCTTCCAGGGGTTGACGCCGGAAGGGCAGCGGGTGCTGGAATGGGCGCGGCGCATCGTCGGCGATACCAGGACGATGCGGGAGGAAATGCGGGCGGCGCACAAGGGGCTTGCCGGTCATATCCGCATCGCGGCCATCCCGACGGCGCTTGCCATGGTGCCGAAGATCACGGCGCCGTTTCAGGAACGGCATCCCGACGTCACTTTCTCCATCATCTCGCGCAATTCGCTGCAGGTGCTGAGCCTGCTCGAAAATCTAGAGATCGATGCCGGCATCACCTACCTGGAGAACGAACCGCTCGGCAGGGTTACCAGCGTGCCGCTTTACGCCGAGCGCTATCATCTGATCACGGCGGCGGGCAGTCCGCTCTCCGAGCGCGCAAGCGTGACCTGGAAGGAAGTCGGCGATCTTCGGCTTTGTCTATTGACTGCAGACATGCAGAACCGCCGGATCATCAACCGCCATCTCGCCGAAGCCGGCGCGACGGTGCGACCGACGCTGGAATCCAATTCGATGATCGTGTTGTTTTCCCATGTCCAGACGGGACGCTGGGCGAGCATCATGCCGAAGAATATCGCCGATTCCTTTGGTTTTCCCTCCGATATTCACAAGATCCCGATCACCGAACCGGATGCCGAACATCTCGTCGGCCTGGTCGCTACCCATCGTGAGCCGTTCACGCCGCTCGTCTCGGCCTTGTTGCACGAGGCGCGATTGCTCGCGGAAAGTGAGAAAGGTCGATAGGAATTTCCTATCGATTGACGGGACTCGCTTATTGATCCTTCGGCTCTTCCCTGCGACTCTCCGAATGTAGCACGCGTCGATGCGTGTTTATGGAGGAAGCCTGGGAGGGCTGTTTATGAGTTTGCATCTTGGCTCGGACGCAATCGCGGCCCGTGCTGGCGTGATTATCGACACCATGAAATCGATGGAAGGGCCGCTCCTGCCGATCCTGCATGGGATCCAGGAGGAGTTCGGCTATGTGCCGCAGGATACGCTGCCGCTGATCGCCAAGGCCCTGAATTTGTCGCGCGCCGAAGTGCACGGCGTCATGACCTTCTATCATGATTACCGCGATCATCCCGCCGGCCGCCATGTCCTGAAGCTCTGTCGTGCCGAGGCTTGTCAGTCGATGGGTGCCGATCAGTTGGCGGAGCGCGTCAAACGGCTGCTCGGCATCGATTTTCATCAGACGACGCTTGATGGCAGCGTGACGCTGGAGCCGGTCTACTGTCTCGGGCTCTGCGCCTGTGCGCCGGCGGCGATGCTGGACAGCGAGCTGCATGGTCGGCTGGACGACGAAGGTGTGGAAGACCTCGTGAGGGAGGCGCGCCAATGACGGTGAAGATTTATGTTCCTCGCGATGCGGCGGCTCTTTCGCTCGGCGCCGAGAAGGTAGCCAAGGCTATCGCACAGGAAATCGCCAGCCGTGGCCTGGATGCGCAGATCGTGCGCAACGGTTCGCGCGGCATGTTCTGGCTGGAGCCGCTGGTCGAAGTGGAAGTTGACGGCAAGCGCATCGGCTATGGGCCGGTCAAGGCCAAGGATGTGCCGGCGCTGTTCGATGCCGGATTGATCGATGGCAGCGCGCCTCCGCTCTGTCTTGGGGAGGTCGAAAACCTCCCATTCCTTAAGGAACAAACCCGCCTGACCTTCGCCCGCTGCGGCATCATCGACCCCCTTTCGCTGGAAGATTATGAAGCCCATGGCGGTCTCAAGGGCCTGCGTCGTGCTGTCGCCATGGCTGCGGCCGATATCGTCAAGGACGTTACCGATTCCGGCCTGCGCGGCCGTGGCGGCGCGGGCTTTCCGACCGGTATCAAATGGAAGACGGTGCTCGATGCGCCTGGGACACGCAAATACATCGTCTGCAATGCCGACGAGGGTGACAGCGGTACGTTTGCCGACCGGATGATCATGGAGGGTGATCCCTTCGTCCTCATCGAGGGCATGGCGATATCAGGCCTTGCGACCGGCGCGACCAAGGGCTTCGTCTATGCGCGCTCGGAATATCCGCATGCCATCGCCGCGATGACGCAAGCCGTGGAAATCGCCAGAGGAGCCGGTATTCTCGGAGCCTCCGTGCTTGGCTCCGGTAAGGCCTTCGACATCGAGATCCGCACCGGCGCCGGCGCCTATGTCTGCGGCGAGGAGACGGCGCTGCTCAACAGCCTGGAAGGCAAGCGCGGCATTGTGCGCGCCAAGCCGCCGCTGCCGGCGCATAAGGGCCTGTTCGACTGTCCGACCGTCATCAACAACGTCATCTCGCTCGCCTCCGTGCCCGTGATCATGGACAAGGGCGCTGCCTTCTACCGTGACTTCGGCATGGGCCGCTCGCGCGGTACCATCCCGCTGCAGATCGCGGGCAATGTGAAATATGGCGGCCTCTACGAGACGGCCTTCGGCCTATCGCTCGGCGATATCATCGACAAGATCGGCGGCGGGACAGTGACGGGACGACCGGTGAAGGCGGTGCAGGTCGGCGGCCCGTTGGGCGCGTACTTTCCGCGCGCTTTGTTCGATACGCCGTTCGACTACGAATCCTTCGCGGCCAAGGATGGCCTCATCGGCCATGCCGGCATCGTCGTGTTTGACGATACCGCCGACATGCTGAAGCAGGCGCGTTTCGCGATGGAGTTCTGCGCAGTGGAAAGCTGCGGCAAGTGCACGCCCTGCCGCATCGGCTCGACCCGCGGCGTCGAGACGGCCGACAAGATCGCGCGTGGCATCGAGCCCGAGAAGAACCGGGTCCTGCTTGCCGATCTCTGCAACACGATGAAGTTTGGTTCACTCTGTGCGCTCGGGGGCTTCACGCCCTATCCGGTGATGAGCGCGATGACGCATTTTCCGGAGGATTTCGCTCCGGTCCCTTTGATTGAAGCGGCGGAGTAAGATCCATGTCCCTCGTTCCCGAAATCGACTACGGCACGCCCGCCTCCCTCTCAGAAACTCTGGTGACACTGACCGTCGATGGCCGTCCGATCACCGTGCCCGAGGGCACGTCGATCATGCGCGCCTCGATGGAAGCGGGCATTCAGGTGCCGAAGCTCTGCGCCACCGACATGGTCGATGCTTTCGGCTCCTGCCGCCTCTGTCTCGTCGAGATCGAAGGCCGCAATGGCACGCCTTCGTCCTGCACGACACCGGTTTCGCCGGGCATGGTGGTGCACACCCAGACCAACCGGCTCAAGGATATCCGCCGCGGCGTGATGGAGCTTTATATCTCCGATCATCCGCTCGACTGTCTGACCTGTGCCGCCAATGGCGACTGCGAGCTGCAGGACATGGCCGGCGCGGTTGGCCTGCGCGACGTGCGTTACGGCTATGAGGGCGACAATCACGTCAAGGCGCGCAATAGCGGCGACATCAATCTGAAATGGATGCCGAAGGACGAGTCCAATCCCTATTTCACCTATGACCCCTCGAAATGCATCGTCTGCTCCCGCTGCGTCCGCGCTTGCGAAGAGGTGCAGGGCACGTTCGCGCTGACCATTGAGGGCCGGGGGTTCGGTTCGCGTGTGTCGCCCGGCATGCATGAGCATTTCATCGATTCGGAATGCGTTTCCTGCGGCGCCTGCGTGCAGGCCTGTCCAACCGCGACGCTGACGGAAAAGTCGGTGATCGCGATCGGCCAGCCCGAACATTCCGTCGTCACCACCTGCGCCTATTGCGGCGTTGGCTGTTCCTTCAAGGCGGAGATGCGCGGCGAGGAATTGGTGCGCATGGTGCCGTGGAAGGATGGCCAGGCCAATCGCGGCCATTCCTGCGTCAAGGGTCGCTTCGCCTATGGCTATTCGACGCATCAGGACCGCATTCTCAATCCGATGGTGCGCGAGAAGATCACCGACCCCTGGCGCGAAGTCACCTGGGATGAGGCCTTCGCGCATGTCGCCACGGAAATCCGGCGCATCCAGTATCAGTATGGCCGCGAATCCGTCGGTGGCATCACATCGTCGCGCTGCACCAACGAAGAGACCTTCCTGGTGCAGAAGCTGATCCGCGCCGGCTTCGGCAACAACAATGTCGACACCTGCGCCCGTGTCTGCCACTCACCGACCGGCTATGGCCTTGGCCAGGCCTTCGGCACTTCGGCCGGCACGCAGAATTTCGACAGCGTCGAGCATTCCGATGTTGTCATCGTTATCGGCGCTAATCCGACCGACGGCCATCCGGTCTTCGGCTCGCGCCTGAAGAAGCGGTTGCGCCAGGGCGCCAAACTGATCGTCATCGATCCGCGCCGCATCGATCTGGTGCGTACGCCGCATGTCGAGGCAAGCTATCACTTGCCGCTCAAGCCTGGCACCAATGTCGCCCTGCTGACGGCACTCGCCCATGTGATCGTCACCGAAGGCCTCTTCGACGAAAAATTCATTCGCGAGCGCTGCGACTGGTCGGAATTCGAGGATTGGGCGGCTTTCGTCGCCGAGCCGCAGCATAGCCCGGAAGAGACGGAAAAATTCACCAACGTTCCCGCCGATCTCGTGCGGGGTGCGGCTCGCCTCTTCGCCAAGGGCGGTAACGGCGCGATCTATTATGGTCTCGGCGTCACCGAGCATAGCCAGGGCTCGACGACGGTCATGGCGATCGCCAATCTCGCGATGGTCACCGGCAATATCGGCCGTCCCGGCGTCGGCGTGAACCCGCTGCGCGGCCAGAACAATGTCCAGGGTTCCTGCGACATGGGTTCCTTCCCGCACGAGCTGCCGGGCTATCGCCATGTCTCCGACGATGCGACGCGCGATATCTTCGAAAAGCTATGGGGCGTGACGCTCAACAACGAGCCGGGCCTGCGCATTCCGAACATGCTCGATGCCGCTGTCGATGGCACGTTCAAGGGTCTCTACATCCAGGGCGAGGACATCTTGCAGTCCGATCCGGACACCAAGCATGTCGCCGCCGGCCTTGCCGCGATGGAATGCGTCATCGTCCATGATCTCTTCCTGAACGAGACGGCCAACTACGCCCATGTCTTCCTGCCCGGTTCGACCTTCCTCGAGAAAGACGGCACCTTCACCAATGCCGAGCGCCGCATCAACCGCGTGCGAAAGGTGATGAGCCCGCGCAACGGCTATGCCGACTGGGAGGTGACGCAGAAGATGGCGCAGGCCATGGGACTTGGCTGGAACTACCAGCACCCCTCCGAAATCATGGACGAGATCGCCGCGACGACGCCGAGCTTCGCCCTAGTTTCCTACCACTATCTGGAGAAAATGGGTTCGGTGCAGTGGCCCTGCAACGAGAAGACGCCACTGGGCTCGCCGATCATGCATGTCGACGGTTTCGTGCGCGGTAAGGGCAAGTTCATCCGCACGGAATATGTCGCGACCGACGAACGCACCGGCCCTCGCTTCCCGCTGCTGCTGACGACTGGGCGCATTCTCAGCCAGTACAATGTCGGCGCGCAGACGCGGCGCACCGAGAACGTCATGTGGCATTCCGAGGACCGGCTGGAGATGCATCCGCACGATGCCGAACAGCGCGGCATTCGCGAGGGCGACTGGATCAAGCTTGCCAGCCGTTCCGGCGATACGACGTTGCGTGCGCTGATCACCGACCGCGTCGCGCCGGGCGTCGTCTATACGACCTTCCATCATCCCGATACGCAGGCGAACGTCATCACGACCGACTATTCCGACTGGGCGACGAATTGCCCGGAATATAAGGTAACAGCGGTACAGGTCTCGCCGTCAAACGGTCCGTCGCAATGGCAGATCGACTATGACGAACAGGCCCGGCAGTCTCGTCGGATTGTTGGAAAAATGGAGGCCGCAGAGTGAGTTCGGCAGGCTAATGACCAAATTCACCCCCACGACCACCGTCCCCGAAACCGCGCGCCGCAACGGCGTCGTCCGCTCCAGCTCGCGCATCGTGCCGGAAGAAGTTCCGATCGCCTTTTCCTATGGCGGCTCTTCGCATGCGGTGATGATGGGAACGCCAGACGATCTCGAGGATTTCGCCATCGGGTTCAGCCTGACCGAGGGCATCATCACCGATATCGATCAGATCGCCGCCGTCGAACCTGTCGAAGACGAGCAGGGGATCGATGTGCAGATCACCCTGGTCGATGACGTCGCCGATGCCCTGCGTGTCCGGCGGCGGCATATGGCCGGGCCGGTCGGCTGCGGCCTTTGCGGTATCGAATCGATCGAGCAGGCGGTGCGCAAGGTGCCGGATGTCTCCGCTGTCGCGCTGACGTTGTCCCATGAGGATATCGTCCGCGCCATCGCGCTTCTCAATGACGCGCAGCCCTTGCATCGCGAGACCCGCGCCGTGCATGGGGCCGGGTTTTATATTCCGGGCAAGGGATTGATCGCCGTGCGCGAGGATGTCGGGCGCCACAATGCGTTGGACAAGCTTTGCGGCGCCGTCATTCGCTCCGGCCACAAGGGCACCGATGGCGTCGTTGCGGTCACCAGCCGATTGTCTGTCGAGATGGTGCAGAAGGCGGCGATCCTGGGCAGTTCGGTTCTTGTCGCCATTTCCGCGCCGACGGCGCTTGCCATCCGCACGGCCGATGAGGCCGGTATGACGCTGGTGGCGCTGGTGCGCGGCGACGATTTCGAGATTTTCACCCATCCACAGCGTATTACTCCTGGGAGCATCGCCGATGTCGCTTGATGAAACGCATCACGGCAAGACCGCCACGAAGCTCGTCTATATGGCGAACCAGATCGCCACCTTCTTCAAGACGCAGCCGGCGCATGAAGCGGTGCAGGGTGTTGCCACGCATATCAATAAATTCTGGGAGCCGCGCATGCGGCGACAGCTTTTTGAGATCATCGATCATGGCGACAACGGGCTGGCTCCGCTGGTGCTGGAGGCAGCTTCACTGATCCACAGACCGGAGCCGGTCAAGCAGGACTGAGCTGGTCTTTGTCTTTGATATTTAAAAACTATTGGATGGAGGGGGAAATCCGTCCACGACCGCTGTACAAGGCGGAATTATTGGGGAATGCCGGTCTCAGAAACAAGGAGGGTTGTTCATGGCGACTGCGGAAACGGATATTTCTAGAGGTGCGGCGACACCGGGACTGCTCGATCGCGAGCGCATCATCGCCAAGCCAGGCTTCAACCGATGGCTGGTGCCGCCGGCTGCCCTGGCGATCCATCTTTGCATCGGCATGGCCTATGGTTTCAGCGTCTTCTGGCTGCCGTTGTCGAAGGCACTTGGCACATCGACGCCGCCGACGGCCGAATGCGCCAGCCTCAATCTTCTCTCTGCCTTGGTTACCACGAGCTGCGATTGGCGCGTCAGCGATCTCGGCTGGATCTATACGCTGTTTTTCGTGCTGCTCGGTTCCTCGGCCGCCATCTGGGGCGGCTGGCTGGAACGCGCGGGGCCGCGCAAGGCCGGCGTCGTCTCGGCTTGCTGCTGGTGCGGCGGTATCCTGATTGCCGCGATCGGCGTCCTTTATCATCAGCTCTGGCTGATGTGGATCGGTGCGGGCGTCATCGGCGGTATCGGGCTTGGGCTCGGCTATATCTCGCCGGTCTCGACGCTAATCAAATGGTTTCCCGACCGTCGCGGCATGGCGACGGGTATGGCGATCATGGGCTTCGGCGGTGGAGCGATGATCGGCGCGCCGCTCGCCAACCTGCTGATGACCAACTTCCGCGTCGATGGTTCGGTCGGCGTCTGGCAGACCTTCGTCGTCATGGCGGCGATCTATTTCGTTTTCATGATCGGCGGCGCCTTCGGCTATCGCCTGCCGCCAGCTGGCTGGCGCCCTGAAGGCTGGACACCTCCTGCCGCCAAGAGCACGATGATCACGACCAAGCATGTGCATCTGCGCAACGCCCACAAGACCAAGCAATTCTGGCTGATCTGGGCGGTGCTGTGCCTCAACGTTTCGGCTGGTATCGGCGTCATCGGCATGGCTTCGCCGATGCTGCAGGAAATCTTCGGCGGTGCGCTGATCGGCCTGCCGGATGTGAAGTTCGGTGATCTCAGCAAGGAACAAGTGGCGGGCATCGCAGCCATTGCCGCCGGTTTCGCCGGTCTGCTGTCGCTCTTCAATATCGGCGGGCGCTTCTTCTGGGCGTCGCTCTCCGACAAGATCGGCCGCAAGAATACCTATTACTGCTTCTTCCTCATCGGGATCGCGCTTTACCTGCTTGCCCCCTGGGCGGCGGGCATTCACAGCAAGGTCCTGTTCGTCGGCGCTCTCTGCATCATTCTCTCGATGTATGGCGGCGGCTTTGCCACCATCCCGGCCTATCTCGCCGATATCTTCGGCACGCAGTTCGTCGGTGCCATCCATGGCCGGCTGCTGACGGCCTGGGCGACGGCCGGGATCGTCGGTCCGGTGGTGGTCAACTACATTCGTGAGGCACAGAAGGCTGCCGGCGTCGAAGGCGCGCAGCTCTATACCTTCACCATGTATATCCTTGCCGGCATGCTGGCTTTGGGCCTGATTGCCAACTCGCTGGTGAGGCCGCTTGCGGACAAATGGTTCATGTCGGATGGGGAAGTGGCCGCGCTGCAGGCAAAGACCGCCGCTGCCAATGCCGGCCCGACGGGCTCATTCGGCATCGGTAAGGGCGGGTTCGACGGCAAGGCGCTGATCGCCTGGGCGATCGTCGGCATCCCGCTTCTGTGGGGTGTCTGGGTGACGATCAGGAGCACCTTCGCGCTGTTCGGCTGAAACCGGCACGCGACTTGCATGTAAAAAGCCGCCCCGGAATGTCGGGGCGGCTTTTTTGTGGGGACTGAAATGAAAAGCAGGCGCTCAGGCGGCGAGTTCTTCGGCTTCGCTTTCCTTGAACATCTTGGCAAGGTTCAGGAAGCAGATCATGCCATTTTCAGTGGCGATGATGCCTTCGCAGTAGGCGCGGTCGAAGGAAGCGGTGACTTCCGGGACGGGCTGAACCTGGTCGGCGCCAATCGTCAGGATATCGGATACGCGATCGACCAGCATGCCGATGACCATGTTATGGACTTCCGCCACGACGATGGCGCTGCGTTCATTGGCGACCGTGCTCTGCATGCCCAGCTTGTAGGCGAGATCGATAATTGGGATGACTGAGCCGCGCAGGTTCATGACGCCGATGACGTCAGCCGGCGCATGCGGGATCGGCGTCGACGGCGCCCAGCCGCGGATTTCGCGGATCGTGGTGGTCTTGACGCAGAATTCCTGATCGTGAAGCCGGAAGGCAATGATCTCCAGCGTATCGCCGCTGAAGCTGGTGGAATTGATCGTGGCCATGAACATTCTTCCCGTTGATGCATGGCGCCAAACCCGGCGCTTATCAGGACGATATCGCAAGAATGTTGCTCAAACCTAAACCTATGGAAGAGATTTCGGCTGGGTGTAATTTAGTTTCTTCTAAAGGTTGAGTTCAGCGTGCCAGGACCTTGTCGATCTGTTCCAGCGCCCAGTCGACCTGATTGCGGGTGATGACCAGCGGCGGAGCGAGGCGGATCGTGTGGTCGTGTGTGTCCTTGGCGAGCAGGCCGAGATCCTTGAGCTGATAGCAATACTGCCGCGCCCCGCCGGCCTCGGGTACCAGTTCCACCGCCAGCATCAGGCCGCGTCCGCGAATGTCCTTGACGATGTCGGAGCGGATCGAGCGCAGGCCCTCGATGAAATAATCACCCATGACAGCGGCGTTCTCGATCATGCCTTCTTCGGTCAGGACACGGAGAGCCGCGCGGGCGACGGCGCAGGCGAGCGGATTACCGCCAAAGGTGGAGCCATGCTGTCCGGGTTTCAGCACGCCGAGCACCTCGGAGTTGGAGAGAACGGCGGAGACCGGATAGAAGCCGCCCGACAGGGCCTTGCCGATCAATGTCACGTCTGCCTCGATGCCCTCATGCTCCTCGGCCAGCAGCTTGCCGGTGCGGCCGAGGCCGGTCTGGATCTCGTCGAGGATGAGCGTGATCTTGTTGGCAGTGCAAAGTTCGCGCAAACGGGTGAAATAACCGGCAGGTGGGATGATGACGCCGGCCTCGCCCTGGATCGGCTCGATCAGGGCTGCAACGGTGTTCTGGTTGATCGCGGCGGCGAAGGCATCGGCGTCGCCGAAGGGCACGACGCGGAAACCCGGCGTATAGGGGCCGAAGCCGGAGCGGGCATCCGGATCGGTCGAGAAGCTGATGATGCTCAGCGTCCGGCCGTGGAAATTGTCGGAGAAGACGATGATCTCCGCCTGGTTCTCCGGAACGCCCTTGAGCTCATAGCCCCATTTGCGCACCGCCTTGATCGCGGTCTCGACCGCCTCGGCGCCGGAGTTCATCGGCAGGATCTTGTGAGAGCCGGTGAGCGCGGCCAGTTCCTCGTAGAGATAGGCGAGCTGATCGTTGCGGAAGGCTCGGGAGGTGAGCGTCAGCTTGCCGGCCTGCTCGATCATCGCCTCGCGGATCTTCGGGTGGCAATGACCCTGGTTGACCGCCGAATAGGCTGAGAGGCAATCGAGATAGCGCTTGCCGTCGGTATCCCAGACATAGACGCCTTCGCCGCGGGTGAGCACGACGTCGAGCGGCTTGTAGTTATGGGCGCCGAGACGCTGCTCGGTGGCAATCAGATCGGCTGGTGCGCTCATGGTAACTTCCCCCAGAACTATGCTGCCCTTGTCGGGCGGTCGAAGATGCGTCGACCGAACAGGCTTGCGGCCATCTCCACCAGGACACGGGCGCTCTTGCCGCGATCGTCGAGGAAGGGATTAAGCTCGACCAGATCGAGCGAAGAGACGAGGCCGCTGTCCGACAGCATTTCCATGATCAGATGGGCTTCGCGATAAGTTGCGCCGCCCGGCACCGTCGTTCCCACGCCCGGCGCGATGTCCGGGTCGATAAAATCGACGTCGAAGCTGACATGCAGCAGGCCGTTGGCGGCGCTGACCGTGTCGAGCACCCGGCGCATGATCACGGCCACGCCCTGTTCATCCAGCGAACGCATGTCGAAGACGTTGACGCCGTGCTCTCGGATCTGTTCGCGCTCATGCGGATCGACGGAACGGATGCCGACCTGGAAGACCTTCTTCGGATCGACCAGTGGCCGTCCGGCCGGCAGCACATTGGCGATCTCCGCCTGGCCGCAGAAATAGGCGACGGGCATGCCGTGAATATTGCCTGACGGTGATGTCGCCGGCGAATTGAAGTCCGAATGCGCGTCCAGCCAGAGCACGAACAGCGGCCGGCCGACTTCCGCCGCATAGCGCGCCATGCCGGAGACGCTGCCCATGGAAAGGCTGTGGTCGCCGCCGAGGATCAGCGGGAAGCCGCCGGACGAGGCGACGTCATAGACCTTGGCTTCGAGCGCGCGGGTGAAGGCGCCGACGATTTTCAGATGATGCGCCTTCGGATCGTCCGGTAGGTCAGCGGCCGGGGCTGGATGGAGGTCGCCGCTGTCGGTAACGCGATGGTCGAGCTCGGTCAGCATTGTCGCGATGCCAGCGATGCGCAGGGCTGTCGGACCCATACTGGCGCCGCGACGACCGGAGCCTTCCTCAAGCGGAACGCCGATCAGGGTGACGGATGTGGATTCTACGCTCATTGGGCGGCGCTCCAAAGGGTTAGGGGCTGTTGATTCGCATTATTGGCCAGGGAGGCGACAGCAAAAAGATGGAAAATTGTCGAAAATCGAGTAGTTTTTGACAGATTGATAAGTTCGTTTTAGCAGAATGATAAGCCCATGGATGATCTTGACCGCGACCTCCTGAGTGCATTGCGCCACAATGCCCGCACCTCCGTCTCCTCGCTGGCGGCAGCCACCGGCGCCTCGCGCGCGACCGTCACCGCTCGCATCGAACGGCTGGTCGATAATGGTACCATCACCGCCTTCACCATACGAACTGGCCACGAAACCCGCGCCGCCGGCGTGCGCGCCATCGTGCTCATCGAAGTGCTCGGCAAGCTGGCGGACAAGGTCGCCGATCAGCTTCGTGGCCTGCCGCAGGTGAGGGCGCTGCACAGCACCAACGGCAAATGGGATTTCATCGCCGAACTCGAAGACCGCGACCTCGCCTCCTTCGACGAAACGCTGCGCCGCATCCGGCTTATCAATGGCATCAACACGACGGAGTCTAATATCTTGCTGAAAACGAGCAAGATGGGATTTTGAATACGAGGCCACAGCGGTGGCTTAGTCATTTGTTCTGGAGCATACTTATCGCGCACGATGCCCGCGCCTAATCGGTCAGATGGAGCGTCCTGCCCCGAGGTCAACATGTCAATCAATCTTGAAATCCGGCAATATGCCGGCCCGGATCGTCATCGCCACGATTATAGCCAGATTCTGTTTCCCATGCGCGGTTCCATGCTGGTCGATGTTGAAGGGCGGGCCGATGTCGTCTCAAGCCATAGTCTGGCGATCATCCCGCAGGACCGCATGCATAATTTCGCGCCGAGCGCGGATTGCAGCCTCATGGTCATGGATGTGGAGCTCGGGTCGCTTCCCGATGCGCTTGTTCCGTCCGTCTTGTGCGGCCCGTCGGCTTTGACGGTCAGGATCGAGCCGTGGCTCTGGCGGCTCTTCAATCAGCTCGGTCGCGAGGTTGAGGCGGATGGGCGTCGCGCGCCGGATGCCGCTCATCTGGCGTTGAGCGGGTTGCAGCTTGTCCGGCAGGAGCAGGTGACGGTAGCTCCACCCCTGAGCCTGGCCGAGCAGCGTGTTCTTGACGTCACCAGCGCTCTTGGAAACGATCTTGGGCACGCGAGCGTGACCAGCATGGCGCGGAAGGCCGGTCTTGGGCAAAGCCAGTTCCATGCGCTGTTTCGGGAAACCGTTGGCCAATCGCCGAGGCAATACCAGTTGCGGAAGCTCTTTGATCGCGCCGTCGATCTGCTCGTCAACACATCGCTGCCGATTTCGGAAATCGCCTATGATCTCGGCTATCGAAACGCCTCGTCCTTCAACAGGCAGTTCAAGCAGAGATTCGGCCTGACCCCATCGGCCTTCCGCAATGCCGATGCGGATGGCAGGGGCGTTGCGGACTGAGAATTGGAGGTTCGGTCAAGTCATTCGGAGCTTCGCCTCATCACAAGGGCTCCGATTTCTGCGAAATTCCGCCAGACAAACATCTGGCTTCAGGAGGCCCGCTTGACCAAACTGGCCTGCTGCCGGTTTCATGGACATCGAGTTAAGGTGTTCCTCCTGAAACCGGAGAGCATGAATGCAAAGACGAATATTCAGCCGCGAGTACAAGCTTGAGGCGGTGAAGCTGGTCAGGGAGCGTGGGGTTGCCGTCGCGCAGGCTGCCCGTGATCTTGATGTCCACGAGAATGTGTTGCGCAAATGGGTTCGGGAATACGGCGACGATCCCAGCCAGTCCTTTCCTGGAAAAGGGCAAATGAAGCCGGAGCAGCTTGAGATCGAGCGGCTCCGTCGTGAAGTCGCAAAGCTGAAGGCAGAGCGCGATATCCTAAAAAAGGCCGCAGCCTACTTTGCCAGGGACGCGATATGAAGTTCGCGTTCGTTGCAAAGCACCGCTCGATCTGGCCGGTGGCATGGCTCTGTGAAGTGCTGGGAGTTTCTCGCTCAGGTTTCCACGCCTGGTTCAATCGTTCTCCGAGCGAACATGCACGCCATGACGAGGTCCTGCTGGAAAGGATCAAGCAGAGTTTCCAGTCCAGCGACCGCACCTATGGTGCCCGACGGGTCTGGCACGATGTGCTGGAGGAAGGGTTATCCTGCGGCCTCCATCGTATTGAGCGGCTGATGCGCTTGAATGCGCTCAGGGCAAGACCCAGGCGGCGTGGCTTGCCAAAGGATGCCGGTGACCGTGCCGTCATCATGCCTAACGTGCTGGACCGCCAGTTCGTGGCAGAGCGTCCGAACCAGAAATGGGTGGCTGACTTTACCTATATCTGGACCGCGGAAGGCTGGCTGTATGTCGCAGCCGTCATCGACCTGTTCTCACGCCGTGTCGTCGGCTGGTCGATGAATGCCAACATGACAGCCCAACTCGTCACAGATGCGCTGATCATGGCGATATGGCGTCGAGGAAAACCAGATGCTCTGCTGCATCACTCCGACCAGGGCAGCCAATATACCAGCGAGCAGTTCCAGCGCCTCATGGGAGATCATAGCATCACCTGCTCGATGAGCCGCTCTGGAAATGTCTGGGATAACGCTGCAATGGAGAGCTTCTTCTCCTCACTGAAAACGGAGAGAACGGCACGGAAGGTTTATCGCACGAGGAATGACGCCAGAGCCGATGTGTTCGATTACATCGAGCGCTTCTACAACCCGAAGCGTCGCCACTCGACACTGGGCTATCTCAGCCCCAATGACTTTGAAACAAAGGTGGGATTAGCTTAACCTCGTGTCCGATAAACCGGCAGCAGGCCAAACTGACTGATTTCAAGGCTCTGACTTTCGATTGCTACGGCACACTCATCGATTGGGAGACCGGCATCTGGAACGCACTTCAGCCGCTCTTGAGCGAAGGCCGGCTAACCATGGGCCGCGATGAGACACTCGAACTGTTCGGCCGGCTGGAAACGGAGCAGGAGCTGCAAACGCCGTCCCTGCGTTATTCGACTCTGCTCGCGGCGGTGCATGCGCGCATCGCAAAGGTGCTGGGTGTGCGTGTCTCCCCGGATCTGCATGAACGGTTCGGCGGCTCCGTCTCCGATTGGCCGCCTTTTCCGGATTCCGCCGAGGCGCTCGGCTATCTCAAGAAACACTACAAGCTCATCATCCTGTCGAATGTCGACCGCACCAGCTTTGCTGCCAGCAACCGGAAGCTGGGCGTGAATTTCGACGCCGTCTATACCGCAGAGGATGTCGGGTCCTATAAGCCCGATCCGCGCAATTTCACCTATATGCTCGACCATCTGCGCGATGATTTCGGTATAGCGCCTTCAGAGGTGCTTCACGTCGCACAGAGCCTCCATCACGACCATGTGCCGGCGACGAAGGCGGGTCTGGCCCGCGCCTGGATCGACCGGCGTTCCGGACAGGCCGGTGGCGGAGCGACCCCGATTCCCGCTAATATTCCGACGGTCGATTTCATGTTTACGAGCCTCGCCGAATTCGACGACGCGCATCGCGCCGCCATTGGCGGCTGATATCTCGAGCAAGATCTCGGGAGCTGTGATCAACGGCCGAGATACGCTGAGAGGCGTCTTGGCCGTTGAGGCTTAATATTCGTGCTCGTAGACGATGCCGGCTTCGCCCGCGCCATTCGAGCCGGCGGCACCTCGCAGCTTCACCCCGCGTCCGACGTCTAGATTGATGATCGCCTTGGTGTTGTTGGCGGCACCTTGCTGTAGTTCGATATAGGTACGCTTGTTCAGGTACTTGCCAGCGCCGACCTGTGCTTGGCCATTCGCATCGGTCGAGATGTCGAGATCGTCGACGCCGAGATGGCTGCGCAGGCCGTCGAACAGCGAGGTGGAACGGCCGCCGGCAAGCTGGCTGGCGGCATCGGCGAGCTGGGCGATCTGCATCGCTGAAAGCTTCGACATGGATTGACCGAAAATGAGCTGCGCCATCACCTCGTCCTGCGGCAGGGCAGGGGAGGAGGAAAAAGCAATCTGCGGGTCGGTCGCCAGGCCCGTGACATCCACGGTGATGGTGGTGGAGCTTACCGACGAGGTGGCTTCCATGTTGAGTGCAGGCGTCAGGTCGCCCCCGAAGGTGATCTTGCTGCTGTCGGCGAAATCCAGCCGGCGGCTAAGAATGGTCAGGCGCCCGCGCCGCATGGTGAAGCCGCCTGAGACGACGGGATTTGCCGCCGTGCCGCGAACGGTGATGCTGCCGCCGAGTTCCGCGTCGATACCGCGGCCACGCACGAAGATTTGCGACGGCGCGTCGATCTGCAACTCAATGCCGAGGCTGGTGGATTTGCTGCTCGGCGCCTGCGGTTTCTGGTCCTTGAACTGAGCGGTGACCGCGGCCGGTGCGTTCTTGTGCTTGATGTTGATCTCTGAAAGCGAGGCCGGCAGCTTTTCCGGCACGGTGATCGACGCCTTGTTGAGCTTCAGATTGCCCGTCAGCACGGGTGCCGTCATCAGCGGCCCCTTGATGCCGAGCGTACCGTTGACGGTTGCCGTTACCAGCGTGCCGTCGACATAGGTGGCATTGTTGAACTTCAGCTGGATGTCGGCCGGGAAGCCGCTGTCTGCGGCGATGCCGACCGTGCCGCTCGCCGCGATGCTGCCGCCGCTGGCGAGATTGCCGTTGAGGCGCGAGATCACCGCCTGCTTACCGTCCAGCGTGACGGTGACGGCAAGGCCATTGAGGGTGAGATTGCGGCGAACATCGACGAGCCTGCCGCCGTCGGTGGTGATTGTGCCTGTAACGGCGGGTGCAGCGGTCGTGCCACCGATCTGCAGATCGATCTTCGCCGTGCCAGTCATGACCAGACCCTGCGCGGCAAGCTGGCCGGCCAGTGCGTCGAAGGGCAGGTTGCCGGAGAATTTCATCGCCAGCGCCTTGCTGCCGGCGACGGCGACCGTGCCGCCTCCATTGAGCGCCAGGCCGTTCTGGCCGGTCAGATTGGTATCGATGGTGACGACATTATCGGCGAATTTGCCGTTCGCCTTGATGCCGAGCGGGCCGAGGCCGGCCGATTTCGTCTGGCTGGTCGCAGCCCCCGACCAATTGGTCTGAAAGTTGACGACAGGTGAAGCCGCCCGGCCGGTGACGGTTACGGTGCCGGAAATCGCGCCTTCGGCGGCAAGCGTCGGGGCGAAGACATTGGCGAGGCTGGCGGGCAGGTTGGCGATCCTGGCGTTGATATTCAGCGCCTGGCCCGCAGTGCCGTCGACGACGACGGAGCCGCCGCCGGTCTGGATGGTCAGGCCGTTCAGCGCTGCCGTGCCGTCCTTGATGGTGATCTTGGTGGGCGAGGCCAGTTTGACGGGAATGGTGCGCGGCGCACCGGCAAAATTGCCGAGACTGACGACCGTTTGGCCGCCGCCGGTCTCTACATTGCCGCTTGCTGTGAGCGGCGCGTTGTCATAGCTCGACTTGAGATCGAAAACCGTTCTGCTGCCCTGCTGGGTGAAAGTCAGCCCGAGATCGGCGATGCGATTGGCGCCGGATGCGATGGCGCCGGCGCGGATGCTGCCGTTGGCGGAAAAGGATTTCAGGTCATCGACGGTCAGGGCGATAACCGGCTTGTCGATGGCGAGATCGTCGCGGCGAATATGGCTGCCGGTGGCATTGACCTTCAGGCCGATCTTGCCATTGGCATTGGAGAGATCGAGCGTGCCCTTCAAATCGCCGTCGGCCTTCTGTCCGGCGAGAGCAGCGATGAGGCTGAGATCGGGAAGATCGAAGGTCAGCGCGCCCGATGGTTCGAAACTCGGCGAGAAATCCAGCTTGCCCTGCAGCCTGTTGGGGCCGATCTCTACGGCAAGTGCCGGAATGCTGGTGCGGCCACCTTGCGAGGTGGCGTCGGCGGTGATGCTGATCGGCTTGCCGTCGATGGCGCCGTTTGCCTGCACGTTTGCCTGCGGAGCATTCGGATCGGCGGTTCCGGTCAGGGCAACATCGAGCGTGTCTAGTAGTCGGCCGGCGAGCTTGACGTTGACGGCCTTCACCGTCGCGTCGATGCCCAGCGCAGTCAGTGGCCCCTTGGTCTTCAACCCGATATCCGCCTGGCCCTCGGCGTTCGGGATCAGCTTGGAGAGGTCGAGCAGCTTGCCCGTCAGGTTCGATGCCAGTGTCTGGTCGTCCAGCGTTGCATTGCCGTTGATTTCGCCGAGATTCGATTTCACCGCAAGATTGGAGAGGTTTATCTTCGTCGGCACGGTGCCGGCGACTTGGCCTTCCAGCGAGATTGTTCCCTCGAATTTGTTCGACACGCCATCCGGCAGCACGGCGGGCAGGGCGAAGAGCTTGAAGTTGCCGGTCAGTGCCTTCGTCGACAGCGTATATTTACCGTTGACGGTGCCGCCGATGCTGGCGCTTTCCAATGTCGTGTTGTTGAAGCCGATGCTGTCGGGCGAGATCTGCAGGGGCGCGGTCAGCGAAATCGGCGCGCGGATCAGGCGATTGAGATCGGGACTGACGAATGCGGTCTGACCGACGACGAGACGAAGCTGCACTGGGCCAGACGCGGTGGTCAGGTTGAAGGCGTCGCTTTTGGCGCTGAGGTTCACCTGACCGATCTGGCCTTGCGGCGCGCTGGCGCTTTCGAGCGTGGCTTTCGCGTCGATCTTCACCGACTGCGAGGCGCCCGTAAGCGCAACATCGGCGCGCGAGATCATCGCCCGCAACTCGCCGTTTTCCATCGGCCAGCGGAAATCGACAGGGCCGGAGGTGCCGAGCAGGTTGGCGTTGAGGCTGTTGTTGCCCGAGGGATCGAGCGTGCCGGAAGCGGCGATGACGACGCTGCCGGTGGCGAGATTGCCGGTCTGGATATCGATCTTGCCCTTGCCGTCGAAGGTGGCGGAAAGGTCGATCGTCGTCTGGCCGGTAAATAGCGGGCGCAAGGTCGGCGGCAGCAGCGCATCGACGTCGCCGCCGCCCTTGACGTCGATATGGTGCAGCCCATCGGCGGACATGGCGTGATGGCCGTCGATCGACACTGTCGGCTTGTTGTCCAATGCGGCCTGAAGCTTGCCGGCCCAGTTGGATAGCGGACCCTCGCCGGAGAGATTGATGTTGATTGCGGGGCCGCCCGGCAAGTGCAGCAGTCCGGCGAGCAGGCCGTCGCGGGGTTCTGTGACTTGGGCCTTCAGGTTCAGCCGGTTTTCGGCCGGCGCGAACGAAATGTTGGTCGAGAGCTTGGCGTCGGGAACATCCTGGCGATTGGTATTGAGGACGAGGTCGATGCTGCTATTGTTTGCCTTAACGCTGCCATTGGCGGCAAGCGCGAAATCCTGGCCGGCGACGGCTTGCCCGATGCGCAGGTCCGGCAGGGCGACGGCGCCGATATCGATGGCGATGGGCAGCGAGAAGCCGCTGCTTTCGCTGGTCGTAGCCTGAGGCTCGGCTTTTGCCGTCGACACAGGCAGGCGCTGGACGTCCACGACGTCGGCGGCGACACGGTCGGCATGGAAGGTGCCCGTCAGCAGCGAGAGCGGCGACCAGTCGATAGCGAGGTTCTGGACCTTGGCGACGGTGCCCTTGGTGTCGGCAACGGTGATCGCGCCGACCCTGAGGCTGCCGGTCAGAAGTCCTGACGGCTCGGCAATCGTGATGGTGTGGTCCGGTGTCGAGACGAGCTTTGCCACCCGGTTCACGGCGTAACCGGTAGCGCCAGGCACGAAGCCGACGACAAGCACGGCGACAACGGCCAGCACGAGGATTGCCACGACCGCATAGGCGGCCAAGCGCAACAATTTCCCGAGAATTCGAATCAACATGCTCATGAGAGCGACAGTAACCTCATTTTTGTAACCGCGTGCTGAACCGATCTCCGATCGTACGGCTGGTCAGAAGGATTGGCCGATGCCGGCATAGATGCCGTATGCCGTGCCATCAGGATATTTCTTCAGGGGAACGGCGACATCGAGCCTGATGGGGCCGAAGGGCGTAGCGTAGCGCACACCGACGCCCGCGCCAATGCGAAGATCGGAAAAGTCGGGAAAACTGCTGTCGGTGACGCTGCCCATGTCGACGAAAGGCACCAGGCCGATCGTGTCGGTGATCTTGATGCGGGCTTCGAAGGAGGCTGTTCCATAGGAGCGGCCGCCGAGCGCATCGCCATTGGAATTATAGGGCGTGATTTCCTGATAGGCGTAGCCGCGCACCGAGCCGCCGCCGCCGGCGTAGAAACGCCGGGTGGCCGGAATGTCCTCGATACTGTTGGCTCCAAGCAGAGAGCCCAGGGCAAGCTTGCCGGCGAAGACGACATTGTTGTTGGCGCCGATGCCCTGATAGCCGGAAATCGAGCCCTCGAAGGAGCTGAACACTGAGCCGTCCATCGCTTCATAGCTTGGCTTGGCGCTGATCGAGGCGCGGTAGCCCTCGGTCGGGTCGAGCTTGTTGTCGCGCGTGTCCCTGACATATTCGAGCGGGATCGCCACCGTCAGATAGTTTTGATCGCCATAGGCGTCGGTGCTGTCCTGCTCATAGGACACTTCGCCGCCGGCCGAGACGGTGTCCTGATCGGAGAGCTCATAGGCAAGTCCGGCACTGGCGGTGGCGGTATCGGCATCGTAGGCATCCGGATGCAGGCTCTGCATCTTCAGACCGGCGGTGAAGGTTGCCGAGGGATAGAAAGTCGCGGGCCTGACGTAGGTAATGCCGGCGCTATAGTCGAGCTGGCCGACATCGGTGGTTTCGCCGAGGCGGGAGACCGACCCCTCGATGCGCAACGAATCCGCGCGGCCGGTCAGGTTGCGGTGACCCCAATAGCCCTGCAGGCCAATGCCGTCGATGGTGGAATATTGCGCGCCGACGCCGAAATAGCGTTGCTTGCCTTCCGACACCTCGATGGTCATGGGAATGCTGCCGTCCGGCGCCAGCTTGTCAGCTTCGCGGATGGTGATGCTGGAAAAGACGCCGAGCTTGCGCAGGCGGTCGGAGGCTTTTTTCAGTTCGTCCGGGGAATAGGGCCTACCCTCGTTGATGCGGGCATAGCGCTTGATGAAATCCGGATCGACCGACTTCTGGCCGGTAACGCCGACATTGCCGATGGGCGCGATCGGGCCGCTGTCGACGTTCAATGTCACCTCAACCGTGCGGGTCGCGTGGTCGGCCACGACGTCGCGTCTGGTCAGCTTGGCGAGGGGATGGCCCTCATTCTTGAGGTCGGCGACGATCTTGTCGCCCGCCTTGATGATGGTCAGCGATCCCGCTCCATCGCCGGGTACAAGCCCATATTGCTCGGCGTTGCGGCCAGCCGCGTCGCCGAGCAGGTTGACCTTGCCGAGCTTGAAGAGCGGGCCGGGATCGACACTGATGGTCACCGCAACGGGCTTCGAGCGGCTGAAGGTTGGGTTCGGCGGCAGGGCATCCAGATTGGTGCCGTTGACGGTGATGGTGATCACTGCACCGTAATGGGCTTTTTCATAGAGGCTGCCGATCAGCCGGTCGCGATCGTCGCGCGCCTTGATGACGACGCCGAGGTCGCCGGAAACCGGTTTCTTCTTGTCGGCGACCAGCATCGACGTGTCGGTCAGGGATTCCTTGAGGTCTTTGTCGAGATTGTCAGCCTTCAGATCGACCGTATAACGGACGGGGTCGGAAACCTGATCCGTCGTCTCGTCCTCGCCCCAGAGGGTCATGCCGAACAGCTTGAAAGCAAAGGCGTTCTTGGTATAGAGCGGGGCGAGCGCAAGTGTTGCCGCGACCGCCATTACGGTGCCTGCTCGCCGATACGCAATACTCTTTCTCGGTTCAGTTCTTCTACGCATACGCCGCTTTACGGTTACATGAGAACTTACTCAGGTTGACGTTTCCCCCTGGTTAACGCGCGGGCACCATAGAGACAAAAGCACCTCGGGTGTACCTTTTTAGACTCGAAACTTCGCAAAAGACGGTCGGAGAAATGAAAAGCCCCGGATTTCCGTCCGGGACAGAGGGTCGTTGCGGCTGTTTGAACAGGGCAGGAGCTGGTCGTTATTTTCTCATTCCGCCCGTTCTGATCCAGCGTTGAACCGAGGTCGTTTTCCGCTGTTCCAGGGTAAAGACGCCCTTTTTTGTTTCCCTGCGGCGAGGACACTGGAATCAAAAAGTCCCGGGCTTTAGGCCCGGGACTTCGGTATTTCTATCGACTGTTGATCAGTAGTCTTCGTTGTAACCGCCACGGTAGCCACCACCATCACGATACCCGCCGCCATCGCGATAACCGCCGCGTGGGCAATTATCGATGTAACGACGGCCGTAGCGGTCGCGGTAGTAGCACTGGCCCGGCTGTTCGGAGACGCTGCCGATGACAGCGCCGGAAACACCGCCGATCGCGGCCCCCACGGCTGCGCCACGGACGTTGCCGGTTACGGCGCCGCCGATGATGGCGCCGGACGCCGCGCCGATGCCGGCGCCTTGTTCAGTCGGGGTGCAGCTTGCGATCGACAAGCCGACCAATGCGAGCATAAGAACTTTCTTCATTTACTCTCTCCAACGTTAGTTAAGCCGGTACCCCCGGCCAACGTCGTCCCATTCTTCAGCTCCACTGCGATGGGCTGTCCTTACAGTCATGCAGCTACGAAGAAATATCGTGTAAAATATGATTGTCCATTGGGCACCTATAGCTTTTTTAATGCTAAAATATCTTTGGCTACAATAGGTAAGTAAAATAAATCGCCCGGAGGAAAATCCACGCCTCTTCTAAAGTAGAGGTTGATCGTACTTCAAAAAAGTCAAATGATGGCAATTGCCTCTGGAGGAGAGGCGTGGAGGAAAATATGGCAAAGGTGACTTTGACGGTGAACGGCCGAACGGTCAGCGGCGAGTGCGAGGAGCGCACGCTGCTTGTCCATTTCATCCGGGAAAAGCTTGGCCTGACGGGAACCCATGTCGGCTGCGATACCAGCCAGTGCGGCGCCTGTGTGATTCATATGGATGGAAAGTCGATCAAGAGCTGTTCGATCCTTGCCGTGCAGGCGTCTGGCTCCACGATCATGACCATCGAGGGCCTGGCCGCCAATGGCGAGCTGCATTCCGTTCAGGCCGCCTTCAAGGAACATCATGGCCTGCAATGCGGCTTCTGTACGCCGGGCATGGTGATGACGGCGGTCGACATGATCAATCGTCACGGTGGCGCGCTGGACGAAAAGACGGTGCGGGCCGAGCTGGAGGGCAATATCTGTCGTTGCACCGGCTATCACAATATCGTCCAGGCGGTCCTTGCCGCCAATGCCGAAATGCACGCCGCCAAGCAGGCGGCCGAGTAAGATTTCACCGAGACTGTCTGGCGAACGCCAACGGCTGTTATCTTGGCGGATTTGCCGGGCCCGGAACCCCAATGGGAGGATATCATGGGCGTTGAAGGCATTGGTGCGCGCGTTACGCGCAAGGAAGACAAACGATTTCTGACGGGCAAGGGGCGCTACACCGACGATATGGTGACGCCGGGCATGAAGTATGCCTATTTCGTCCGTAGTCCGCATGCGCATGCGAAGATTGCCGGCCTCGACATCTCTGCCGCGCTGGCGATGCCCGGCGTGATCGGGGTGCTGGACGGCAAGCAGCTGCTTGCCGATGGCATCGGCAATCTGATCTGCGGCTGGATGATCCATTCCAAGGATGGCTCGCCGATGAAGATGGGCGCATGGCGGCCCCTGGCGGTCGATACCGTGCGCTATGTCGGCGATGCCATCGCCATCGTCGTTGCCGACAGTTTGGGCGAAGCCCGTGACGCGGCCGAGGCCGTGGTGGTGGATTACGATGAGCTTCCCGCCGTCGTCGAGGCAATCGAGGCATTGAAGCCCGATGCGCCGCAGGTTCACCCGGAAGCGCCTGGCAATCTGATCTTCGACTGGGAGATCGGCGATAGCGCCGCGACCGATAGCGCGATTGCCGCTGCGGCGCATGTCACCGAGATCGAGATCCATAACAATCGGCTGTCGCCGAACGCGATGGAGCCGCGGGCAACGCTCGGCATCTACGATGCCGCCGAGGATCACTATACCTGCTACACGACCAGCCAGAACCCGCATGTGGCGCGGCTGGTGATGAGCGCCTTCTATAACGTCGCGCCGGAAAACAAGCTGCGGGTGATCGCGCCCGATGTCGGCGGCGGCTTCGGTTCGAAGATCTATATCTATCCGGAGGAGATCGTCTGTCTCTGGGCCTCCAAGAAGACCGGCGTGCCGGTCAAGTGGACGGCCGACCGCACCGAGGCTTTCCTCACCGATGCGCATGGCCGCGACCATGTCTCCAAGGTTAAAATGGCCTTCGATGCCGAGAACCGCATCATCGGCCTCAAGGTCGATACCATCGCCAATCTCGGCGCCTATATGTCGCTGTTTTCCTCGGCGGTGCCGACCTATCTCTATGCCACGCTGCTGTCGGGCCAATATGCGATCCCGGCGATCCACGCCAATGTCCGCACCGTCTATACCAATACGGTGCCGGTCGATGCCTATCGTGGCGCCGGGCGTCCGGAGGCGACCTATCTTCTGGAGCGCACCATGGAAACGGCGGCGCGCGAGCTTGGCATTTCGCCGGCGGAATTGCGGCGCGCCAATTTTATCCGCACCTTCCCCTATCAGACACCGGTGATCATGAATTATGACGCCGGCGACTACGAGGCTTCGCTGAATGCCGCCATGCAGCAGGCGGACTGGAGCGGCTTTCCGGCCCGCAAGGCGGAAGCGGTGGCGCGCGGCATGAAGCGCGGCATTGGCATGAGCTGCTATATCGAAGCCTGCGGCATCGCGCCGTCCCAGGCGGTCGGCTCGCTCGGAGCCGGCGTCGGCCTCTGGGAATCGGCCGAGGTCCGCGTCAACGCGGTCGGAACGATCGAAGTGCTGACCGGCTCGCATAGCCATGGCCAGGGACATGAGACCACTTTCGCGCAGCTCGTCGCCGATCGGCTCGGCGTGCCGCTCGACAGCATCTCCATTGTCCATGGCGACACCGACAAGGTGCAGATGGGCATGGGCACCTATGGCTCCCGCTCTGGTGCGGTCGGCATGTCCGCCGTGGTCAAGGCGCTCGACAAGGTGGAGGCCAAGGCGAAGAAGATCGCGGCCCATCTGATGGAGGCCGATGAAAGCGATATCGTCATCGAGGATGGCAATGTCAAAGTTGCCGGCACGGACAAGTCGCTGCCATGGTTCCAGGTGGCTCTGGCAGCCTATACCGCCCACAACCTGCCTTCCGGCATGGAGCCGGGCCTGAAGGAAACCGCTTTCTACGATCCGGCCAACTTCACCTTTCCGGCCGGCTGCTACATCTGCGAAGTCGAGGTCGATCCGGAAACCGGCAAGACCGAGATTATCCAGTTCGTCGCCGCCGACGACTTCGGCAATATCATCAACCCGATGATCGTTGAGGGCCAGGTGCATGGCGGTATCGCGCAGGGGATTGGCCAGGCATTGCTCGAGGGCGTGCATTATGACGAGAACGGCCAGCTGCTGACGGCGAGCTTCATGGATTACACCATGCCGCGTGCCGACGATCTGCCGTCCTTCAAGCTGTCGCATCAGAACACGCCTTGCCCGAGCAACCCGCTGGGGATCAAGGGCTGCGGCGAGGCCGGCGCCATCGGTTCACCGCCGGCATTGATCAACGCCATCACCGATGCGATCGGTAACAACGCCCTTACCATGCCGGCCACACCGTTGAAGGTGTGGGAAGCGGCGCGGGCCGTGATCTGAGAAGAGGAGGAGAAAGCCATGTATGCAACCAACTATCACCGCGCCTCCTCGGTCGACGAAGCCGTCAAGCTTCTGTCGGGCGTCGACGAGGGCAAGTATGTCTCCGGCGGCATGACGCTGATCGCCACCATGAAACAGCGGCTGGCCTCGCCGAGCGATCTCGTCGATCTCCGGCATATTCCATCGCTGAAGGGCATCCGCGTCGATGGGCGCAGGGTGACGATCGGGGCGGCGACGACGCATGCGGAGGTCGCCTCCTCGGCGGCGATCCGCGCCATCTGTCCGGCGCTCTGCGATCTCGCCGGGATGATCGGCGATCCGCATGTCCGCCATATGGGCACGATCGGCGGCTCCGTCGCCAACAACGATCCGGCGGCGGACTATCCTTCGGCCATGCTGGCGCTCAATGCCACCATCGTCACTGACAAGCGGCAGATTACCGCCGATGACTACTTCACCGGCCTGTTCGAGACCGCGCTGGAAGATGGCGAGTTGATCACGGCCATCACCTTCGAGGTGCCGGAGAAGGCGGGCTATGCCAAATTCCCCAATCCGGCCTCGCGCTATGCCATGACCGGCGTCTTCGTCGCCAAGGGCGCGGGTGGCGTTCGGGTCGCGGTTACCGGCGCGGGTGCGGACGGCGTGTTTCGCCATGGTGGCATGGAGCAGGCGCTCACGGCGAACTGGTCACCGGACGCGGTCGCCAATGCAACCGTCGATTCGTCGGCGCTGATGTCCGATCTGCATGCCACGGCCGAATACCGTGCCAATCTGGTCAAGGTCATGGCCAAGCGCGCGGTGGCAGCGGCATAGATCGCCACGGAAAATGCCGGAGTGGCGGCTCGGCCGTCCTCCGGTTCGTCCCAGCTCCGGGCATGGTTGTAATTGTCAATTCGTCGTGATTGTCTATTCTTGTCTAGAATTGTTCAAAATTAAGGGCCATTTGCCGCAGTGGGGCGTGAAAGCAATGTTGAGGGGTTGACGTGCGGACCGGCATTCATGAAAAACGGTTGCATGGTTCTGGAGCAGACGATGGATTTCGAAGCATTTTTTAAGGGTGAACTGGACGGGCTGCACAAGGAAGGCCGCTACCGTGTGTTCGCCGATCTGGAGCGTCATCGCGGCAGCTTTCCGCGCGCGACGCGGCATACGCCCAACGGCCCGCAGGAAGTGACGGTCTGGTGCTCCAACGACTATCTCGGCATGGGCCAGCATCCGAAAGTGATCGAGGCGATGAAAGAGGCGATCGATCACTGTGGCGCGGGTGCGGGAGGCACCCGGAATATTTCTGGCACCAACCACTACCATGTTCTGCTTGAGCAGGAGCTCGCCGATCTGCACGGCAAGGAATCCGCTCTGATCTTTACCTCCGGCTATATCTCCAACTGGGCGACGCTCGGCACGCTTGGTGCGCGCATTCCCGGCCTGATTGTCTTCTCGGACGCGCTGAACCATGCGTCGATGATCGAGGGCATTCGCCATGCGAAGTGCGGCAAGGTCATCTGGAAGCATAACGATCTTCATGATCTCGAAGCCAAGCTCAAGGCCGCCGATCCGAAGGCGCCGAAGCTGATCGCTTTCGAGAGCGTCTATTCGATGGATGGCGATATCGCGCCGATCAAGGAAATCTGCGATCTCGCCGACAAATACGGCGCGATGACCTATCTCGACGAAGTGCATGCCGTCGGTATGTACGGCCCGCGCGGCGGCGGGATTGCCGAGCGCGAAGGCCTGATGGACCGTCTGACGGTGATCGAAGGCACGCTCGGCAAGGCATTCGGCGTCATGGGCGGCTACATCGCCGCGTCGACAGCATTGTGTGATTACATCCGCTCGTTTTCCTCCGGCTTCATCTTCACGACATCGCTGCCGCCGTCGCTTGCCGCTGGCGCCGTTGCCTCGATCCAGCACCTGAAGGTCAGCCAGTTCGAGCGCGCCCGCCATCAGGACCGTGTCCGCCGGCTACGCGCCCAGCTGGATGTCGCCGGCATCCCGCATATGCCGAACCCGAGCCATGTCGTGCCGGTTCTGGTCGGCGACGCCGCCAAGTGCAAGTGGATCTCCGATCTCCTGCTCGACAACGGCGTCTATGTCCAGCCGATCAACTACCCGACCGTGCCGAAGAAGACCGAGCGCCTGCGCATCACGCCGACGCCGCTGCATTCGGACGCCGATATCGAGCATCTGGTCGGCGCGCTGCACGCGCTCTGGTCACGCTGTGCGCTCGCAAGGGCTGTGGCGTAAGTCATCGTTTACATTTAATTGGGGAATGGCCGCTGTTTACGCGGCCTTTTCTTTTGCGCCACAAGGACGCCCGCGCGTCCGCGTGCCTCTTCATCGGCGGCAAAGACGGCATCCATGGTCTCGGCGGCGCCGGTGGCGATCATCTGGTCCATGACGGCTTCGGCGATATCGGCCATTTCCAGGAAGCCGATGCGGCCGTCCACGAAGGCCTGGAAGGCGATTTCCTCGGCCGCATTCATGATGGCGCCCTGCAGCCCGCCGCGCTCCATGGCGGTGCGCGCCAGACGCAGCGCCGGGAAGCGAACCTCATCCGGCGCCTCGAAATCCAGCCGCGCCAGCTTGGTAAAGTCCAGCCGCTCGACGTCGAGTTTCGTGCGGGACGGATAAGTCAGGGCGTAGCCGATGGCTGTGCGCATGTCCGGACAGCCGAGCTGCGCCAGCACCGAGCCATCGGTATAACCGACCATGGAATGAATGACGGATTGCGGATGGACCACGACTTCGATCTGGTCCGGCCGGACGTTGAACAGGTGTTTCGCCTCGATCATCTCCAGCGCCTTGTTGAACATAGAGGCACTGCCGATGGAGATCTTGAAGCCCATGGACCAGTTCGGGTGAGCGCGCGCGGTCGCCGGCGTGACATTGGCCATCTGCTCGCGCGACCATGTGCGGAAGGGGCCACCGGAGGCCGTCAGGATGATGCGCTCGACCGCATGCTGCTGGTCGTCTTCCAGCGCTTGAAAAATGGCACTGTGTTCGCTGTCGACCGGGATCAGTCGCCCGCCGCCTTCGCTGACGGCGCGAACGAAGAGGTCGCCGGCTGAGACCAGGCATTCCTTGTTGGCAAGGGCGATATCGGCACCCCGGCGCGCGGCCTCCAGCGTTGGCGCCAGGCCCGCCGTGCCGACGATCGCCGCCATCACCCAGTCCGAGGGAATGGAGGCGGCCTCGATCAGCGCGTTCCGGCCGGCGGCGACGGCGATGCCGGTGCCGGCTAGCGCTTCCTTCAGCGCCTGGTAGCGGTCTTCATTGGCGGTAACGGCAAGCGCGGCGCCACAGGCTTTCGCCTGGCTTGCCAGAAGATCGATATTGTCGTGTCCGGTGATCGCGGCGATCTCGAAGGCGTCGCGTCCGCCCAGCTGGGCAATGACGTCGAGCGTGTTCTGGCCGATCGAGCCGGTCGAACCCAATATCGTCAGGCGGCGTGGCGCCCTGCTGCCGGTTGTCATTTCCAAGTATCCGCATCTCGCTGTCGTCGCTCATGGCTCTACAGGGGATCGCGGAGAGCGGCAAGTCCGCAGCCATCGCGGCGAATGTCTGCTCCGGTCCACCGCTCCGGAGATTACTGATTTTAATGATAATTTACAGGCATCCGGTGAACCATTTGCCGAATGCCACGTTTCATCTCGGCGAAACCGCAGGAGACAGGCAGGTAATGGTTTTCAAGGCAGCTACATTTCACGGCATTGCACCGGCGATCGAAAGCGAAAACGCGATGCGTTCGGCGCTGGAATGCGAGGTTGCCAATGCGCTCGCCGTCGCCGGCGGCCTTGACGCCTCAGACGTCACGGTCACCGCCGTCGGCCAGGAAATCCGCCTCGGCGGAACGGTGGCGACACTGGGCGAGGTGAAGCGCGCGAGCGCGGTAGCAGAGGCGATGGCGGGGGTGAGGCTGGTGAGGAACAGGATACTGGTCGGGTGATGAGCACGGGAAACGGCGGCACTGCAGATAGATTTACAAGCCGCGCCCGGTCGCCAGCCAAAAGAACAGTTTGGTCGTATCCGGAGCGTCCGACGGATCGGCACCCGTGCGGTGGAGTATGCCGCCCGCCTTTTCGATGACTCGCCTCGAGGCACGGTTATCTTCGTTGCAGATGATGCCTAGTCTCTCGAAGCCCGCTTGGGCGGCAATTGGCAGCAAGAGCTGAAGTGCCTGGGTGGCGTATCCTCTGCCTTGTTTCCACGGGACAATCGAGTAGCCCACATGGCCCGGTAGATGAAGCGGTAATTGGCTTGTTCCCGGTAGATGACGAAGCGTGATGTAGCCGCAGAATTCTCCATCCCAGATCCAGAATGGCCTGAGAACCAGGCGTTGAGGCTCGCGATTGGACACCGAAGTGGCAATGATCTCGCCGGATGTCAGGCGAGCGAGGAAGTCCGCCCCGTCATGTCTGAGTGCCGCCAGTTCGGTTTCGACATGGGCCGTATCCTTCTGGCGCCGAGGGTCGGGTGACCATCCCTTTGCAAGCGCTTCCTCGAAGCCGGACAGGTTCGCCAGACTTGGTTCAGCCAGGACGATGGAGCTCGCGGTCGCTTGATGCTTCGCCATGTCTATTCCTAGCCCGAGACTACAATGCCGATCGTGTTCGGATGTAAAAAATAGCAATCCGAACTGGCGCATCGAATTGCAAGGGCAATATGCAAAAGCCGACCGGCGAGCCGGGGGCAGCCTAGCGGACAAGCGAATGCACGCGCATATGCCGGTTTGGGCAGGCATCTCTACTGGCCGTTTGAGCGCAATCTTCCGAGATGGTTCACGTTTTATGAAGAACTGGCGGCGATGGTAGCGGCATTCCTGTGTGATTCGAACCGCAAGACGGAGATGGTATGACGCTTCTACAGTTCCCGGCCGACAGACGCACCGCTGATGTGAGACGGTGTGCCGAAGCCCTGCAGCAATTGCATGGTGAGGCGGCAAATCGCTTTTGGCGATCGGAAATGGCCGGATTTGCAGCCGGACTCCGGGGACAGGGTGTCGCCGAGGATGAGATTGGTCATCAGGCCAGCCTGTTCATGCGCGCGGTTCAGACGGAGCTGGAGCTGGTGTTCGCCGCGGAAGAGGCTCTGGCCTAGGTCTTTCCAAGCTCGATCATCGCCTAGCATGGATCGGCGGCGAAGGCGGCAAGCTGTTTTGGCGATCGAATGTGGATGATCCGGGCGTGCCCGCGATGGGCTTCGATGGCGGCGAGCAGTTTCGGACGCATGTCCCGATGCAGCGTCCACATCATCTTGAAGAGACGAATGGTCACCGGAAACATCGGGCATCCCTCAGGCCCGTCTGGACGGCCAAGAAAAAGTGACTTCACCTGGCGCTTGGCCGCCCACCAATAGTGAACCCAGATCGGATGATCGACGAAAACGATCGTATCCGCCATGTCCATGCGACGTTGGACGGAGTCCCACGATCCATAGCCATCGATCAGCCAGCGCTCTTGCGAAAGCCAGGCTTCGTGGGAGGCGATAAATTCAGACCGAGACGCCTGAACCCAATTCGGCTTCCACTGGATCCTGTCGATTGCGTAATAGGGGAGCGCGTGTGCAGTGCTCAACGCCCTGCACATTGTCGACTTTCCGCCGCCGGCATTGCCGATCACCATTACTCGGGTCATGGGTGAAATATAACCTGACGAAGGCGTTGGCGCAAAGACGGATGTGGTCGTTTCAGGAAGAAGATGGGTGGTGATCTCGACGCGATTCGAACGCGTGCCCCAGATTACGAATCTGAGTGTTCAGAGCACAATCCGGCAGGTCTGTTGCGCATTATAATTTTGCTGCGCAATCATTGTAGTCAACTCGATAAACCGAGCTTCCCATGCTGATGGCCTTGCCATGCAACACAACATTGCTGATGAATGTATCTTGGAAGTTGGGGGCGTGATGACGATAGCTGCTGTATGGCGGGAGGAAGATGTCCTTTGGTGCGTGTCAGACACGAGACTATCTCGACCTGGAAAGTCCGGTCTCATAGTGACTTCCGATTCAGGAGCGAAGATATTCCCGCTTCTAATGATGTGCAGACAGACAGCGAGCATCGATCCCGCGGGTTATCCCGTTGTCTACCAGCCTCATTTCATTCGGCGGCTGGGTGTTGTTTTCGCCGGAAATATCCTGATCGCTTCACAGGTTATAGCCACTGTTACAAGTTTATGTCAGTCGTTGGAAACGATAGAGCACGGCGCAGTGCCGAAACTGTCGGATATTGGTGAGTTGCTACGCAAGATCACCGAAGTGTACGTCCGCGATTTTCGATCAGCAACCAATGACATGGGAACGCCGAATCTGGCGGACTTTCTCTTATTCGGCGGATGCCCGGTCTCGAATGATTTGCAGATTTGAAATGTTCGTGACGACGTTTCAACGGGCCTTAGTGTGTCGTTGACGAAAAGAGGTTGCAAAGACGGAGACATAGTGGCGGTGGGCAGCCAACAGGAAAAGTTTCGCGAGTTGCTGCCTTCATTCCAGAAACAGGGTCTCTCGCGGCTTCCTAAGCATGCAATAGATCAAATGGCCCGTGACGGGCGAGGCGATGTTGGTGGAAGCATTGCAGTTGCGTACGCTCGGCCGGATGGATTTGAATATTGCTGGACAGTAAGTCCCATCACGCCGGGAGAGCCGATCGCCTCTCGCAAAATGAATGGTATCGACCTCGATAGCATCGGCGAAATTGGGCCTGCGCACGTCGGTGGTAAAGGTATGGCGTAAACCCAACTCCGGGATTTGTCGTGCGGATCGCCATAAGGACAGGCATAGCGCGCTAGACGATCAATATTTTCCGCAAGGCCATCAGGGGGATTGTTGAAAACGGCTGCCTGCTACAAGTATCGTGCTCTTCGGCTTGCCGGCATTTCGACTAGAGCCTCAGGATTCGTGTACCATTCATGCGCCACCGAATCCCCGCCAACGCCTGAAATTTCCTGTAAATGACTGGCGCACACAGAATTGTGCGCAAATTTTACCATAACCTATTGAATTCAATGGTGATCTCGACGCGATTCGAACGCGTGACCCCCAGATTAGGAATCTGGTGCTCTATCCTGCTGAGCTACGAGACCACTTGAGATGATCCATACAAAAGCAAAGGCGCGAAGCCAAGCCCTTTTACGTCCTAGGGACAATTCGCTTTTGTGCTGCCGTGCGCCCCGGTCGGGCGCACGGAAAATGGTGGCTAGGTCTCAGGCGTTCAAACGCTGTTCGGCGAGGCGGACCCAGTAGGAGACGCCGTGGGCGATGGCTTCGTCGTTGAAGTCGTAGGCGGCGTTGTGCAGGCCCGCCGTGTCGCCGTTGCCGACGAAGATGAAGGCGCCGGGGCGGGCGTTCAGCATGTAGGAGAAATCCTCGCCGCCCATCATCGGATCGACATCGGGGGTGACGTTGCCCACGCCAGCGATATCCTGGGCGGCGGCAAGCGCGTACTCGGTCTCGTCGGCGTGGTTGAAGGTCACCGGATAGTTGCGGTGGAACTGGATATCGACCTCGGCGTCATGGCTGGCGGCGATGCCGGCGACGATCTGCTTGAAGCGCCGCTCGGCGAGATCGCGGATATCAGGATCGAGGGTGCGCACGGTGCCGGCGAAACCGGCATTATCAGGAATGACGTTATAGGCGTTGCCGGCATTGAACTTGGTGACGGTGACGACCACGGACTTCAGCGGGTCGGTGCTGCGCGAGGCGATCAGCTGCAGGTTGGTGACGATCTGGGCGCCGATGGCGATCGGGTCGATCGTCTTGTGCGGCAGGGCGGCATGGCCGCCGCGACCCTTGATGGTAACGGTAAATTCGTCCGTCGCCGCCATGATCGGGCCCTTGCGGATGGCGAACTGGCCGACCGGCAAGCCTGGCAGATTGTGCATGCCGTAGACTTCGGCGATCTCGAAGCGCTCCATCATGCCGTCCTTGACCATGGCGTCGCCGCCGGCGCCGCCCTCTTCGGCGGGCTGGAAGATCACGGCAACGTTGCCGCTGAAATTGCGGGTCTCGGCGAGATATTTAGCGGCTCCCAGCAGCATGGCGGTGTGGCCGTCATGGCCGCAGGCATGCATCTTGCCGGGCGTGGTGGAGGCCCAGGGTTTGCCGGAGATTTCGGTGAGCGGCAGCGCATCCATGTCGGCGCGCAGGCCGACAGTGCGGCCGGGGCCTTTGCCGCGGATCAGGCCGACGACGCCGGTGCGGCCGATGCCGGTGACGACTTCATCGACGCCGAACGCCTTGAGCTTCTCGGCAACAAAGGCGGCGGTCTTTTCCACCGCGTAGAGGAGCTCTGGGTTCGTATGAATATGGCGGCGCCATTCGGTCACTTCGTCCTGGAGTTCGGCGGCTCTGTTCAAGATCGGCATATTGACTTTCCTGCTGCTCACTAACGGATTCGGGTTCGGCACTCGGTCTGGCACACATGTTTCAATATCGCATCGCCCTTTTCAACGCGCTGCGCATAATCAAAAGACTGTGATCCCAGACCATCCACTTTCCTGTCGAAAAAGGGTATGATGGTCTGAGTTCATGGAACTGGAGTACCCTTTTCGCCATCGGCGAATGTGTGGCACTCCGGGTAAATAAACTCGTCGATCGCCTTTGCCTTCTCCTAGCCATATAGGTTAAATAAGCGGAGCTTTCGAGAGAATTTAGGACTTCTGAAGGATAGATCGTGCCGACGAAGCAGAATCGTTTGTATGCCGCCTTGCGGCTTGTTCCCATGGCCGCCGCCGCATCCATGCTTTTCGTGTCGACCGCTGAGGTGGCTGATGCCAATCCGCACGTCCTCGTCGAGGCCAATACCGGGCGTGTACTCGATCATCAGGAAGCCTTCAGCAAGTGGTATCCCGCCTCGCTGACCAAGCTGATGACGGCTTACGTCACCTTCCGCGCTATCCAGTCCGGGCAGGTCTCGCTCGACACGCCCGTCGTCATGTCCAAGCTTGCCTCCGCGCAGCCGGCCGCGAAGATGTATTTCAAGCCGGGCCAGAAGATGACGCTCGACAATGCCTTGAAGATGATGCTGGTCAAGTCCGCCAACGACCTCGCCATGGCCGTTTCCGAGACGATCGGCGGCTCCCAGCAGGGCTTCGTCGCGCGGATGAATGCGGAAGCCGCCCGTCTCGGGATGCTGGATACGCACTTCATCAATCCCAACGGCCTGCCCGGCCAGGGCCAATATACGACCGCGCGTGACCTTGCGGTTCTCAGCGTCGCCTTGCGTCGCGAATTCCCGCAATATGCCGGCTATTTCTCGCTGGAAGGCTTTACCAACGGCGTCAAGCAGGTGCCGAACATCAACATGCTGATCGGTCGCTACGATGGCGCCGACGGCATGAAGACCGGCTTTATCTGCGCTGCCGGTTTCAATCAGATTGCGTCCGCCACCCGCAATGGCCGTACGCTGATCTCGGTCGTGCTCGGCACGGACAGTCTGGCCGCGCGCGCCGACGATTCCGCCAATTTCCTGGAAAAGGGTTTCCAGAACCAGTTTTCGGGTAAGGACACGCTGGCGAACCTCAGGCCCTATGGGCCGGGCCAGGATCAGGTCGCCGACCTCACCGCCGAAATCTGCAGCGCCAAGGGCGCAAAGATCCCGCAGCGAAACGCGCGACGAAGCCGGCCGCATGAAGGTGACCTCGCCCTATATCCACGAAATGGATCACGACCCGAATTTCGTCTATGCCGGCCTGATCGGCGGGCAGGATGCCGTGACCGCCAGCAAGGGCGACAAGACCGACCTGACGGCCAAGGGCGACAAGACCACGAAGGGTGACAAGCTCGCCACTTCGGGTTCCGCCGCCGCCGGCATCCCGATCCCCATGCCGCGTCCCACCTTCTGATCGGACCTGACCCATGAGCAATCCGCAGCATAGGGTGCCGGTATCGATCCTCACCGGCTTTCTCGGAGCCGGCAAATCGACGCTTCTGAACCGCATCCTCAAGGATCCGGACATGCGCGACGCGGCCGTCATCATCAACGAGTTCGGCGATGTCGGCATCGACCATCTTCTGGTTGAAAGCTCCGGCGACGCCATCATCGAGCTCTCCGATGGCTGCCTCTGCTGCACCGTACGTGGCGAGCTTGTGGATACGCTGGCGAACCTGATGGACGCCATGCAGACCGGCCGCATCCGGCCGCTGAAGCGCGTCGTCATCGAGACAACAGGCCTTGCCGATCCAGCGCCGGTGATGCAGTCGATCATGGGCAATCCGATCATCGCCAACAATTTCGATCTGGACGGCGTGATCACCATCGTCGACGCCGTCAACGGATTGCAGACCCTCGACAATCACGAGGAAGCACGCAAGCAGGTGGCGGTCGCCGATCGGCTGATCGTCTCCAAGACCGGTATCGAGGGCGCTGCTCCCGCCGGTGCGTTGGAAAGCCGGCTAAGGACACTCAATCCGCGGGCGCAGATGCTGAATGCCGACAGCGAGGAGGCCGGCCGCGCCGCCATTCTCGTCAACGGCCTCTATGATCCCGCTTCGAAGATCGCCGATGTCGGCCGCTGGCTGCATGACGAGCTGGAGGCGGACGATGATCATCATCACCACGACCATGGGCATGATCACGACCATCACCATGACGATGGGCACCATCACCACCATGACCATCATCACGGCCACCGTCATCAGCATGCCCATGATGTGAACCGTCACGACGGCTCGATCCGGTCCCTCTCGATCATCGAAACGCAGCCGATCGATCCGGTCGCGCTGGAAATGTTCATCGATCTCCTGCGGTCCGCGCATGGCGAAAAGCTTTTGCGCATGAAGGCGATCGTTTCGGTGTCCGACAGGCCGGAGCGCCCGGTGGTGCTGCATGGCGTGCAGAATATCTTCCATCCACCGGTGCGTCTGCCGGCATGGCCCGATCCGAACGACCGGCGTACGCGCATGGTGATCATTACCAAGGATCTACCGGAAGATTTCGTGAAGGGCCTGTTCGACGCGTTCCTGAGCAAGCCGAGCATCGACAAGCCGGATCGCGCCGCGCTTCAGGACAATCCGCTGGCCGTTCCGGGCATGCGATTCTGATTTCCGAATAAAGCTACGTCTTGCGGATCGTGAAGCGATGGCCGCTGCCGGTATTTTCGCTCGCCAGCAGGGCATGGCCGTTTTCGTTGCAGAAATGCGGGATGTCGATGATTGCCAAGGGATCGCTGGTCTCGACCGTCAATATCGTCCCGGACGACATGCCGCGCAGGCGCTTTTCGGTCTTCAGAACGGGGAGCGGGCATTTCAGCCCGCGCAAATCGTAAACCCCGTCGTCCAGCCTATTCACCCTTGGCCCAGAACTTCCAGAAGGGTGGCTTCTTGGCCGTGTCGGTTTGCGCGGTTTCCACCGGCGGAGGCGGCGCGTAGGCGAGCGGGGCGCTGACCATGGGGTTCATGGGGTTCGCCATTGGGATCGGCACATTCGCGGGGATGTTGGCCGCGATAGCGATGTCGCCGGTCTGAGCTGGCTGCAGTGCGATGGGGCCTGGATCCGCCGTTGCCATGCGGATACTGGCGGTCGTCGGATTGGCGGTGGTGGCGCCACGGGCAATCTGCTGTGCCGACTGGTTCGACATCATCGATTCCAGGTCGGCGACCTTCATCATCTTGCCGGCGGCGAGTGCTGTGCCGGTCGGGGCATAGGCGAGGTCGTGGCCCTTGCGTTGCTTGGCGACGACGGCCTTGCGTTCGGCTTCGGTCGGGTCATACCAGGCCATGCCGTCGAATTTCTTCAGCGTGGTACTGTAGTCGGCCTGATATTGCTTGTCATAGGTTGCGAGCGCGGTCTGCAGCGCCGGCGGTGTCGTCATAACGGGGCATTTGCCACCGGCGGTGAACGGGCCGCTGGCCTGCTGGTTGAAGACGTATTTCTTCTCGCAGACTTCGACTTCCGGCGGACGCTTCGTCACCTCGAAATTGTCATAGCCGACCTTCAGCATTTTCCAGAATTCGATATTGGAGCTGAGGCGGTGCTTGACCATGTTTTCCGCCGTCATGCGGAAGGGGAAGGCTTCCAGCTGGATTGTCTTCTGGCCGCCCTTGAAGGCGTCGCGCGCGAAGGCGTAGATTTCCAGCACCTGCTGGTCGGTCATCGAATAGCAGCCCGACGACGAGCAGGCGCCATGGATCATCAGGTTGTTGCCGCTGCGGCCATTGGCGGCGTCATAGCGGTTCGGAAAGCCGGTATTGATGGCGAGATAGTATTTGGAATTCGGATTGAGGTTGGCCGGCGTCAGATTGTAGAAGCCTTCCGGAGCCTGCCGGTCGCCTTCCTTCACCTTCGGGCCGAGACGACCGGACCAGGCGCAGATGCTGTAGCTGGCGATCACCTCGAAGCGGTTGTTCTGGTTCGCCTTGAGGATCTCCATCGTACCTTCTTCCTTGAAGATACGGATCATGATCGGCGAATTGCGGTCCATGCCCTTTTTGGTCATGTCGGCAAGGATGCGGTCGGGGAGCGGCTGCTCGACCTTGTTCTTTACCTTCGACAGGTCAATCGACGCGGTATCGAGCGCGTCGTTGCAGCCGGCGAGAGCCAGCGCGATCAGAGACATATAGGCAAGGTGACGGATGCGCATTCTGACGTAGCCCATAGATGCGAAGAGCGGCCGTACGATCTGTTTCGCCGCCCCTTTCGAAACATTAAATGGAAGCATAGACGGTTTATACTTGATAATTCCTTACCAGCCTATGACGCGCCTGCGGCGCACTCGCAAGCTTTTCTTTGCCATTAACGGTTCGACAACAAGAATGTGGCCAAGATTTGGCCTCATTCTCGTTTGGAAAGATAGCGATTATCGACCTGCGTCAGAGATTGCGGCCAATATTTAGGAATTTCTGACGGCGGTCGCCGCGCAATTGTTCGCCCGAGCGGCTGGAGAGTTCGCCGAGCGCGTTGAAAATCACGTCGCCGGCCGCCGCGATCACCATCTGCGGGTCGCGATGCGCGCCGCCGAGCGGTTCGGGGATGATGCCGTCGATGATCCCAAGCCCCTTCAGGTCTTCGGCGGTGATTTTCATGTTGGTGGCGGCTTCCTTGGCGCGTGTGGAATCGCGCCAGAGGATGGAGGCCGCGCCTTCGGGCGAAATCACGCTGTAGATCGAATGTTCGAGCATATAGACGCGGTTGCCGGTGGCAATCGCGATAGCGCCGCCCGAGCCGCCTTCGCCGATGACGACGGAGATGATCGGTACCTTGACGCCCAGACACATTTCGGTGGAGCGGGCAATCGCTTCCGCCTGGCCGCGCTCTTCGGCTCCGACGCCGGGATAGGCGCCTGCCGTGTCGACCAGGGTGATGACCGGCAGCCCGAAGCGGTCGGCCATTTCCAGGACGCGGATCGCCTTGCGGTAACCCTCGGGACGGGCGCTGCCGAAATTATGCTTCAGGCGCGACTTGGTGTCGTTGCCCTTTTCCTGACCGATGATGGCGATGGGCTGGCCACGGAAGCGGGCAAAGCCCGCCTGGATGGCGGCATCCTCGGAAAATTTGCGGTCGCCGGCCAGCGGCGTAAATTCCGTGAACAGCGCTTTGGCATAGTCGACGAAATGCGGGCGCTGCGGATGGCGGGCGACCTGCGTCTTCTGCCAGGCGTTGAGTTTGGAATAGATGTCGGCCATCGACTCGCGAACGCGAATCTCGAGCCGGCCCACTTCGTCTGAAGTGTCGATGCTCTCATCTTCGCTCGCGAGCTTCTTGAGCTCGTGAATCTTGCCTTCGAGGTCCGAGATGGGTTTTTCGAAGTCGAGATAATTATGCATGAGGTGCGTTTCCGATCCTTTTGCCTGTGACGAGAGACGGCCCGTATAAATCTATGTGCCGGTCCTATTCCTGTTTTTTGCCCTGTTTGGCAAGGGGGTGATGCGTTTGCACCAGCTGGTGAAGGCGTTCTTCCAGCACATGTGTATAGATTTGTGTCGTCGAAATGTCGGAATGGCCGAGTAATTCCTGCACCACGCGCAAATCTGCGCCGTTGGCAAGCAGGTGGCTGGCGAAGGCATGACGCATGACATGCGGCGAGATCAGCGACGGTGTCAGACCGGCGCGGATGGCAAGATCTTTCAGATCGCGCGCGAAAACCTGCCGCGGCAGGTAGCCTTGCTTGGAGGCGGCGGGAAAGAGCCAGGGGCTCTCCGGTGCCGATTGTTTGGCGCTTGCCGCCACCCGCGCCTGCAGCTTGCCATAGGCTTTCAATGTCGCGATGGCCGATTGCGACAGCGGCACCAGCCGCTCCTTGTTGCCCTTGCCCCGGATCATCAGGAAACGCCCCTCCTGGTCCAGCACCTTGGCCGGCAGGGTAACGAGTTCGCTGACGCGCATGCCGGTGGCATAGAGCAGTTCCAGGAGAACCAGCATGCGAAGGCGTTGCAATTGATCGGGACCGTCCGTCGCGGCTTCCTGTTCGGCCTGGGTAAGAAGACGGGTCACCTCTTCGACCCCCATGGTTTTTGGGAGGGGTCTTCCTTTCTTCGGTGCGTCGAGAATGCCGGTGGGGTCATCCGTACGCAAGCCCTCGGAATAGAGGAACTTGTAGAACTGGCGCATGGCCGAAAGCCTTCGCGCCTGCGACGACGGCTTGAAGCCCTGGCGGGAGAGGCCGGAGAGATAGGCACCGAGATCGTTCGATCCTGCCTCCGTCAGACGGACGCTGCGCTCGGACAGAAAGGAGTGAAGGTCGTCGAGGTCGCGCTCATAGGATTGCAGCGTGTTGACGGCCGCGCCGCGTTCCGCGCTCATCATTTCCAGAAAGGCTTCCATATGGACGCGGCTCAAATCCCTCGCCATGACCTCGGCCCTCATGGTTTCACCGAACCGGTTGCCGGCGGGTTGACGCGTTCCGACGGCAGGCGGATCGTCACGTCGCGGGGCTGTGGGTCGACGAAGAGAACTAGAGCCCACATTGCCCCATACACCGATCCGGCGATCACCGCGCAGATGACGAGGAAGCGAAACAGGGTCGGCATTCAGAAACTCTCCTCGTCCCAATCATTGGTCCGGTGACATATTGTAATCATATCCATCAAGCGTTAGCCGAAGGATATTGCAGAGATGTTTACGTCACGGCGTCTTGACGCTACAGGCGCATTTGACGATACCGTTTCCAAACAAATTGTGAATGGGCCGATGAGTGAACAAGTCCTGACCCTTGGAGAAAGCCTCAAAGACAGAGCGCGTGCCGCATTGGGTGCGCGCAATCTTGTCCTTGTTGGGCTGATGGGGGCAGGAAAGTCCTCGATTGGCCGGCTGGTCGCAAACCAGCTCGGTATCCCTTTCGTCGATACGGATATCGAGATTGAGCGCGTGTCGCGGATGACGATCGCGGAACTGTTCGCCGCTTACGGCGAGGAAGAATTCCGGGCGCTGGAAACGCGGGTGATCAAGCGGCTGCTCAAGGGCGGACCGCGCGTCGTCTCCACGGGCGGCGGCGCCTTCATCAACGCACGCACGCGCCGGCACGTCAAACGCAGCGGCTTGTCGGTCTGGCTGAAGGCCGATCTCGATGTGCTGTGGGAGCGCGTCGGCAAACGTGAGACGCGGCCGCTGCTCAAAACAGACAATCCGAAACAAACCCTCGAAAGACTGATGACCGCGCGCTATCCGATCTATGCGGAAGCCGATCTCGTGGTTTGGTCGCGCGATGTGAGCAAGGAAATCATGGTCAAGGAAGTCCTTGAGGCCATGACCGAGGGGAGACAGGAAAGCACAACACCATGAATGCGATCACACCTGCACCCGCAGAGCGCCTTGTCCGCGTCCCGCTCGGCGACCGCGCCTATGACATTTTGATCGGGCCGGGCTTGATCGCCCGAGCCGGTGCGGAAATCGCGGCGAGGTTGAAGGGCCGCAAGGCCGCCGTCATCACCGACGAAAACGTCGCGCCGGTCTATCTCGATGCGCTGGTAGCGAGCCTGCAGGCGGCGGGTATCCAGTCCTCCAGCCTGGTGCTGCCGGCCGGCGAGAAGACCAAGAGCTTCGAGCATCTGATGACCGTCTGCGATGCTGTGCTCACCGCGCGTATCGAGCGCAACGATGCCGTCATTGCGCTTGGCGGCGGCGTGATCGGCGACCTCTCCGGCTTTGCCGCCGGCATCGTGCGCCGGGGCGTTCGTTTCGTGCAGGTGCCGACTTCGCTGCTGTCGCAGGTGGATTCCTCCGTCGGCGGCAAGACCGGCATCAACACCCATCACGGCAAGAACCTGATCGGCGTCTTCCATCAGCCGGATCTGGTGCTCGCCGATACCGACGTGTTGAACACGCTCAGCAAACGCGAATTCCGCGCCGGTTACGCCGAAGTCGCCAAGTACGGCCTGATCGACAAGCCGGATTTCTTTGCCTGGCTGGAGGCCAACTGGCAGGACGTATTTTCCGGCGGTGCGGCACGCATCGAGGCGATCGCCGCGAGCTGCCAGGCGAAATCCGATGTCGTCGTTGCCGACGAGCGCGAAAACGGTCCGCGAGCGCTGCTCAATCTCGGCCATACCTTCGGCCACGCCCTGGAAGCCGCCACCGCCTATGACAGCCGGCGGCTGGTACATGGCGAGGGTGTTGCGATCGGCATGGTGCTGGCGCATGAGTTTTCCTCGCGCCTCAATCTGGCAAGCCCTGATGACGCCAAGCGCGTCGAGGCGCATCTGAAGACAGTCGGCCTGCCGACGCGGATGGGCGATATTCCGGGCGAGCTGCCGCCGGCCGAAGTGCTGATGGATGCGATCGCGCAGGACAAGAAGGTCAAGAGCGGCCAGCTCACCTTCATTCTCACCCGCGGCATCGGCCAGTCCTTCGTGGCCGACGATGTGCCGTCCTCCGAAGTTCTGAGCTTCCTCAAAGAAAAACATCCGCAATGACGGTCGAAGGCACACTGGCGGTTCTGTTGGAATATTGGCCCGAGATCGTCTCGATCATCGTGCTGGTGCTGTTTTCGGCGTTTTTTTCCGGTTCGGAAACAGCGCTGACGGCGGCTTCGCGCAGCCGCATTCACACGCTGGAGGCCAATGGCGACGAGCGAGCGGGTATCGTGCGCAAGCTGATCGAACGCCGCGACCGGCTGATCGGCGCGCTACTGATTGGCAACAATCTCGCCAATATTCTGGCGTCGTCACTGGCGACCAGTGTGTTTCTGGGCCTGTTCGGCAATTCCGGCGTGGCGCTGGCGACGGTAGCCATGACCGTTGTCCTCGTCATCTTCGCGGAAGTGCTGCCGAAAAGCTGGGCGATCTCGGCGCCGGATCGGTTTGCACTCAACGTCGCCGGCACCGTGCGTTTCTTCGTCGCCGTGGTCGGGCCGTTATCGAGCTTCGTCAATGCCATCGTCCGGCAGATTCTTGGTGTCTTCGGCGTCAACCTCTCCAAGGAAGTGTCAATGCTGTCGGCGCATGAGGAGTTGCGCGGCGCCGTTGACCTGCTGCATCGCGAGGGGTCGGTGTTCAAGGCCGATCGCGACCGTCTCGGCGGCGTGCTCGATCTCGGCGAGCTGGAACTCTCCGACATCATGGTCCACCGCATGGCGATGCGCGCCATCAATGCCGACGATCCACCCGATGTCGTGGTGCGTGCCATTCTCGACAGCCCCTACACGCGCATGCCGCTCTGGCGCGGCACGATCGACAACATCATCGGCGTCGTGCACGCCAAGGACCTGCTGAGGGCGCTGGCGGAACGGAATGCCGAGCCGGAGAACCTGGATATCGTCAAGATCGCCCAGAAGCCCTGGTTCGTGCCCGACAGCACCAATCTCGAAGACCAGCTGAATGCCTTCCTGCGCCGCAAGCAGCATTTCGCCGTCGTCGTCGACGAATATGGCGAGGTGCAGGGCATCGTGACGCTGGAAGACATTCTGGAAGAGATCGTCGGCGATATCGCCGATGAGCACGATCTGGATATTCAGGGCGTGCGCCAGGAGGCGGATGGTTCGATCGTCGTCGACGGCGTCGTGCCGATCCGCGACCTCAATCGCGCGCTTGACTGGAATTTGCCCGACCAGGAGGCGACGACGATTGCCGGTCTCGTCATCCACGAATCGATGACCATACCCGAAGAGCGCCAGGCCTTCACCTTCTATGGCAAGCGCTTCATCGTCATGAAGCGGGAAAAGAACCGCATCACCAAGCTCCGCATCCGCCCCGCCGAGACGGAAGAGAACAAGCCGGAGTAGGGCTCGTTACCACCGCACAGCCTCTCCGGGCGCTGCCGGTTCCACGGCGAGCGCATGCAGCCCTGCATCCAGCTCCGGCTTCAGAAGCTCGTTGATCGCCCTGTGGCGGGCAAGGCGCGGCATGCCGGCGAACTTGGCGGAGACAATGCGAACTCTTATATGAGTCTCGCCGGTTCCGGTCATGTCGGGCTGGTGGCCGGCGTGCATGTGGCTTTCGTTGATGACCGCGAGACGCTCGGGCGCGAAGGCGTCGGTGAGCTTTTTTTCAATGCGGGATTGAAGCGTCGTTTCCATATTCCCGCCATGTCCTCGTTCGCGAAAAAGGTTCCCACAAAGCCTATAACATTCCCATTTGTCAATTCTTGTTGTGGGGTAATCGAGGCCTCATAATTAGGGCGTCATGAAACTTGATTCAAAATATTTCGATCGTATTCGAACCCGCCGCAGACGCGAGCCGGAGCCCGAACAGGCGCCGCCGACATGCCAGTGGGACGGCTGCGACAAAAGGGTACGCATCGCGCTCCGGTCGGGCGCAATGCGGAAGGGCAGTTCTTTTTGTTCTGCTTCGAGCACGTCAAGGACTACAACAAGGGCTATAATTATTTCTCCGGCCTTTCGGACGGCGAAATCGCGCGTTACCAGAAGGAAGCGATCACCGGCCATCGTCCGACCTGGACCGTCGGCGTCAACAAGGCGGCAAAGAACAGCCCCTTGCAATCGGAGGTCCGCTCCGGCGCCTATACCCGGGTTCGCGATCCCTTCGGCTTCGTCAAGGATGGCCACGGCCGTGGCAGCGGGCCACGCTTTCCGGAGCAGCGCAAGCTGAAGACACTGGAGGCAAAGGCCTTCGATACGTTTGGTCTGGGCGCCAATGCCACCCCGACGGAAATCAAGAGCCGCTACAAGGAGCTAGTGAAAAAACACCATCCGGACGCCAATGGTGGCGACCGCGGATCGGAGGAGCGCTTCCGCGCAGTCATCCAGGCATATCAATTATTGAAACAGAACGGTTTTTGTTAATTCCTGTCCTTGCTCTCCGTCTTCAATCAGGTATGGTCCAAATCGGCTGAGGCCGTGGGCAACTGCGGCAGGGTGCGCATTTGGCTGGCTGCACCTCGGCCGACTTTCCGGACGCGGCGTTTCTTGTCCGGGACTCTGTTCATGAATGCTCGCAAGCGATCATTTCATCGCATCGAGGTTTCGCTTCAGTCCCGGAGAAGTATCGCCGATGTTCCGACCAGACGGATGCGGGCAATAAACTGCGGCGTCATGATACAAATGGCTGAGATTGATATGGCTGGGTGACAGTCACCCGCCTTGGAGACATGATGAGCAAGATTGACCTTGATATTTCCGAGACTCCCGACACCACCGTTTCGGTCCGTGACGTCTTTGGCATCGATTCCGATATTCGCGTTCCGGCCTACAGCAAGGGCGGCGCCTATGTGCCTGATCTCGACACCGACTATCTCTTCGACCGCGAGACGACGCTCGCCATCCTCGCCGGCTTTGCCCATAACCGCCGCGTGATGATTTCGGGCTACCACGGCACGGGCAAGTCCTCGCATATCGAGCAGGTCGCCGCCCGCCTCAACTGGCCCTGCGTGCGTATTAACCTCGACAGCCATGTCAGCCGTATCGACCTCGTCGGTAAGGACGCGATCGTCGTCAAGGACGGGCTGCAGATCACCGAGTTCAAGGATGGCATCCTGCCCTGGGCCTATCAGCACAATGTCGCGCTCGTCTTCGACGAATATGATGCCGGCCGTCCGGACGTGATGTTCGTCATCCAGCGCGTGCTGGAATCCTCCGGTCGCCTGACGCTGCTCGACCAGAGCCGCGTCATCCGCCCGCACCCGGCCTTCCGTCTGTTCGCGACCGCCAATACCATCGGCCTTGGCGACACGACCGGGCTTTATCACGGCACGCAGCAGATCAACCAGGCGCAGATGGACCGTTGGTCGATCGTTACGACGCTGAACTATTTGCCGCACGAGAACGAAGTCAACATCGTGCTCGCCAAGGTGAAGTCCTTCCGCACGGAGAAGGGCCGCGATACCGTATCCAAGATGGTTCGCGTCGCCGATCTGACCCGCGCCGCCTTCATGAACGGCGATTTGTCGACTGTCATGAGCCCGCGTACGGTCATCACCTGGGCGGAAAATGCGGAAATCTTCGGCGATATCGCCTTTGCCTTCCGTGTCACCTTCCTCAATAAGTGCGATGAGCTGGAGCGGCCGCTGGTCGCCGAGCATTATCAGCGCGCCTTCGGCATAGAGCTGAAGGAAAGTGCTGCCAACATCGTGCTCGAAGCCTAAGGAAGAACCGACAAGTCATGTCAGGTCGCGGAGACAATTCCAAAGCGAAGCCGAGTGGCCCGGTCGACATGGAGCCGTTGCGTCGGGCGATCACCGGCTGCGTGCGCTCGATCGCCGGCGATGCCGAGGTCGAGGTCGCCTTCGCCAACGAGCGTCCGGGAATGACCGGCGAGCGCATTCGCCTGCCGGAGCTTTCGAAGCGGCCGACGGCGCATGAGCTGGCGGTGACGCGCGGCCTCGGCGATTCGATGGCGCTCAGGCTTGCCTGCCATGATGCCCGCGTGCACGCCACCATGGCGCCGCAGGGCGCCGATGCCCGTTCCATCTTCGATGCCGTCGAGCAGGCGCGTGTCGAATCGATCGGCTCGCTGCGCATGAGCGGCGTGGCCTCCAACATCGGCTCGATGAATTCGGAAAAATACGCCAAGGCGAATTTCTCCGGTATCGAGCGGCAGGAGGATGCGCCGATCGGCGAAGCGATGGCGATGATCGTGCGGGAGAAGCTGACCGGTCAGAAGCCGCCGGAAAGTGCTGGCAAGGTTCTCGATCTCTGGCGGTCCTTCATTGAGGAAAAGACCGGCGGCGAACTCGACAATCTCACCTCCAGCATCAACGACCAGCAGAGCTTTGCCCGTGTGGTCCGCAACATGCTGACGGCCATGGAAATGGCCGAGGAATACGGCGATCAGGAGATGGAGCCGGATTCCGACGAGGAGTCCGCCGACGAGGACAAGCCGAGCGGCGAGGATCAGGACGATCAGGATGTCGAGAGCGACGATGGCTCCGACTCCGCGCCCGCCGAGGACAGCGAAGCCTCCGACGAGCAGATGGATGACGGCGAGATGGACGGCGCCGAAATTTCCGACGACGACATGAGCGAAGAGGGCGAAGAGGATTCGGAGACGCCGGGCGAAACCCGCCGTCCGAACACGCCCTTTGCCGACTTCAACGAAAAGGTCGACTACCACGTCTTCACCGAGGAATACGACGAGACCACGACGGCGTCGGAACTCTGCGATACGGCGGAACTCGAGCGCCTGCGCGCCTTCCTCGACAAGCAGCTCGCACATCTGCAGGGCGCGGTCGGGCGGCTCGCAAACCGCTTGCAGCGCCGGCTTATGGCGCAACAGAACCGCTCCTGGGATTTCGACCTGGAAGAGGGTTATCTTGATCCGGCGCGTCTGACACGCCTGATCATCGACCCGACGCAGGCGCTGTCTTTCAAGATGGAGCGGGACACGCAGTTCCGCGATACGGTCGTGACGCTGCTGATCGACAATTCGGGTTCGATGCGCGGCCGGCCGATCACGGTTGCCGCCTCCTGTGCCGATATTCTGGCGCGCACGCTGGAGCGTTGCGGCGTCAAGGTCGAGATCCTCGGCTTCACCACCAAGGCTTGGAAGGGCGGGCAGGCGCGCGAAAAATGGCTCGCCGGTGGCAAGCCGCAGACGCCAGGCCGCCTCAACGACCTGCGCCACATCATCTACAAATCCGCTGACGAACCCTATCGCCGGTCGCGCACCAATCTCGGACTGATGATGCGCGAGGGGTTGCTCAAGGAAAATATCGACGGCGAGGCGCTGATCTGGGCGCATAACCGCCTGCTCGGCCGCCGTGAGCAGCGCCGCATCCTGATGATGATCTCGGATGGCGCGCCGGTCGACGATTCGACGCTGTCGGTCAATCCAGGCAACTATCTGGAGCGGCACCTGCGTGCCGTGATCGAGCAGATCGAGACGCGCTCGCCGGTGGAACTCTTGGCGATCGGCATCGGCCATGATGTCACGCGCTACTATCGCCGTGCCGTGACCATTGTCGACGCAGACGAGCTGGCTGGCGCCATGACCGAGCAGCTTGCTTCGCTGTTCGAAGATCAGTCGACCTTGCCGCGCTCGCGTATGCGCCGCGCAAGCTGACCGCCTTAGGCTTGTCCCCAGCATCGGCCGTTCGGGCCGGTGTTCGTGCTACTGCCGTCCTGATCCCACAGGCCCCGTGAGAGCCCATGAAACGCTTCTGCCGCGCGACCATGCTCGTGATGCTGCTCGCCGGCTGTGCCGCCATGGACACGCCGGAAGGCGGGGTGGCGGACATCCATGCGACGGCGATTTCCGCATTCAAACCCGGTTCTGGACTGACACGGTTCGGGGCGCTCGAATTCCTGGGTGGAGTGGAACTCAGCTCCGCCAATCCCCTCTTCGGTGCCATTTCCGCTATCCGCTTCCGCCCGGACCAGCGTCGTTTCGTCTCGGTGCTGGATACCGGCCACTGGCTGACCGGAACCGTCGAGCGTGACGGGGAGGGGAGGCTGAAGGGCATCGCCGATGTGCGGATCATGCCGATGCTCGATCGTCTTGGCGAGACGGATACCGGCAAGAGCGCGATGGATGCGGAGGGACTGGTGCTCAAGGGCGACCATGTGCTCGTCAGCTATGAGCAATATCACCGGGTCGATACCTATCCGGACCCCGGCTTCGAGACATCACCGCCCGATGGCTCCATTCCGATCCTGATCCCGCGAAAGGAATTGCGCGCCAACCGCAGTCTGGAAGCCTTGATGATCGCGCCGCAATCGAGCCCGCTTTCGGGTGCTACGGTGATCGTCGCGGAAGACAGTCTGGACGCTCAGGGAAACATGCTGGCGGCGATCCTGGACGGGCCGCTGAAGGGCCGATTCACGGTAAGGCATAGCGACGATTTCGACGCAAGCGACGGCGTGTTTCTGCCGGATGGCGACCTGCTGCTCCTGGAGCGACGCTTCGATCTGGCGCATGGCATCGGCATGCGCATCCGCCGCATCGCAGGGGCGGATATCAGGCCGGGCGCGGTCGTGGATGGCGCGGTCATCTTCGAGGCGAATTCCAGCTACCAGATCGACAATATGGAAGGGCTGGACGCCTTCCGCGCGGCCGACGGCACGATCCATCTGATCATGGTCTCCGACGACAATCATTCGATCCTGCAGCGCGGCCTGATGCTGGAATTCCGCCTCCGCGACGAAAGGCTGGTCAGCCAGAATTGAAAAAGCCCGCGACTTGCGCGGGCTTCCATGGATTTGTCGTGGCAGTTGCTTACGCCGTCGGCACCTGCGGGGCCGGCTTCAGCAGGTTCATCAGTGCGCCGTAGGGCAGCAGCATGACGAGGCCGACCGTCATTTTCGCTGAGAAATCGCCGATCGCCCAGGAAATCCAGCGCGGAGCCGACGTGGAAAACACGCCGAGGATCGGCGCCCAGTCGATGGCGAAGGGATCGTTCGGGCCGAAGAAGACGAAGAATGGCGCAAAGGCGAAGGAAAAGAAGATCAGGGTGTCGAGCAGCGAGCCGACCAGCGAGCCGAACAGCGGTGCGCGCCACCAGGCCATGCGGCGCAGGCGGTTGAACACGGAGATGTCGAGGAGCTGACCGGCGAGATAGGCCGAGCCGGAAGCGATCGCGATGCGCGGCTGGGCGGTGACGAAGGAGAGCGCGACACCGACGACGAAGCCGGCGAACACCACCCTACGTGCAGCCTTCGGGCCGAACTGACGATTGGTGAGGTCGGTGATCAGGAAAGCGACGGGATAAGTGAAAGCACCCCAGGTCAGGATGTCGGCAAGATTGATGCCGGCGAGCGTCGCCTGCAGCGGATATTGCACGAGGATGTTCGAGGCGACGACGACGAGCGTCATCAGCAGAACATAGGCAAGGGTATAACGTGATTTCATAAGCATTTTTTTATCCTGGGAGATGCCACCAGTTGGAGTGAAAAACCGGACATGGGAAAAGGCTTGCCCGGAGATGATCCGTGCAAGCCTCTCAGCCCGTATGATAGTCAGAAGTGCAGAAGCTTAGGCGGCTACAGCAGCAGCAACAGCGGCTTCGGCGGTCTTCTTGATGATCTGGCGACGCAGCAAGCGGGCACGCTGGCTGAGTTCGGTTTCGCTGGCCTTCAGAAGGAAAGCGTCGAGACCGCCGCGATGCTCGACCGAACGGAGGCCTGCAGCGGAAACGCGCAGACGATAACGCTGGCCAAGAACGTCAGAAATCAACGTGACCTGGCAGAGGTTCGGAAGGAACCGACGCTTGGTCTTGTTGTTGGCGTGGCTGACATTGTTGCCCACGAGGACGGCCTTGCCGGTCAATTCGCACATGCGGGACATGGAACACCTACTTTTGTTTTTCTTGGCCATTGAAAAGTCGTTCCAGGCAAAACCCAGCACGCAATCCAACAGGCCATAATTGGAAAGTTGCGGTTCTATAGTCAGAGCAGCTGTCCGCGTCAAGCCAAACCTTGAGCTTTCCCGCAATTCCGTCAAAAAGCTGTTGTTTTCTGATGGTCGCAGCAAGCGCACAAAGCGCCTATATATGTTGCCTGCTCTTTGTTGAAGGCTTCGGTGATGGTTTGTTTTCGGAAGTGGTTCCTTGTTTCGGCGTTGATGGCGTCGATGCCCTTGGCGGCGTCGGCTGATCCGGTGCGGCATGAAACCCAATACCGCGTCTCGCTTGCCGGTCTTCCGATCGCAAGGGCGGACTTCAAGACCGAGGTCAAGGACAAGCAGTTCACCATCCGGGGTGATATCACCTCATCGGGTCTTGCCAATCTCGTCACCTCGATCGATGCGAGAACCGACGTGACCGGTGTTGTCGGCGACAACAAGCTGCAGGCGACGCATTACACGCTCTACTACAAGAGCGGCAAACGGGAACGCACCTATGACGTCGCCTATACCGACGGTAATGTGACTTCGAACACGATCACGCCGGAGCCGAATCGGCCGGCGAGCTGGATTCCGCTCGGCGGCGGCGATCTGAAATCGGTTCTTGACCCGATTTCCGGCATGATTTTCCCCGCGACCCCCAATCTCAATTTGTGCAATCAGACGCTGTCCGTCTTCGATGGCGAGATGCGGATGGATCTGAAACTGTCGCCGAAGGGATCGCATCCGTTCTCGACGGAGGGTTTCAAGGGCAAGACGATCGCCTGCGGTGTCCGTTTCACGCCGAAGAGCGGTTATAAGTCGACGCGCAAGGATTATGTCTATCTCGCCAAGAGCGACGCCATGGAGATCTGGTTTGCCAAGGCCGAGGTCATGAATGTATATGCTCCCGTCTACGTCCGCATCCCGACGCAATATGGGACCGTGACGATCACCGCCGTGAAATACGGCAGTTAAGCGAGTTTTCGCGGCGGAGATGCCCGCGGCAACGGACCGGGGGCAGAGTTGACGTTTCGCGCGACATTGACGGGTTTCACGGCTATTGTGATGTGGTCGTTTCTGGCGCTCTTGACGGTTGCGTCCGGCAAGATGCCGCCGTTCCAGCTGCTCGCCATCTGTTTCGCCATCGGCAGCATCCCCGGTATCGTCGTTCTCGCGTTGAAGCCTGAACGCCTGCGCCTGCTGCGCCAGCCGGCCAAGGTTTGGATCATCGGTATCGCCGGGTTGTTCGGCTATCATTTCCTCTATTTCACGGCATTGCGCCGGGCGCCTCCGGTCGAAGCTGGACTGATCGCCAATCTCTGGCCTCTCTTGCTCGTTGTCGGTTCGACGTTGCTGCCGGGTGAGCGGCTGCGCTGGTATCATATGGTCGGGGCGCTGATGGGGCTTGCCGGTACGGTGCTGATCGTCGGCCGTAACGGATTTCACTTCGAGGGCGCCTATGCGATCGGCTATGGCGCTGCCTTCCTCTGCGCTTTCACCTGGTCCGGCTATTCGCTGATCACCCGCCGCTTCGATGCGGTATCGACAGATGTCGTCACCATCTTCTGCATGGCGACCTCTGCCCTTTCCCTGGTCTGCCATCTCGGCCTGGAGGACACGATCTGGCCGGACACGGCATCGCAGTGGGCAGCGGTGCTGGGGCTCGGGTTCTTTCCGGTGGGGGCCGCCTTCTATGCCTGGGATTACGGCGTCAAGAACGGCGATATCCAGATTCTCGGTGCTGCGAGCTATGCAGCACCGCTGCTATCGACGCTGATCCTAATCCTTTTCGGCTTTGCCGAACCGAGCTGGGGTATCGCGCTTGCCTGCCTGCTGGTTACCGGCGGCGCGGTTCTGGCCGCGCACCGGATGATCCTGCGCCGCAATAGTGGTGGGGCGGCGCAGGCGGAAGCGGCGGAACGGGCGTAGTTCATACGCCCGAAGCCGACTTGTTATTTCTTGAAGGCTTTTTCCAGAAACGCGACTAGCGACGGCCGCCAGACGTCCATCTCATGCTGGAGGTCCGGATATTCGTGGTAGTCGTGGGCGATCTTCTTTTCGTCGAGTGTCGCCTTGAGGCCGGCAATGTCCTTGCCGGTGACCTGGTCCTTCGATCCGACCGTTACCGTGAAGCCGCGCAGCGCCTTGTTGATCTTGTCGGGATCGTTCAGCGCGGCGTCGACCGCCTTGTTCGGCACGGTGGTGGTGGAGACGCCGCTGAAGGTCGCAACCCAGCCGAAGGTGCCGAGATGCGAGAGGCCGGAGACAAGCGCCTGATATCCGCCCTGCGACAGGCCCACGACCGCACGCCCATCGGCATTGTCGCGCACCCGATAGTGTTTTTTCATGTAGGGGATGAGGTCCTGGGTCAGCTCCCGGTCGGCCGCGTCCGCATTGATCGGATAGAAATTCTTGCGGCGGTCGGCGCCGGGGAAGTTCTCGGCGATCGCGTCCGGTATGTCGGTTTCCGTATCGGGGATGACGACGATCATCGGTTCGATCTTCTTTTCCGCCAGAAGATTATCGAGGATCTGCGGTGCGCGGCCCTGCGTTACCCAGGAGCCGACCGTGTCGCCGAAGCCGTGATAGAGGTAGACGACCGGCAGCGGCTTCGAGGCGTCGGTGTAGCCGGGCGGTGTGTAGACTTACATCTGCCGCTCGGAATTCAGCGCCTTGGAATGCAGCGTCACCAGCCTGAGGTCGCCATGCGCAACGTTGCGGGTGTCGAGGATGCCGCCGGGCACCAGGATAAGGCTGGTATTCACCTGCCGCTGCGGCTTGGGCGCATTGGCGCCGGTGTCGATGCTGCGGAAGCCGTCGATGTTGAAATAATATTCGTACAGATTGGGTTTCAGCGGCTCGCTCTTGGCGCTCCACACGCCGTCGTCACTACGTTGCAGCACGATTGGATCGCGCGAGCCGAGAACGACGGCAACGGCCTTGGCCGAGGGCGCGTAAAGACGGAAGGTGATCGATCCGTCCTTTTCCACCGATGTGACGAAGTCTTTCAGCGGCCGATCCGCCGGCGGTGTGGCGGGGGCGTCAAGGGCCAGGACTGGAACACTCATGACGCAGCCTGCCACGACGAATAAGGGAAATAACAAACGCACCAGAAAACCTCCTCCGAATGAATCAATAGTCTCTCTCCCGGTGTAAAGCTGACACAGTGCGAAGGTTTTTCAAGGCGGCAGATGCACGTGGCCGCCCCAGGCCGCTTGTCGCGTCAATGAATGATCAAATATTCAGCCGGCCGCCTCAGGCTTCCAATCCGGAGGTGCCATCTCGAAACTGGAAAATTCAAAACCCGGCGCGACGGTGCAGCCGACCAGGGTGAAGTCGCCGAGGCTTTCGGCGGACTGCCACCAGTCGGCGGGAATGATCGCCTGCGGGCGCTCGCCCTTCAGAAGGTCGAGGCCGAGGACGATCGTCTCGCTCGCCTTGCCATCGGCGGAGCGATGCAGGGCCAGAGGCGCCCCGGCATAATAGTGCCAGACCTCGGCGGCATCGTGCACCCGATGCCAATGCGAGCGTTCGCCCGCCTGCAGCAGGTAGTAGATCGCGGTGGAATGGCCGCGCGCACCGCCGTGATCGTCCCGGAATGTCTGAACATACCAGCCACCTTCCGGATGCGGCTGCATGGACAGCGCGTCGATGATCTCTTGCGGCCGCATCAGAAATTGTCCTTGCGCTTGCGGATTTCGGCAAAAACTTCTTCGTTGCTGCGGCTTTCCATCAGGAGGTGTCGACGGATCGACGGATCGGTGGCGCGCAGGAAGGGGTTGGTTTCCTTCTCCAGCGCCAGCGTCGTTGGAATGGTGAATTTGCCTTCGGCCCGCAGCGCCTCGATATCCGCGACGCGAGTTTTCAGCCGTTCATTGTCGGGGTCGATCGTCAGCGCGAAACGGGCGTTGGACAGGGTATATTCGTGACCGAAATAGATCGCCGTCTCGTCCGGCAGCACGGCAAGTTTCTGCAATGACGCCCACATGTCCGTTGCCGGGCGCTCGAACAGCCGGCCGCAGCCAAGCGCGAACAGCGTGTCGGCGGCAAACAGCAGCTTGTCATCGACGAAGTGGTAGCAGATATGGCCGGCGGTGTGGCCTGGTGTCTCGATGACGTTGACCGTGTGTTCGCCGAACTCGAAGCTATCGCCGTCGCCATAGGCGCGGTCGAGGCCGGGAATGGCGACGGCTTCACCGGTCGGGCCGATGATCTCGCAGGCGAATTGTTCCTTCAACGCCAGATTGGCGTCGACATGATCGGTGTGGTGATGGGTGGTGAAGATGTGAGTTATCGTCCAGCCGCGGCGCTTGGCAGCCGCCAGGATGGGACCGGCCTCGGGCGCGTCGATCGATGCCGTATAACCGGTCTCGGGATCATGGACCAGGACGCCATAGTTGTCGGAGCGGCAGATAAATACCTCTAATTCCAAAGGTTTCATGGTCGAAATCGTCCTCATTTCACGGGGGTTGATTCGAAATGTAGGTGGTTCGGCCTTGAAGTCCAACGGGCGACTGATAACATTTGAGACGATGCACGCCGATATCGTCGACCTCCGCCAATTCTATCATTCCGAGCTCGGGCGCTTGGCGGAGCAGTCTATTACCATGGCACTATCCTCGATCTGGGCGCGCCTGCCGGAAGAGCGCCTTGTCGGTCTTGGCTATGCCGTTCCCTATCTCGACCGCTTCCGCGCCGACACCGAGCGGACCTTCGCCTTCATGCCGGCGGGGCAGGGGGCAGTGAACTGGCCGATGGATTCTTCGTCGACGACGGCGCTGATCTTCGACGAGGAATTGCCGCTACCCGATAGTTCCATCGACCGAGTGCTAATGGTGCATTCGCTGGAATTCGCCGAGAGCCCGCGCGAGACGCTGAAGGAATTGTGGCGGGTACTGGCGCCCGGCGGCCGACTGGTCATCGTCGTACCGAACCGCAGGGGCGTCTGGGCGCGCATGGAGCACACGCCCTTTGGCTCCGGTCGGCCCTATTCGCGCGGCCAGCTCACCTCGTTGCTGCGCGAGACCAATTTCACACCTGGGGCGACAGCCGAGGCGCTGCTCTTTCCGCCCTCGAAGCTGCGTACGGTCCTGAGCCTCCGGCGCGCTTTCGAGCGGGTCGGACGCACGCTTTGGCCGGCCTTTTCCGGTGTTATCATCGTCGAGGCACAGAAGCGGCTCTATCAGGGCCTGCCGGTTGCGGTCCGCGCCTCGCGCCGCGTCTTCGTGCCGGTGCTGGCGCCGCGCGGCATACCGACGACGCGCGACGGCGTGTGACGCCATCTCCCGCCGCGCAAACACTCGACAAATTCGTCAATCCGCTTTAATGCGACGGGGTGTTTAAAGCCGGTCTTTTCCGGCGCTTCCCAAGGTCGATCCCATGAGCATGGAAATGAGCAAGCCCGTCCCGCGTCCTGGCATTCTCGATATCGCTGCCTATGTGCCGGGCAAGGAGCATGCGCCGGGCGTGGCGCGGGTGTTCAAGCTCTCCTCGAACGAGACGCCGCTCGGCGCCAGCCCCAAGGCCATCGAGGCCTTCCGGGAAACGGCGACGAATCTGGAGCGCTATCCGGACGGGCAGGCCAAGGAATTGCGCCAGGCGATCGCCGACGTGCATGGGCTGAACCCGGCCAACATCCTCTGCGGCAACGGTTCCGACGAGCTGCTCGGCCTGCTCTGCCATGTCTATCTCGGTACGGGCGATGAAGCCGTCATCACCGAGCATGGTTTCCTGGTCTACAAGATCCAGATTCAGGCCGCTGGCGCGACCCCGGTCACCGTGAAGGAAAAGGACTGCACGGTCGATATCGATGCTATCCTCGCCGCCGTCACCGAGAAGACCAAGATGGTCTTCATTGCCAATCCGGGCAATCCGACCGGCACCTATGTCCCGGTCAGCGAAATTCGTCGCTTGCAGGCGAGCTTGCCGAAGCATGTCATCCTCGTGCTCGATGCCGCCTATGCCGAATATGTGCGCCGCAACGACTACGAGGCCGGCCTCGAGCTCGTTTCCGCCAACCCCAATGTCGTCATGACCCGCACCTTCTCCAAGGTCTACGGTCTGGCAGCGCTGCGTGTTGGCTGGGTTTACGCACCTGCCGAGATCATCGATGCGCTGAACCGTGTACGGGGTCCGTTCAACATGAATGCTGGCGCCATTGCCGCGGGGGCCGCCGCCGTTCGCGATCAGGCGTTCACGGAAAAGGCCGTGGCATTCAATATGCTGTGGATCGGCAAGGTAACGCAGGCGCTCGAAGCCATCGGCCTCAAGGTGACGCCGTCGGTCGCCAACTTCGTTCTCATCCACTTCCCCGATGCTGAGGGCAAGAGCGCCATCGAGGCTGACGACTTCCTCACCAGCCGCGGCTATATCGTACGCGCGGTGCGGTCTTACGGCTTCCCGAACTCGTTGCGCATCAGCATCGGTACGGAAGAGGCCAATCTCGGCGTCATCGACACGCTGACCGAATTTATGGGTCGCAAGGCATGAGCAGCGTTCAGTTCGACCGGATCGCGCTGATCGGCATCGGGCTGATCGGCTCTTCGATAGCCCATGATATCAAGCGCCTCGGCCTTGCCAAGGAAGTGGTGATCTCGACGCGCAGCGTCGAGACGCTGAAGCGCGCAGAGGAGCTGAAGCTCGGTGACCGCTACACGCCGTCGTCGGCTGAGGCGGTCAAGGACGCCGATCTCGTCATCGTCTCCGTGCCGGTCGGTGCGTCCGAAAGCGTCGCCAAGGAGATTGCCGCGCATCTGAAGCCCGGCGCCATCGTCACCGATGTCGGCTCGACCAAGGCCTCAGTCATCGCGCAAATGCAGCCGCATATGCCCGGCAATGTGCATTTCATTCCTGGCCATCCCATTGCGGGCACGGAAAAATCCGGGCCCGACGCCGGTTTTGCCGGCCTGTTCGAAGGCCGCTGGTGCATCTTCACGCCGATTCCTGGCACGGATGAACAGGCGATCAAGAGGCTTCGCCATTTCTGGGAAAGCCTCGGCTCGCGCGTCGACGAAATGGATGCCGCCCATCACGACAAGGTGCTGGCGATCGTTTCGCATCTGCCGCATCTCATCGCCTACAACATCGTCGGCACGGCGGATGATCTGGAGACGGTGACGGAATCGGAAGTGATCAAATATTCCGCCTCCGGCTTCCGCGACTTCACGCGACTGGCCGCCTCCGATCCGACCATGTGGCGCGATATCTGCCTGCACAATCGCGATGCCATTCTGGAAATGCTGTCGCGCTTCTCGGAAGATCTCTCCTCGCTGCAGCGGGCGATCCGTTGGGGCGAGGGCGACAAGATATTCGAACTCTTCAGCCGCACCCGCGCCATCCGCCGCTCGATCGTTGAGGCCGGCCAGGATGTTGATACGCCGGACTTTGGACGTCATGCGCTGGATGCGAAGAAGTAGCGGTTTTGCCTTCTCCCCTTGAGGAGAAGGCGTTGATCCTCAAATCGGCGGGATCTTCCCGAGCGGGATGAAGCCGCTGAGGGAGAGGCGACCGCGATCGGCGGTGAGGTCGACGGAGACCTTATCGCTGCCGCTGGCGAGCGCCTTCAGCAGCTTGGTGGCGGTGTTGACGATATTCTTGGCGGCGGGGATCGTTGCCTTCAGGCTGTCGCCCCAGGGGCCGATCTGATTGATCTCCAGCTTGAATTGGCCGGACAGCAGGCCCTGATCATCGAAATTGAACGGCCCGGAGAGGGTCATGACGCGGCCATCGCCGATATCGATGACGGCCTGATGCAGCACGCCGGCGGCACCATGAAGACCGTTGCTGTCGCTGCCGTCGAGCATGCCAGCCTTGCCGGTGAGCGTAATATTGGCACTTGTGGAGGCCGTCGGCAGAACCTGCGGGAAATCCTTGATGGTGGCGTTGGCGTTTTCGATGCCGATCGCCAGCTCCAGATCCTCGCCATTCTGGCGCGCATGCATCTCGGTATGATCGGCGGTTACATCGGCGCTCTGGCCGGTGGAGGAGGAGACGATGCCGGCCTTCAGTCCGTCGATGACGGTCTGGCTCTGTTCGATGCCGCGACCCTTGGCGACGAGATTGGATTGCAGATCGGTCCATTCTGCCGACACGCTCAGGCCTTGCGCGGTGCGCAATTCCGTCGGCGATTTCAACGTCCAGGCGATATGGTTCGGCTGATAGACCGGCGCCGAGGCTTGGAGATTGCCGAAGGCTGTGGAAACGCCTCTGGTCTGGTTGTCGACGCTTACCTTGGAGCAGGAGAGACCGATCGAGAAGGGAAAGCCGCTGAAGGCCATGTCGGCGCATTCGCCTGAAATGCCGGTGTCGTTCTGCTGGCCGAGCGCCTTGAGCACGTTCGCCTTCACCATCGTCGTCGCATAGTACCAGCCGCCGGTGTAAAGCCCGGCAAGGATCACGATCAGCCCCAGCCCGATAAACCAAATGCGTTTGCTTCTGCCGGATGTGACGCTCTGGCTTGACGCTGCCATGTTGTTCTCCAATGTTAAACCGATGTGGTCACAATGATTTGGCGTTGGATATGGACGAATTTTGGGTATTTGGCTACGGATCGCTCATGTGGAATCCGGGGTTTAGTCATGTCGAAAAATCAGAGGCGCTGATTTTCGGCTATCGCCGCTCCCTTTGTGTCCATTCCTGGGTTCATCGCGGTACGGAAGCGAGCCCCGGCCTGGTGCTGGGCCTCGATCGCGGCGGTTCCTGCCGCGGCATGGCCTTTCGCGTGGCTGCCGCCGAATGGGACGAGGTGCTGACCTATCTGCGCGAGCGCGAGCTGGTCACCCATGTTTATCTGGAAAAGACGTTGGCGATCCGCCTTGGCGATGGCCGGCGGGTGACCGCCGTCGCCTATATTGTCGACCGCGACCACCGGCAATATGCCGGCGGGCTGGACGCCATCGAGGCTGCTCATATCGTCGAATCGGCGGTCGGCCAGTCCGGACCGAACGATGCCTACGTCTTCAATACGCTGGCGCATCTGCGCGAGATGGGTATTCGCGATCAATGGTTGGAGCAGGTCGCTGGCGAGATCGAGCGGATGCGGGAAGCCTCCTAGAGCGTTTCAGCGCTTCACGGAATCGCTTCACCGCTCTATCCCATTGTTTTGACGCGATTCCGGACGGAAAACCGCTGCGCACTTTTCCTGGAATTGCTTTAAACCGCTGTCGCCACCTTGGCCTTGCCGATGTCCGCTAGGCGCTGCGCGGCGGTCGGCGGCACGGGCAGACCCGGGTTGGTGGCGATGGTTTCCACCAGCAGCTCGTCGCTTGCCTTTTCCGTTTCCTGAACCAGCCGCTCGAAGAAGGCATCTGGGTCCATGCCCGGCTGGATCGGCGGCAGGATGCGGACCTTGAAGTGGCCCGGATATTTGCGGAAGGTGCGGCGCGGCCAGAACAGGCCGGGATGCATGGCGACCGCGACGACCGGAATATCCAGGTCACGATACATGCGGGCGATGCCGTATTTGTAGACCGGCTCGGCGCCCGGCGGGCGGCGGGTTCCCTCGGGATAGATGATCAGCTGGCGGCCGGTGGAGAGCTCTTCGCGCGTGCGTTTCATCACGTCGAACATCACCTTGCCGCGGGCGCTGCGATCGACCGGGATCATGCGTTGCTTCTTTGCATACCAGCCAAACAGCGGAATCCACATCAGCTCGCGCTTCAGAATGTAGACGGGATCATCGAGATAGGGCAGCAGCGCGAAGGTGTCCCAGAAGGACTGGTGCTTCGGCGCGAAGATGAAGCTACCCTTGGGGATGTTCTCCAGGCCTTCGATCTCGAAGGTGGTGCCGACGATCTTTTCCATCAGCCAGACGCTGGATTTCGCCCAGGCCTTGGGGATCGCATAGGCGGCCTTGCGCGGCATCAGGAAATAGATCGGCGTGAGTACGATCATGCGAATGATCAGATTGGCATAGAAGGCGATATTGAACAGGATCGAACGCAGGGTGATCATCAAGGCTTTCCCAATACGCCAGCTTGCGCCAGCATCCGAAGCCTTGCCTACACGATTACGCTGTCAATAAAAAGTCGGCCCGCGTGCCAGCCGACATCTCAGTCCGGATCGTCGCTTTGTTCCTGCGAGCGCAGGCCGAGCGGGCGTCCGAGACCGGTGACGTTGCGGGCGCCGGCGAGAAGAACCTTGGCGTATTCATAGATCATGGTGCGCAACGCGTTGGGATCCGTGAACCAGTTCTTTGTCTTGAGGTCGGAATTGACCACCGGATAGGGAATGAAGTCCGTACCCGGATCGACATATTTCAGCTCGGCCAGGCTGCGTGGCATATGATAATTGTTGGTCACCACCAAGATGCTTTTGTAACCTCTAGCGTGGATCCACTTTGCTGCCTCGCGGGCATTGCCGATGGTGTCGATGGCGTCATAGCCGATATCGACGCAGCAATTGAAGAGGTTGGCGGGGCTCTGCGTCAGCTTGCGGATTTGCGACGGCGTGGTCGTCGGATGCGCGCCGGAGATCAAGAGCCGGTTGCCGGCGCCGGTGCGCAGCAGCTCCACGGCCTGGTCTATGCGCTGGTAGCCGCCGGTCAGGACGATAATCGCATCCGCCTTCGGCTCCAGCGGCGGCCTCAACGTGGCGATCGAATCGGCAAAATGCAGGAAGCCGCCGAAAACGATGGCGACGAGGAAGACGAAGGCGAAGCCGCCCCAGCGCAGAAAACGGCGGAAGAAACTGCGCCGCACAGGCCTGTCGCTGTGGAAGCGCTCCCACAACGATTGAGAACTCACAGCCTTGCGAGTCATCAGGTCCATGCTCATGATTCGTTATTATACGCGAAATGCGGCAAGGAACGGGCCATGGAAACATAAAAAATAGTTAGCAAACCGTCAATTCTGTACATTTTCGGTCCTTCCTGGGTCGGAACGAACCAAATCGATCTCGTCGATCGTGCGCATGACGGTGAAGCGAGCCGTGACCGTGGTGAGCAAAGCGATGATGAGCATGGTCGCGAGAATGCCGAGGTAGCCGAGAGTGCCGACCGAAAACGTGCCGAAGAGGGCGGTCGCCTGGTCGGTCTGCGGGGTGGCGATCGTGCTTCTTTGCAGAAGACCGGCGGTGGCGAAGAACAGGGCGGCAAGCGCGCTGCCGGCGGCCGAGCCCTTCAGGCTGATCTTCAGGAAATGCTTCTGGAACTCGGTGGCGACAAAGGTGCTCTCGGCGCCGACGAAATGCAGCACTTCGACAATGTGGCGGTTGCCCGAGCGCGCGCCGCGGGTGGCGAAGACCACGGTCAGCACCATGGCGGTGAAGACCAGCAGCAGGACGCCGGTGCCGATGAGGACGGTGGTGTGTGCCATCGAGACCAAGCGGTCGACCCAGGTGCGATGATCATCCAGCGTCGCCTGCGGAATCTCGCCCTTGAGGAGACCGCGCATCGCCTCGAAATCCGGTGGGTGCGTCTCGTCGATGGTGATGATCACCAAGCGCGGGATGGGCAGTTCCTTAAAGTCGAGGCCGGAGCCGAGCCAGGGTTCGAGCAGGCGGGCGGTGGCCGCCTCGTCGACGATCTGCCCGTTCTTCGTGCCGACGAAGCTAAGCGCGATATCGCGGGCGCTGGCGAGCGCCTTGTCCATGTCGAGATTGTCATCGGGCTTGATCTGGATGGTGATCTCGCGGGCAATCTGGCTTTCCCAGCTTGCCGCTGTCGAGCGCACCATGCTGACGGCGCCGAGCGTCAGGCAGGCGAGGAACGCCATGATGGCGATCACGACAATCAGAGCATTGCCCTGGATATTGGAGGAAGGCACGATCGGCCCCGTCGGGCGGACGCGCATCTCCGGCCGTCTCTTCTCGGGCGGGGTGGTCGGGGATCTTTCCTTGTTGCCAGCAGCCCTTGCGTTGGCAGGGCTCCTGCGGGGTGTGGGCTCAGTCATAGATATCGAGATGCCCTCCCGACAGGATCATGCGCCGGGCTTCGACCTGATCCATCAGTGTGAGGTCATGGGTGGCGATGACGACGGCCGTGCCGAGGCGATTGAGCTCGAGAAACAGATTGAGCAGGCGCCGCGCCATCGGCGGATCGACATTGCCGGTCGGCTCGTCGGCAAGCAGGATTTCCGGGCGGTCGATCAGTGCGCGGGCAATGGCGGCGCGCTGTTTCTCTCCACCCGAGAGCACCGGCGGCAGTACATTGATGCGCTCGCCGAGACCGACCCATTTCAACAATTCCAGCACATCGTTGCGATAGGAGCTTTCGTCCTTGCCGCGCACGCGCAGGGGCAGGGCGACGTTCTCATAGGTCGTCAGATGGTCCAGCAGGCGGAAGTCCTGGAAGACGATACCAACGCGGCGGCGTAGCAGCGGCAACTCGTTGCGTGGGATCGAGGAAATCTCGCGATCGAACATACGGATCAGACCGCGGGTCGGCTGCAATGACATGAAAAGCAGGCGCAGCAAGGTCGTCTTGCCGGCGCCGGAGGGGCCCGTCAGGAACTGGAACGATTTCTTCGGAATGTCGAAGGTCAGGTCGCGGAGGATTTCCGGACCCATGCCATAGCGCAAACCGACGTTCTCAAAATGGATCAACAGGCAGTCCAGTCTTCCGCAGTGTTCAATCAAGCGACTTGTTAACCAATAGCGTTAACGGACAGTAAATTTTGCTGGAAAGGTGGCCCATTCATGGCCGTCTTTGCGAAGCATTAACCATTAAAATTTACGACTGGGCGGGATTCGTTTCAATGCCCAGAATTCAGATGGGCGTGGAAACCATGTGGATCACCGGAAAGGGAGGTCGTCATGGGCGCTTTTCGCCACCGTCGGCAGCAGGCGGGGCTGGTCTATGACCTGCTTCCGCCAGAACGTGGATCGGTTTTACAGCCGGCGCACCGCTTTGGGCCGAAGCCGGATATTGTCGATGCCGAGTTCGTGACCGTCATTCCCGGCCGCGCCAACAGTAATTTTGACAGGGCTACTCGCACACGGTCGCAGGCCCAGCCCGCTCCGAGCGGCATTCCCGTTCGTGCAATCACCGGCTTCCGCCTTGCTGAGGGGTGGCTGCAGCGGGCATCGCGGCGCAGTTTCGTGGCGTTGATCGCGGCATTGGCGACCCTGGTTTTCGGTCTTGCCGGCGGCTTCTCCGGATTGTCCGGCTCCCCGGCGCAGGCAACGTCCGATCCGCTGCAATTTACCCATGTGACGCTGACGCCGCGCGACGAAAACGGCATGCGGGTGATCACCGTCAACGGCATCATCGAGAACCAGACAGGCGCCACGCTGACCGTGCCGCCGGTGCGCGCCGATATTTTCTCCGGCGATCAGTTGCTGACGAGTGTCGTGGTGAACGCGCCCGTGAACCGCATCGGGCCGCGTGAGAGCCGCGGCTTTTCCACCAGATTGCAGCATCCCGGTGGAAAAACGCCGGATGTTCGGCTTTCCTTCATGCCTTAGGGGGTGTGTCGGCCCTCGTGATTGTGCTACGGGCTAGGGCTTGATCAGCGGACAAGTGCCGCAGCACAGCCATGGAGCATACCTATCAATGCCTGTCGTACGCGGGAAGAATATCGAGCCGCTTTTCACCGCCGAGCAGATTGCCGAGCGTAACAAGGCTCTGGCGCTGCAGATCGCCAGTGGACCGACGAAGGATCTCCTCGTCATCGCCATCCTCAAGGGCTCGTTCATTTTCGCGGCCGACTTGCTGCGTGCGCTGCATGATACTGGGCTTGCACCGGAAGTCGAATTCATCACGCTGTCGAGCTATGGCGCGGGCACGACGTCTCAGGGCGTTCGCATCGTCAAGGACATCGACAGCGACGTGAAGGATCGTGACGTGCTGCTGGTCGACGATATCCTCGAATCCGGCCGGACCCTGCGTTTCGCCAAGGAATTGCTCTATGAGCGCGGCGCCCGCCACGTCTCACTTGCCGTGCTGCTCGACAAGAGCGTCAAGCGTCAGGAAGAGCTGGAGGCTGATTATGTCGGCTTCGAATGCCCCGACTATTTCGTTGTCGGCTATGGCATGGACGTCGCCTATGCCTTCCGCGAATTGCCCTTCGTAGGGGTCGTTACCGGCGATGCCGACGAATAGCTTTAGCGCATCGGGCGCCGATTTTGGGTTAATCCGGCGCTCCGACAAGCTGTCCCAATATGCTCCAGCGATGACGAACCGTTAACCACGGGACAGGATCACACCTCCGTCGTTTACCGATCGCAAACGGAATTCTGGTGATTTCGGTCTCGGAACATGACGGACCACGGAGCATAGACCATGGCAAGAATTCTGATTACGGAAGACGAGGACTCTCTTCGCACCTTTGTCGCCCGGGCGTTGCGCCTGGATGGCCACGAGACCGAAGAGGCGGCCGACGGTGCCGAAGGTCTGGAAAAACTGAAGCAGGGCGGCTACGACCTGCTGCTCTCCGATATCCGCATGCCGGTGATGGATGGCATCGAATTGGCGCATCAGGCGGCCTCGACCTACCCCGGCATGAAGATCCTGCTGATGACCGGCTATGCCGAGCAGCGTGAGCGCGCCGATGACCTCATGCAAAAGATCGTCGATGTCGTCTCCAAGCCCTTCGCCCTGCCGGATATTCGCAAGGCGGTCGCCCGCGCCCTGGCGGCTTGATCTGATTTATCGAAAGAGAGCCTTCGCCCATGATGGCGAAGGCGATTCGAGCTTACTGCCTCATATCGAGCAGGCGTTCCAGATAGTTCCGTTCGTCGGACAGTGACGGATTGTTGCTGAGACGCTCGCGGATGGCGTCGAGAATTTCTCGGGCGCGCTGTGCGTCGATGATCTTTGGCACCATATTATCGTTGGTATTGTTGAAGGGGTTGCCGTTGTCGCGAGAGCGGCCGAGCGGATCGCGGCCGTTCTGATTACCCTGGCCTGGCCCCTGCTGCTGTCCCTGGCCTTGCCCCTGCTGTTGTTGCATCTGCGCCATGAGCTGGTTCATCATGTCGCGCGTGCCCTTACGCAGCGCGTCCAGCGCACGGCCCTGGCCCTGCACGGCTGTTTCGCCATTGCCTTGGCCGAGCTCGCCGGCCGCACCCTTCATTTCCTGCTGTGCCTTCCCATAATTCTGGTTCGGCTTCATGCCCATGGAGCCGAGCTCCTTTTGCAGCTCGCCAAGCTGTTTTCCGAGATCATCCTGTTGCTGGCGTAATTGCTTCAGCGCATCGCGCAACTGGTCGGCGGTCATGCCGTCCGCCGGGTTGTCGCCCTGCTGTTTCTGACCCGGTTGCTGGCCTTGCTGTTGCTGGTTCTTGCCCTGCTGCTGATCCTGTTGGCCCTGATCCTGCTGGCCCATGTCCGGTTGTTGCAGATCGTCCAGGCCCGGCATGGGCTGGTTCAGCGCGTCGTCGCCGTCTTCATTGGGATCGCCGCGCTGCATGCGGTCGCGCATCGACTGGTCGAGCTTGAAGGTTTGCTCCATCAGCTTTTGCTGGTCGCGGAGGATGCGGCCGAGCTTGTCCATCTGCTGGCGCATCTTGTCGTTTGCTTCGCCCTGCTGCTGGTTCTGGTCGCGCTGCGGCTTGCCCGCCTGGAGGTTGTTCATCATCTGCTGCAGTTCGGACAGCATCTGCTGGGCGGCCTGACGGTTGCCGGAGCGGGCGAGGTTCTCGATCTGGTCCATCATCCGCTGCAGATCCTGCTGGCGCAGGATATTGGCCGATTTCTGGTTGGGCTGCGCCGGCATGTTCTTCATGCGCTCGGCGAGCTCCTTCATATAATTGTTCATCGCCTTGCGCAGCTCGTCCATCAATTTCTTGACTTCCGCGTCGGGCGCATTGCGCTCGAGGGCATCGGAGAGCTTCTGCTGCGCATCGCGAAGGGCTTTCTCCGCATCGGTCAGTTGCGCGTCTTCCATGCCGAGCGCGATCTGCCAGAGATAGTCGGCAGTATCCTTCAGCGCGGCGTCGCCGCTGGCGAGCTTCATGCGTGTCAGCGCCGATTTGATCAGCAGGTAGTTGCCGAGATCGGGGATCGTTTCGTCCGGGCGGATCGTCAGCGACTTGTTGAGCTCGATCGCCTCCGGCATCTTGCGGGTATCGAGCGCGAAAACCTGGCGTTCCTCGGCGACCGCTGCGGCAAGCGGCTGATTGAAATTGCGCGAGGGCAGCGTCATCTCATAGGGCGCGCTACGGCCGGTCTGGCCGGCGCCGTCGCGGGCGACGAGAGTGATGTGCACCTTTTTGCCGGCAAGCGCATCCTGCGTCAGATCGCGGCTCGTCAGTCCCTTGCCGTCACGGCGGTCGCGACGCGGGATTTCCAGCTTGTATTCCGGTAGGCCATAGAGTGGCTTGGCCTCGACATCGGCATCGACGGGCACGATCTCGGCACGCGCTTCCTCGACGCCATAATCGTCCTTCACCTTGAAGCCGATTTCGAGCGAGCTGTTGGAGGTGGCGTGCGGGATGCCGTCGAAGGTGATTTCCGGCGGCTTGTCGACGATGACATCGAAAGACCAGGACTTGCCGTTGACCGTCAGCTTGCCGCCTTTTTCGAGTTTCTGCACATGGGTGCGGGCAACCATCGCCTCCACGCCGGTCGCAGATGGTGAGGCCGTGTTGGCGACCGGCTGGGCGGCGGTGGGGGCGGTCGGGCTGCCATTTGCCGGCGCTGCCTGCTTGTCAGCATCGGCGACCTGTTCGGGGATTTCGGAGCTGGTGTCGCTGTCGGCGGCCTGGAACAGCACCTTCTCATCCGTGGAGGCGCCGGTGACGCGCACGGTGAGTTCGGAGAATTGCGGGACGTTGACGCTGTCGCTGGTTTTGGCGGCATTGCCGGTCAGATAGATCGGTGCTTCGCCGGTGTAATAGGGCGGCGTCACCCAGGCGTCGACGCGGACATCCGGATTGTTCGAGGTGATGGCGGGCGCGATGAAGGCATCGCTCAGAGAGCCGCCGCTATTGGACATGGAGAAGCTGAACGCCGTCACCAGCAGCAGCGCCGGAATGGTGCGGAGTGCAAAGCGGTCGTATCGGGCGATATCCGGGCGCGGGAAGCCGGCGTCCAGGGCGGCGATGCGCGCCGCCATGCGGGTCTGGTGCTCCCGCCACAGCGCCCGGGCAAAGGGCGTGTCGAAAGCCGGTTCGTCCTCCTGCACGGTAACCGGCTGATGCGGGAGGCCGTTGCGCTCCTCCAGCATCCGGTCGGCTTCGCCAACGCTTGGCCAGCGCAGGCGGCGGAAGGGGAAGCAGGCGGCGGCGAAGGCGATGGTGAAAACGGCCAGCAGGATAACGCGCAGCATATCCGGCGCGATGCGGAAGATGCCGAACCAGGCGGCCGAGAGGAAAAGGGCAAGGATCGACAGAGGCAGCAGCAGCAGCGGCAGGATCTGCTCGGAGACGAGCACCAGCCGTGCGAAAAGACGTTTGACCGCAACCAGCCGCGCCAGCGCCGGACGGCTGGCGAAAGCGCCCTTCTTGGGGTTGCTTGGGCTGGTCATCGGTCCGGTTTTCTCCCCGATCTGACGTTGATGGCTATTTGCCCATTGGAAATGGTGGGGCGTCCCACACGCCCAGGTTTACAGCGCCCGGCGAGACGCCTGTTATGGAAAGATAACATTCTTTGTGGCGAAGACGAGAGCAAGCGGCGTCAAAGGCCACTTTTTCATCGGATTTCGCTTAAACGTGATTAAGCCGCGCGGTTAAGCCGACGCATAATCCCATCCGAAAATCGATTTCGACTTTCGGGGTTATGCGCTGAGCCAGGCGGGAATCGAATCGAGGCCGATTAGCTCTTCATAGGTGCGGCGCGGACGAATGACGTGGAAGTCGCCGCCCTTGACCAGCACTTCGGGCACCAGAAGCCGGCTGTTATAGGTGCCGGCCTGGACCGCGCCATAGGCGCCGCCGGAGCTGACGGCCAGGAGATCGCCGGGCTTCGGCATCGCCATTTCGCGATCGAGCGCCAGATAGTCGCCGGTTTCACAGACCGGGCCGACGATATCGGCCTTGATGCGCGGCGCATTGGCGGCGGTGATCTCGACGGGGCGGATCTCGTGATAGGCCTCGTAAAGCGTCGGGCGGATCAGGTCGTTCATGGCGGCGTCGACGATGACGAAGCTCTTGTTGCCGCCGTCCTTCACATAGATGACTTCCGTCACCAGGATGCCGGCATTGCCGACAATCAGGCGGCCGGGCTCGGTGACGATCTTGCAGTTCAGACTGCGCAATTGATTCTTGACGATATGGGCATAGGCGTCCGGCAGTGGCGGCGGGCTATTGTCGTCGCGGTAGGGGATGCCGAGGCCGCCGCCAATATCGACATGGTGGATGTCATGGCCTTCGCCACGCAGCGTTTCGACGAGTTCGCGCAACAGCTTGAACGCATCCTCGAAGGGCTGCAGCTCGGTGATCTGGCTGCCGATATGCATGTCGATGCCGGTGGCATTGATCCCCGGCAGATTGGCGGCGCGGGCATAGACGGCACGGGCGCGCTCCCAGGAGATGCCGAACTTGTTTTCCTTCTTGCCGGTCGAAATCTTCGCATGGGTGCGGGCATCGACGTCGGGATTGATGCGGAAGGAAACGGGGGCGATCTTGCCGGCGCGGACGGCGCGCTGGTTCAGCACTTCCAGTTCCGGCTCGGATTCGACGTTGAAGCAATAGATGCCGGCTTCGAGCGCGATGTCCATTTCCTGCGCGGTCTTGCCGACGCCGGAGAACATGATGCGGTTTGCGGGGATGCCGGCGGCCAAAGCGCGCTGCAGCTCGCCGACGGAGACGACGTCCACGCCGGCGCCGAGACGGCCGAGCGTCTTCAGCACCGCCTGGTTGGAATTGGCCTTCATCGCGTAGCAGACCATGGCGTCGACATCGCTGAAGGCTTGCGCGAAGACGCGGTAGTGGCGCTCGAGCGTCGCCGTCGAATAGACGTAGAAAGGCGTTCCGACCGCCTTGGCGATCTCGGGAACGGGGACGTCTTCGGCGTAGAGAATGCCGTCGCGGTACTGGAAATGGTTCACGGTCGCGGCCTGTTTAGAGAAGCGGATCGAGGAGGAACTTCTTGTCCGGGGTGGGCTCCTTGGTCGGCTTGGAGACGTCGCCACCCTTGGTCGCGTGAGCACTCGGTGGGTCGAGATCGCCCTTGCGGCCACATCCGACGACGGCAAGGCCGATGACCGAAAGGAGGACGGTCAGGCGGATGATATGCGGCATGTTGATCTGCATCGAAATCCTCTTGGGCGGCAAACGCGGAAGCAATCCTTCATAGCGAAGTTTCCGCGCCTTGTGCACCCTGATTGTTAGCGTGTGGTTTTCGTCGATTGTTTCAGTTGCGGGCGCGCCAGAAGGCGATCTGCTTGCGCACTTCCGACGGCGCCGTGCCGCCGAAGCTCTTGCGGCTGGCGACCGAGGCTTCGACGGTCAGCACGCCGAAGATCTTGTCGGTGATATCAGGATGGATCGCCTGCAACTCCTCCAGCGACAGATCGGCAAGATCGCAGGATTTACTCTCGGCAAGCGCCACGGCGCGGCCGGTGACGTGATGGGCGTCGCGGAAGGGAAGGCCCGCTTCACGTACCAGCCAGTCGGCAAGGTCGGTCGCGGTCGAATAGCCGGAGCCGGCGGCGGCCTTCATGCGGGCGACGTTGATCGTCATGTCGCGCACCATGCCGGTCATGGCGGCAATCGCCAGTTCCAGGCTTTCGGCGGCGTCGAAGACCTGTTCCTTGTCTTCCTGCATATCCTTGGAATAGGCGAGCGGCAGGCCCTTCATGATGGTCAGGAGCGCGACGAGCGAGCCGTTGATGCGGCCCGTCTTGGCGCGTACCAGTTCTGCCGCATCCGGGTTCTTCTTTTGCGGCATGATCGAGGAGCCGGTGGAGAAGGCATCGGACAGGCGCACGAAGCCGAATTGCGGTGTCGACCAGATGACGATCTCTTCGGCGAGCCGCGACAGGTGCATACCGGCGATGGCGGCGATCGACAGAAATTCGATGGCGAAGTCACGGTCGGAGACGGTGTCGATCGAGTTGCGGGTCGGCTCGCGGAAGCCCAGTGCCTTGGCCGTCATGTGACGGTCGATCGGGAAGCCTGTGCCGGCGAGGGCGGCGGCGCCGATCGGCGATTCGTCCATGTGCTCGATGGCGTGGCGGACGCGCGAACGGTCACGGCCAAACATCTCGACATAGGCCATGCAATGATGGCCGAAGGTAACCGGCTGCGCCGTCTGCAGATGGGTGAAGCCGGGCATGACGGTGTCGGCATGTTCTTCGGCGCGGTCGAGGAAGGCGGCGATCAGGCCGGTCAGCGCCTGCTCGCATCTCTGCAGCTCTTCCTTGACCCAGAGGCGGAAGTCGAGCGCCACCTGGTCGTTGCGCGAGCGCGCCGTGTGCAGACGCCCAGCGGCGGGGCCGATCAGGGTTGCGAGCCGCGACTCGACGTTCATATGGATGTCTTCGAGGCTGCGGGAGAATTCGAAATTACCGGCTTCGATCTCTGACAGGATCGTGTTCAACCCGTGAACGATCTTGTCTTTATCCTCGGTTGAAATGATGCCTTGATGGGCGAGCATGGTGGCATGGGCGATGGAGCCGCGGATATCCTGCGCAAACAGCTTCTTGTCGAAACCGATTGATGCATTTATCTCCTCCATGATTGCCGCGGGGCCGGAGGCGAAACGTCCGCCCCACATCTGGTTGGAGGATTTGGTGTCCGTGCCGTCAGCCATGAGATGCCTACCTGGAGAATGTAATGACAGCGAAGAAGCCGTTTGGTCTGCCGTCCGTGAAATTTGTCCTGCTTGCCGCCGTTGCCGGGGTCGTCGCCGGTGCGGCAGCGGTATACGTGAAGGAGGCGGGGTATGGCAATGGTATTGGTGAAACGGCCTCTTCCGGACAATGTGAAACGGCCAAGGAACGTGCCGCAGCCCTGACACCCTTCACCAAGGGGCAGGTCGCCGCCATGGCCGCGCCACAGACGCCGGTCTCGCTGCACGACGTTTCCTTCAAGGGAGCGGATGGCCAGCCGCTGTCGATCGGCAATTTCTCCGGCAAGACGCTGCTGCTCAACGTCTGGGCGACCTGGTGCGTGCCCTGCCGCGAGGAAATGCCGGCTTTGAATGCGCTGGAGAAAAGCATGGGCAACGACAAGTTCGAGGTGGTCGCCGTCAATATCGACACGGGAGACGATGAGAAGCCAAAAGCGTTCCGCACCGATTACGGCATCGACAAGCTCGGCTATTATCGCGACAGCACCATGGGTGTCTTCAATGCGCTGAAGAAGCAGGGATTGGCATTCGGCCTGCCGGTAACGCTGCTGATCGACGGCAAGGGCTGCCTCGTCTCGGCCATGAATGGTCCTGCGGCATGGGACAGCGACGATGCGAAGAATCTCATCAAGGCGGCGGTGGGGATTTGATATTCTTCCTTCTCCCCTTGGGGAGAAGGAGTTTTTACCGCGTCGGAACCGGCACTTCGCCGCGATAGTCGTAAAAGCCGCGACCGGATTTGCGGCCGAGCCAGCCGGCTTCGACATATTTCACCAGCAGCGGGCAAGGGCGATATTTCGAATCCGCCAGGCCGTCATGCAGCACCTGCATGATCGACAGGCAGGTGTCGAGGCCGATGAAATCGGCAAGCTGCAATGGACCCATAGGGTGATTGGCGCCGAGCTTCATGGCGGTGTCGATGGCATCGACGGAGCCGACGCCTTCGTAAAGCGTGTAGATTGCTTCGTTGATCATCGGCAGCAGGATGCGGTTGACGATGAAGGCCGGGAAGTCCTCGGCCACCGTGATCGTCTTGTCCAGCGAGCTGACATATTCCTTGGCGGCGGAGAAGGTCGATTCTTCGGTGGCGATGCCGCGCACCAGCTCGACCAGCTTCATCACCGGCACCGGGTTCATGAAGTGAATGCCCATGAAGCGTTCCGGCCGATCGGTCGCGGAGGCGAGACGGGTGATCGATAGCGACGAGGTGTTGGTGGCGAGCATCGCCTCGGGCTTCAAGATCGGACAAATCTGGGCGTAGATCTTGCGCTTGACGCTTTCGTCCTCGGTTGCGGCCTCGATGGCGAGGTCGACCTGAGCCAGATCGTTGAGGTCGGAAGAGCCCGATATCAGCGCCAGCGCCGTCTTGCGCTCCTCGTCGGTCATCTTGCCGGAAGAAACCTGGCGGGCAAGGTTGCCGTTGATGGTGGCAAGGCCACTCTCGATGCGCTCCTGCGACAGATCGTAGATGTGCACCTTATAACCGGCTATGGCGGATACGTGGGCAATGCCGCAGCCCATCTGGCCCGCTCCGATAATACCAATCGTCTTCAGCGAACTCATTGCCAACTCCCCCGGGGCGGCGCGTTCTTGGCGGCGCGCCATGCTTTTCGTCATAAATTTGCCGGACTATTTCTAGCCCGGCAAGATTGATAGACCCATAAAGGACAATTTTCCAGTCTTTCGCAACTGCGAAAGAGATCAAGAGGCGCGATCAGAGCGCCTTTTCGAGTTCCGGCAGGGCCTCGAAGAGATCGGCGACGAGGCCGTAGTCGGCGATCTGGAAGATCGGGGCCTCTTCGTCCTTGTTGATGGCGACGATGACCTTCGAGTCCTTCATGCCGGCCAGATGCTGGATGGCGCCGGAAATGCCGACCGCGATGTAGAGCTGCGGCGCGACCACCTTGCCGGTCTGACCAACCTGCCAGTCGTTCGGCGCATAGCCGGCATCCACTGCTGCGCGCGACGCGCCGACGGCGGCACCGAGCTTGTCGGCGACGGGAAGGATGACTTCGCGGAACTTCTCCGCCGAGCCAAGCGCGCGGCCACCGGAGATGATGATCTTTGCTGAGGTCAGCTCCGGACGGTCGGATGAGGACAGCGCATCACTGACGAAGGTGGAAAGACCGGAATTGGCAACGGCGGCAATCGCCTCGACGGCAGCCGAGCCGCCTTCAGGGGCAGATGCGAACGACGCCGTGCGAACGGTGATCACCCGCTTCGCATCGCTCGACTGCACCGTCTGGATGGCGTTGCCGGCATAGATCGGGCGCTTGAAGGTGTCGGCAGAGACGACCTCGGTAATCTCAGAGATCTGGGCGACGTCGAGCAGGGCTGCAACGCGCGGCAAGACGTTCTTGCCGACCGAGGTGGCGGCCGTGATGATGGTGTCGTAGCCGGCGGCCAGTGACACGATCAGATCAGCCAGCGGTTCGGCGAGGTTGTTGGCAAGCTCGTCGCTTTCGGCCAGCAGCACCTTGGAGACGCCAGCAAGCTTTGCAGCTGCATCGGCGGCAGGCTTGGCGCCCTTGCCGGCGACCAGCACATGTACATCGCCGCCGATTTTCGCGGCAGCCGTAAGTGTCTTGGCGGTCTGGTCGGAAAGGCTGGCATTATCGTGGTCAGCCAGAAGAAGAATGGCCATGGGTGTTATCCTTTCCTATCCTTAGAGTACGCCGGCTTCGGCCTTGAGCTTCTCGACGAGTTCGGCGACCGATCCCACCTTGATACCCGCCTTGCGGCCACCCGGCTCTTCCGTCTTCAGCACTTTCAGGCGCGGCTCTGTCGAGACGCCGAAGTCGGCCGGCGATTTTTTGTCGAGCGGCTTCTTCTTCGCCTTCATGATGTTCGGCAGCGAGGCGTAGCGCGGCTCGTTGAGGCGAAGGTCTGTCGTGACAACAGCCGGAAGCTTGATTTCGATGGTCTGCAGGCCGCCGTCGACTTCACGGGTCACGGTTGCCTTGCCGTCACCGATCTCGATCTTCGAGGCGAAGGTTGCCTGTGCAGAGCCCAAGAGGGCTGCGAGCATCTGGCCGGTCTGGTTGCTGTCGTCGTCGATTGCCTGCTTGCCGACTATGATCAGGCCGGGCTGTTCGGCGTCTGCGACACCCTTGAGGATCTTGGCGACGGCGAGTGGCTCGACCGCATCGTCGGTTTCGACCAGGATCGCCCGGTCGGCGCCCATGGCGAGCGCGGTGCGCAGCGTCTCTTCGGCCTTGGCCGGTCCGATCGAGACGACGATCACTTCCTCAGCCTTGCCGGCTTCCTTCAGCCGCAGTGCTTCCTCAACCGAGATCTCGTCGAACGGGTTCATCGACATCTTCACATTCGCAAGTTCGACGCCAGTCCCATCCGGCTTGACCCGGATCTTAACGTTATAGTCGACGACACGCTTTACAGGCACGAGAATCTTCATGGAATCCTTCCTTCAACACTGCGCTCCAGAACATGACCTGTTCAGCGCCGCTCTGTTTGTCGAATGGCGACATGGATACGCGTTTTTCCCCCAATTACAACGCTTCCATGCCGCAGACAGGCAAATTGCTTTAGGGGTGTAAATAACGTTTACGTTAACGTCAATAAGGCTATCAGCTTCTTCGCTTGCTATTGAAGGCCGCCCTAAGACGGTGGAGGGCAATTCGTGTGAAGGGAATCGTTGCGGAGCACGAAAACGTATTCGCATATTTATACTGATATCTTCGCCGCGTTGACATTTGCTCAACAATCCTTCTTGGCTAAGGTGAAGAGGAAACTGTCGGATTGGTTGCAATGTCTTTCTCCGAAGAATCGCTTTGGGATTTGATCAACGCCTCGTGGACGCGGATGAGCAACGAGCAACGACGTTTCTGGGACATGATCAAGCTCGTCCCTGAGGAGTGGGAGCTAAAGAACTACAGCTCATGCTGGGTCGTAGGACTGATCGGCCCGACCGTCATCTATTACAATCACTTCGAATATGGGTTCAACCGTTCAGTCTGGCGGCAGTACGGCGTCATTGAACAATACCAATCCATGCAGTGGGAACTGGAAGACGCAATTAAGCAGCAGTTGGACATGTTCAAGAGCGGTTACGACGTTGGGTCATGGGGGGATCAATCACCCCGTCCCGGAGTTTTTGAACCCAAACCATAAGCCTTGTGAAACGGCTATTACCGATTCTTGCCGGGTACCCAGAGCACATCGGCGCGCCCGCGATCGTTCGCATGGCGCGCGGCGACAAACAGGAAGTCCGAGAGGCGGTTGACGTATTTCAATGCCGCCGGGCTGACACGCTCGCCCTTGGTGCGTGACAGAGCCACCATCAGCCGTTCGGCGCGCCGCGCGATGGTGCGGGCGAGGTGGAGATGGGCGGAGGCGGGGCTGCCCGCGGGCAGGACGAAGGAATTCAGCGGTTCGAGACCGGCATTCAGAGCATCGATATCATGTTCGATACGCGACACCTGATTGTCGATGATGCGCAGCGGCTCATAGGGAAGCGGCTCATCGGTTTCCGGCGCCGAGAGATCGGCGCCGAGATCGAACAGATCGTTCTGGATCCGCATCAGCATGGCGTCGAGATCGGGCATCTCGACTGTGTGCAGTCGGGCGACGCCGATCGCGGAATTGGTTTCGTCGATCGTGCCATAGGATTCGACGCGCAGGTCGTGCTTCAGCCGGCGCGGACCGGAAACGAGGCCGGTGGTACCGTCGTCACCGGTCTTGGTATAAATCTTGTTGAGCTTGACCATTTTGATCCCGTAATCAGGCTGGACGTCCGCCGCCGGTCAGCCACAGCGTCAGCATGATCAGGATGACGGCGACCGCCTGCAGCAGCACGCGAAGCTGCATCAGCCGATTGGAGAGATTGGGGTTCTCACCCTTCATCATGTTGAACAGGCCACGAATGAGGACGAGCACGACGAGGCCCATGGCAATGATGGCGGCGATATAGGTAAATGTGGACATGGCTCCTCCGTCCCCCTCTTCAATCCAGCCGGCGCATCAGACGATAGAAAAGGTTAGCCGGCAACAGCCTTTTCAGAAGAACGCCCTGCTTGGCAGGGGTGGTCACGAGATAGTGCGGACGCGGATTCTTCGCGTGCAAAGCGGATTTTAACACGTCATAGACCGCTTCGGGTCCCAATTTGTGCTTGTTAACCGGGCCTGTGCCATTCAGTCGCGCCAGTTGCCGTTGGTATTCGACCGCATGGGCCGAATGTTTGAGATCGATATGTTCCTCGATCTTGGCGAGCGCATTGGCGGTGAAGCGCGTGGCGATCGGGCCGGGTTCGATCAGACTGACATGGATGCCGCTATCCTGCAGCTCCATCCTGAGCGTGATCGTCAGCCCCTCCAGCGCGAATTTCGAGGCCGTGTAGGCGCCGCGGAAGCGATAGGGAATGAGGCCGAGGATGGAGGAGCAATTGACGATCCGGCCTTGACCTTTGGCGCGCATCAGCGGGATCACCTGCCGCGTCAGCTCATGCCAGCCGAAGAAATTCGCTTCGAACTGTTCGCGCAGCACATCCGAGGAGAGGTCCTCGACGGCACCCGGCTGGCCGTAGGCGCCGTTGTTGAACAGGGCGTCGATGCGGTCGCCGCTCCGCTCGCGCACGGTGGCAACCAGGGCGGAGATCGTGTCGGGCCGGGTGTAGTCCATCAGCAGCGCCTCGACGCCGTCGGCCTCGAGCGGGCCGAGGTCCGCCTCCTTGCGCACGGTGGCGAAAACGCGCCAGCCGTCGGCCTTCAACGCCCGGGCGCAGTAGGCGCCGATGCCGGAAGAGGAACCCGTCACGATGATGGTGCGTTGATCCGCCATGGAATGATTCCTGTACAAAGTCGGAGTCGTTTCCCATATTCAGGCCCCCGATACAATCGACAACCGGTGGATGAGGACCGGGTTCAAGCGGAGATGGAATGCCGACATTCGTTCGCGCGCTTTACAAGGTGATCTACGATGCAGTGTACCATTTCGTCGAGGACGACGGGTTTGCCATGGCGAGCCATGTCGCGCTTTCGACGCTGCTGGCGGTCTTTCCTTTCCTGATCTTCGGCACCGCGCTTGCGAGCTTTCTTGGCGCCAGCCAGTTTTCCTCGACCGCGGTGCACCTGATCTTCGACACCTGGCCGGAGGCGATCGCCAAGCCGGTGGCCGATCAGGTGGTGCAGGTGCTGACAATCCCGCGCGGTGGGCTGTTGACGATCTCGGTGCTGGCCGCCGCCTATTTCGCCTCCAACGGTGTCGAGGCGCTGCGCATCTCGCTCAACCGCGCCTATCGCGTGCCGGAGACGCGGCCATGGTATTTCAACCGCCTCGCCAGCCTCGGCTATGTGCTGATCGCGGTTCTGATCTTTGCGCTTCTGAGCATCCTGCTGGTCGCCGTGCCGCTGGCGCTGAATTATACGCGGCAATGGCTGCCGGCGCTTGCCGATATCCTCGACGTCGTTTTCAGCTGGCGGATCTACGGCACCATTTTCCTGCTGGTGGCGGGGCTGTTGATCCTGCATCTGTGGCTGGCGGCGGGGCGGCGGCGCTTGTTCGACGTCATTCCCGGCGTGTTCCTGACCCTGGTCTTCTGGTCGATCGGCGCGCTGCTCTTTGCCTATTATCTTTCGACCTTCGCCAACTATACCGCCACTTATGCCGGCCTCGCCTCGGTGATGATCGTCCTCATCTTCCTCTACATGCTAGCGGTGATCTTCATCTTGGGGGCGGAGATCAATGCGGCGCTGATGAAGTTCAAGGTGCGGCGCCTGCTTTTTGGCAAGGCGGCAGCCAATCGGCAAGCAGCCATCCAAGAGGCCGACAAGCAGCAATCAGAGGCCGATGCGGCGGCGAAGCTGCGCAGGTGACATGCCCCGCCGGCGCCATTCGGCAATGCCGGTATCGCCCTGGCTCTTCGACAGTTTGCGGCCGTCGTCACCGAGGATCAGCCGGTGATGGTGGTAGAGCGGCTCCGGCAGGCCGAGCAAGACCTGCAACAGACGGTGGATCGAGGTGGCGTGGAAAAGGTCGAGGCCGCGCACGACATGGGTGATGCCTTGCGTCGCGTCATCGACGACCACGGACAGATGGTAGCTCGACGGCGCATCGGAGCGCGACAGCACGACATCGCCCCAGGCGGCGGGATCGGCAAGGATATTACCCGTCTCGCCATCGCCGCTTTCGCGCCAATGGAGCGGCTGGCCGACCTCGGCTATGGCTTTTTCCATATCGAGCCGCCAGGCATGCTTGAGTCCGGTATCCAGCAATCGCCGCCGCTCTTCCGGGCTGCGTTCGCGGTCGTCAGGTGGATAGAGCGGCGTTCCGTCCGGATCGCGAGGCCAGGGTTTGCCGTTGGCCTCACCTGCTGCGACCCGCGCTTTCACCTCGCCGCGTGTCAGAAAGGCGGGATAGACGAGGCCGCGATCGATCAGCGACTGCAGGGCGCTCTGGTAGGCCGGGAAATGCTCTGACTGCCGGCGCACCGGTTCCTCCCAGGCAAGGCCAAGCCAGCGGAGGTCGGTCAAAATCCCCGCTTCGAAATCGGGTGTGCAACGGGCCTGATCTATGTCTTCGATACGCAGGAGAAAATTGCCGCCGGCCCTGATCGCCATGTCATGGTTGAGGATCGCCGACAGCGCATGGCCGAGATGCAGCGGGCCGTTCGGGCTCGGCGCGAAGCGGAATCTCGGTTTTTGACGGGGAATCGCGATCATGCTTTCTTCTGCCACGAATTTTAATCCCGGACCATGAGACGCCATGCACATCATTCGCGATGAAGACGATATCAGGGAGGGGCTGGCGGCGCTGGTCGAGCTCGATCCGCGTCTGCGGCAGATTATCTCCGAAGCCGGACCCGTGCCGCTGCGCCTGCGCGAGCCGGGCTTCGAGGGGCTTGCCCATATCATCGTCTCGCAGGTTGTGTCGCGGGCAAGCGCCGACGCGATCTGGGGGCGGATGACGGCGAGGATCGGGCGGGTGACGGCCGAGGCCTATGCCGGGCTGGAGCCGGATGCCTGGCGCGGCTTCGGCCTGTCGCGAATCAAGGCGGATACCCTTGCGCGGGTTGCCGATGCGGTTGTCGAAGGCCGCATCGATCTACTTTCGTTGAGCACTGAGCATCCGAAAAAGGCATTGTCCGAACTCACCGCCATCAAGGGGATAGGCCCGTGGACGGCGGAGGTCTATTTGATGTTCTGTGGCGGTCACGCAGATGTGTTCCCGGTCGGCGATGTCGCCCTGCAGGCCGCCGTCGGCATGGCGTTTGGTCATGAAATCAGGCCCTTGCCGAAGCTTTTGGCTCGGGAAGCGGCGGTTTGGGCGCCCTGGCGCTCGGTCGCGGCCCGGCTTTTCTGGGCATATTATGCCGTCAAGACCCGGCGAGAGGCGCTGCCCATAGATTAATCAGTGGGTGTCATAGATCAGCCTCTTTGCACTGAATTTATTGGACTTCACAATCCTGTAACAACCGGCCTAATATACAGGTGCAGATGCCGAATCGATCAGGAGGGTTCCTTGACGATTGCAGTCTCCCCGCAGTCCTTACCGGCGCTCGTCCTGAACGCTGACTATAGACCGCTAAGTTATTACCCCTTGTCGCTCTGGTCCTGGCAGGACGCGATCAAGGCGGTTTTCCTTGACCGTGTGAATATCATTGCTCAATACGATCAGTGCGTATCCTCGCCGAGCTTCTCGATGCGGTTGCCGAGCGTTGTCTGCCTTAAGACTTACGTTCAGCCGTCCCGCAACCCGGCCTTTACCCGGTTCAACGTCTTCCTGCGCGACCGGTTCGAGTGCCAGTATTGCGGTACCCATGACGACCTGACCTTCGACCATGTCATCCCGCGCGCCCATGGCGGCGAGACGACCTGGCAGAATGTCGTGGCGGCCTGCTCGCCGTGCAACTTGCGCAAGGGCAGCAAGCTGCCAAAGCAGGCGGGCATGTTCCCGGCACAGAAGCCGTATCAGCCGACCGTGCAGGATCTGCACAATAACGGCCGCCTGTTCCCGCCGAACTATCTGCACGATAGCTGGCTTGACTATCTCTACTGGGATACGGAGCTGCAGCCTTAAAGGGCAGTTATCGTCTCGGCGGCTTCCGAGTTTGCGGAGAGTGCGTCACCTCCTTTGTCACTGTCGTGACGGAGGAGGTATCAGAGGCGCGGCATATGAGAGATTGCGATCTCTGCCCGAGATCATCCAGCCTTCTTCACACCAACGAAAGCAATCGCCGCGAGGATCACGCTGGCGACCACGTTCCAGCCCGCCATCGAGATGCCGAGGACGCGGAGCGCTGCTTCCGTGCAGGACGGCCCCTTGACGGTGCTGAGCTCATTCAACAGGTCGCCGGCATTCTGCGTCAAGCTGCCGGCCGAGGTGGAGCAGGTGGTCGGTCCGGCCCAGAAGTGCCATTCGACGCCGGCATGGTAGACGCCGATGCCGCCGCCGACCACCATCAGGAGGCCGGCAATGGCTAGCAGCGTGCGGGTGATCCAGGAGGGCAGGCGGGCGGCGGCTGTCAAGGCTGCGACGATCGCGACCGGAATGCCGTAATAATAGGGTTGGCGTTGCTCCAGGCAGAGCGCGCAAGGGATATAGTGCCCGATATACTGGAAGCCGAGCGCCGAACCGACGACGATGATCATGCCGATCGCAAGTAGCGCCGAATAGCCAAGGCCGGCGCGAGAGGAGGTCAAGGTCTGGGACATCAGAGGGCTCCGTGGTCAGTTCGCTAGGGCAAAGTGGAAGATGCCGTAGAGGGCGATGAGAACGCCGGCGCCGACCATGGTGATCTGGCCGAGGCGCTTCTCGATGAAGTGCCGGATTGATTCACCGTAGCGGCGCAGCAGGAAGGCCAGCAGGAAGAAGCGCGCGCCACGCGCGATGATGGCCGAGATGATGAAGAGACCGAGATCGATATGGGCCACGCCGGAGAGGATCGTCACCACCTTGATCGGTGGTAGATGCGCAAGGCCCGATGTGACCAGCAGCAGGACGATCCATTCGTAGGTGACGCCTGCGCTCATCTGATTGAAGGCATCGAGCTTGCCGTAGAATTCCAGGATCGGCTTGGCGATCGCCTCGAAGGCGTAGTAGCCGAGCGCCCAGCCGGCGATGCCGCCGAGCACGGAGGCGATGGTCGCCGTCAGCGCATAGCGCCAGGCCCGCTCGGGCTTTGCCAGCGACATGGGCAGGAACAGGACGTCGGCGGGGACAAGAAAGACAGAGCTTTCGACGAAGGCGATAACGGCCAACCAGACTTCCGCCGATTTGCGGCCGGCAAGCGACATGGTCCAGTCGTAGAGTCTACGAAGCATAGTACCCCCTTTTGCTGCGTTGCACACCTTTAGGGACGAGGATTGTGGCTGTAAATGGCCGCAGGCTCAGGCGGGCAGCACAAAGTCAAAATTTTTCGTGAAGCTGGGGTGATTGCCGGCGGTGTGTTTTTGTTTAGTGTTTTCTTATGTTTCTGGTTTTGGACACTGTGCCGATGAAGGTTTTTTCAGCCTCCGTGTTTAGTAAATATCTATATTTTTGGCGAATTTTCTAAAGAAATTAAATACTTCTCGGTAATCCATGTTATGTTGAGGCAATAATTAAAATAATCAGGCAAGGAGAATTTAGATGATGCGGTTTAATTTATTTTTCACCGGACGGCAGTATGCAATTTTCTTCATTGAAACATCGGTTCTGTCCGCTGGTATTGCCTTAATTATTATCGCTAATCTTCCTGTGATTCACTGAATTCTGTTGATCGTTGCCCGGATGGGCGGCGCCTATTGCATGGCTGACTCCCTTCTCGCATGTACTTTACCGTGCTTTGGAACTTTTTCTGCATCCAATGGTTTATAGTTTGTGATGTGGAGGAGTATCGCAATGAGCAATGATTTCAATAGACCAAATCCAGACCTTGGAACGACGCCGTTGTCACGCCGCCCTCCCTGGGCATCGTGGCTACCTATCTTGGCGATTGCTGTCGTCGCCGCACTGGTGTGGAGCTTCTGGCCTCACACAACCTCGATGGAAACAACAGCTCCGGCGGCTCAGACCACAACGACACCACCACCTGCAACGTCAACGCCACCGGCTACATCAACGCAGCCTGCGACGGCACCCGCTCAGCAGTAGAGAAAGCCCGCCAGCAATGGCGGGTTTTCTATCCGCAAGATCCCGGCCACGCCTTGAGGGAGTGCTTTGCTCCTTCATCTCCTGGATCAGGAGTCATTTTGGTGGGCGGTGGGTTCTTGCGTGCAAGTTCAATGAGTTGCTCTGATATAAAAGCTAATATGAAATTAAAGTAAAATATTCCCTGAAATCCGTGCTATGATGGCTCTCATAGGAAACGGTTTCCGCATTTTGCGCGGAAATGAAACTGTCTTCTTCCCTTCTTGGTAGGCAACGATACGTGGGAATGTCGGTAACGACGGCAGGCGCCGTCGTGATGCTAGCTGTGAAAGCCCTTGCCCAACCGACCAGCAACTCAAACGGAGGATGCAGATAATGCCAATCCATATCGCTCCAACCTTGAAAACCCGCAAGGGGTTCAAGTGCAAGATCAGTGAAAAGACCGGCACGGTGTTTCGCGAGATCACCACGGGTAAGGTCGACCAACGACTGGAGAAGGCCGGGCTTCTCAAAGCTCTGCGTATAGAGCGGGAACGGCCAACACGCCCGCAGCGCCCGGTTTGATGACACCTCAGGCGGCGCACCGGTGGCCGCCTGCGAGACCTGCTCAGCCAATTAAATGCTCTAATCCGAAAGCCCGCTCTTTGCGGGTTTTTTGCTGCGCGAAATTTGGCTAATCGGCCGCCGGATGTGAACAAATGCGGTCTGCTTTTGCCCCACATCTCTTGCTAACCTGGGTCATCCTATTTCAGACGCGCCGCAGCAGCTACGCCAAGCCCAAAACTACAACATGTCGCCCAGGCTCCAATGGTTATTCCATCGCACGTCGATCTCGTCGTCGACGTTTTGATATCTGATGTCGGTGGAGAGGCGTAGTCGCTGACCTTTATCCTGGTTGGTCGTGGAGGCGTGGATCATAAACGGCGAGTGGAGCATAATGTCACCGGCCTCATAATTCGCGGCGAGCCAGCGTGTGTTGAACCGCTCTGCCATTTCCGGCAGGTCCTTTGAAACCCATCCGCCTTCCGTCATATTGCGATTGTAAGCGCTCACCTGTTCTTCGGGGCTGAGATGTTTGTTCCGCTCGCTAAATTCGCGTTCCATCTTCAAGCCAATCGCGTGCGATCCTTCGAGATAGACCAGGCCGCCCATTTCAAGGGGAGTGTCGCCAATCGGGATCCATGTGGTCACTACTCGGCTTGTGCCCCCACGCAGGTAGACAAGATCATAGTGCGCCGGCGTTACGGTCGCTGTTCCCGGACGGACAAAGCGCATGATCTTGCGCTTGTGCAAATAAGAGATACCCGACAGAAATTCGTCCATAAAGTGCGCGATCCGGGGCTGCGCGCAGAAGCCCTCATATGCTGTGGAGCGGACCAAGGACATGAGGCAGCGGTCCGCCGCTCTATTTTCAAGCTCCGCCGCTGATGCTATTCCATACCGGACGTCCGTGCCTTGCTCGATCAGGCCTGTTTTGGCCAAATGGGCGAAGACCCAACCCCGGAATTCGATGACCTCGTTTCGTAGCAAGAAGCCTTTCAACCATACATAGCCGTTCTCCTCATAGAGACGACGGATCGCCCCCACACCTATATTCGGATCGGTCGGGGTCAGATACCCGAACCGCTCCGGGGCCATCGACAGGATCTTTCCGTTTGCGGCGAGGGGGAGGCTTGCCTCGCTTGGTTGGGTAATCTGCCTGGAAATTGACATTTCGCGCGTCCGGTGTTTGGGTTATTTGTGTCCAGATGCTAGCAAATAACGGTCATTACCTACATGGAGGAAAGTCACGCTGGACTTTTCGCTCACCATGAATCCAACGGAAGCAATCTATCGGTCGCCCCTCGCAACCGCCGGCGGTCTTGCCGTCATTGGCAGCGGGAGGCAGCATGTCAATCACGCGGTCAAGTGTCGGAAGCTGCCGAGCTATGCGGTTGTTCTGGTGGAACGGGGCCAGGGTTTTATCGAGACCGATGCCGGCGGCCGGCGGAGCGTCACAGGCCCAGCCCTTTTCTGGCTATTTCCAAACCGTCAGCACTCATATGGCCCGGATGCCGCCGGTTGGAGCGAGCGGTGGGCGCTTTTCGAAGGCTCTTTCACGCGCGATTTCGTGCGGTTACGGCTCTTTAGCGAGCGAGATCCGGTCGTGGTGCTTCGGAACCTGGACCGGGTGCAGCGACTGTTCAGCAATCTTCACACCGACCTTTTAGATGATACGAATCTTGGAAGGGCGTCCGCCGCATCGATTCTGCACCAGATTGTTGTCTTGGCGGCAAGACAGGCAAGCCGCGCCGCGCCTTTACGCGGCCATACGACCGATATGGCGGAGATCGTCGAAGTGTTGCGGAAAAGGACAATGCAGCCTCTCGACCTAGCTGCGTTCGCTGCCGAGCATGGGATGTCGACTGCCACGCTACGCAGGAAATTTATCGAAGAGACCGGATTGCCGCCGAAGAAATTTCAGCTTCGGGTGCGCATGGATCACGCCAAGGAGCTTCTGGCGACGACGGCTGAAAAGATCGAGATCATTGCGGTCACAGTCGGAATAGAAGACCCCTTCTATTTTTCGCGGCTGTTTCATGAACGCGAAGGCTGCACACCTCGCGAATTCCGGGCGCGGTACATGAGAGTCTGAGGGGTGGAATTCAATCGCCTATCAATACGGTCTCAGACGATGTCATGCTGAAAGCAAAGACGGGAAAACACAGACGAATTCGATGAGAATTCTGGATGGTGGTGCCCCATGCCGGAGTCGAACCAGCACTTCTTTCGAAACTCGATTTTGAGTCGAGCGCGTCTACCAATTCCGCCAATGGGGCAACGGATCCTGACGAGGCGGGTGTCTAGCATGTGATCGCCCGAGCGCGCAAGACGGCTGACGAAGGAATGCAGGTGTTTTCGGTACTTGAGATATGGCCCATGGCGCGGAGGGCGCCATGGGCTGTTGTGTTGGTGGGGGTGAACCGCCGTCTCAGTGCGCCATTGCCGGCGCTCTATCCGTTGAACCGGGCTTGCTGATGGTCAGGGCCAGGATCGCGGCGAGTACGCAGAAGGCACCGGCGACGAAGAAGGCGGGCAGGTAGGTGTTGAGTTCGGTGCGGGTCAGGCCGGCGCCATAGGCGGCGGTGGCGGCGCCCATCTGGTGGGCGGCAAAGACCCAGCCGAAGACCAGGCCGGCCTTTTCGCGGCCGAAACGGTCGGCGGCGATCTTGACGGTCGGCGGCACGGTGGCGATCCAGTCGAGGCCATAGAAGACGGCGAAGATCGACAGGCCGTAGAAGGTGAAGTCGCTGAAGGGCAGGTAGACCAGCGACAGGCCGCGCAGACCGTAATACCAGAAGAGCAGCCAGCGATTGTCGAAGCGGTCGGAGAGCCAGCCGGAGCCGATGGTGCCGAAGAAATCGAAGATGCCCATGACGGCAAGCACGCTGGCGGCGGCCACCGGCACGATGCCGAAATCACCGCAGAGCGTGACGAAATGCGTCTGGATCAGGCCGTTTGTGGAGAGCCCGCAGATGAAGAAGGTGGCCGCGAGGATCCAGAAGGTCGAGCTCTTCGACGCTTCCTTCAGGATGACGATCGGCGAGGCGAGCGCCGCCTTCAGGCTCTTGGTGGCGGGTGGCGGCGTGACGTGGATCTCGCCGACGAGCGGCAGGTTCATGTCCGACGGCCGGTCGCGCATCAAGAGCAGCACGACCAGGGCGGCGACGACGATCATGCCGCAGACGAAGATTACGGTGGTGCGCCAGCCGTAGCGCGTCGTCAGTTCGGCCATCAGCGGCAGGAAGACGAGCTGGCCGGTAGCGGAGCTTGCCGAGAGCATGCCGATGACAAGGCCGCGATGCTTGGTGAACCAGCGCGTCGAGACCGTGGCGGCGAGCACCATGGCGGTAAGGCCGGTACCGAAGCCGACGATGATGCCCCAGCAGAGCAGCAGCTGCCAGACTTGCGTCATGAATAGCGAGCCGATGAAGCCGACGCTGATGGTGGCAAGCGCAAAGACGATGACCTTACGGACGCCGAAATAATTCATGAAGGCGGCGGCGAAAGGCCCCATCAGGCCGAACAGCACGAGGCGGACGGCGAGTGCCGAGGAAATGGACGACGTGCTCCAGCCGAACTCATCTTCCAGTGGCTTGATGAGCACGCCGGGCGCGCCCATGGCGCCGGCGGTGACGAGCATGGTGAGGAAAGTGGCGCCGACGACAACCCATCCGTAATGGATGTTGCGGCGGGCCAGCGTCGAAGCGAGGGCTGTGGAGACCATGGGATGCGTTCCAGTGGGGTTTCGTGTTTCGGCGTTCAATATCGGGAAAGATTGGCGGACTTAACTGCGGACGGATGGCGGTATTATATTCGCTTATCGCGCGCTGCTGCTCTCCTGGCTTGAACGATTGTGCAAAGGCATTTAGATGATCGCGATCATATTTGTTGCATATTCATGATGGTCGTCATATAAATTGTCAATCAAGATTTATTGAAGCTCTGATGGAGTTTTTTGATGAGAGTGAGCCGGGAAAAATTCGCCGAGAACCGCGAGAAGATCCTCGCGGTGGCGGGTGAGCTTTTTCGTGAAAAGGGATTTGACGGCATTGGCGTCGCTGACATCATGAAGGCGGCCGGGCTGACGCATGGCGGCTTCTACGGTCATTTCGAATCCAAGGACGAACTGGCCTGCGAGGCCAGCAAGGCGGTGGTGTCTCGCTCGCTGGAGCGCTGGAAGGAAGTGGTCGACGGTGCGCCGGGCGAGCCGCTGGATGCGCTGCTTGCGCATTATCTTTCACATCGCAATGTCGTCGAGCATGCGACCGGTTGCGTCTTCGCGGCGCTGACGCAGGAGGTTAGCCGTCACGGCCCGAAAATGCAGTCGACCTTTACCGGTGGCCTGATGGGCATGGCGGCGATCCTTGAGGAGATCACACCCGGCGAAACGCCGGAGGAGCGACGCCGTAAGGCGCTTGTCAGCCTCTCGGCCATGGTCGGCGCCGTCATCCTGGCCCGGGCAATGGACAACCCCGAACTATCACAGGAATTTCTTGCCGCCACCCGGCAGGAGCTGACGCCCACGCCGGGGAGCACCAAGGAATGATGTCGGCCTAGAACGGTTCCGCGTTTCATGGAATCGCGGAACCGTTCTATCTCTTTGCTTTTACGCAATTCCGGACGGAAAACCGCTTCGCACTTTTCCTGGAATTGCTTTAATCGCGGAAGGCCAGCAGCCCGTTGGCCTCGACGATCTCCGTGATCTTGCCATCGGGGGCGACTTCCAGCAATTCCGTCCGGAGTGCGGCCTCGAAATCCGCGAGTTTGTCGCCAAGCGCTTGCGGCGAGGTGGAGGACATCGAAAAGACGCGGCCGACGATATCCTCGATATCTCGCACATATTCCCTGACGATGCCGATGCGCTCGAGGTTGCGGAAGGGCGAGGCGAGCAGCATCGCCTCATGCGGCGCCCAAGCCTTGCCCTTGCGCAACAGGCGCTCCTCGTGGCGCTCCGGCGAAAAAGTCTCCGCCAGCTTTTCGACGATGCCGCGCCAATCCGGGCTCGCCAGGATCGTCTTGTCATGAAACAGCACGACCGCGCCATCAGGCTCGATCAGTTTGTCGAGCGCTGCCAGCGTCGCCGCGCGATCCATCCAGTGGAAGGAGCGGCCCATGATGCAGAGATGCAGCTTGCCGATGTCTGGCCCGAGATCATAGGAAGATCCCTGACGGACGGTAATCCCGACGCCGGCTTCCTTCGCACCGACTTCGGCGGCGGCGAGCATTTCCGGTTCGGGGTCCATGGCAGTGACTGTGGCGCCCTGAAGCCGCGCAAAGGCAATGCCGAGCTGGCCGGGGCCGCAGCCGAGATCAAGCACATGGTCGCCGGCCTTCAGGCCGCTGCGCTCAGCCACGCGAGCGATCAGGGTATCGGGATAGGGGATGCGATAGCGCAGATAATAAGCTGCGGTGGATTGAAAACGCCGCGCTTCGAAGGGCATGGTGGTCATGGGTGGATCCTCGGGGTAGGGAACCTTGACCTGTTATGACTCAACTGTGACCGGGGCGTGAAATAACGTTTGCGCGATTTGCCGCGGGCTCAATTGGCTTCAGAGCTTGGTATTGCCCCTCACCCTAGCCCTCACCCCGCAGCCGGGGCGAGGGGACCGCTCAGCGTTTGCTCTTATCTCCCATTCACTCATGACATACTGACTGAATGCAATACCCCCCTCTCTCCGCATTGACGAGAAGAGGGTTGGGGTGAGGGGTCAGGCACGTCGTTGCCGCAACGGCAGCCGTGCCTGACCAGCATTCAAAATCCTCACTTAAACCCAGCAACCCCATGCGGGACGTAAGGTGATTCCAGTGCCTCGATCTCTTCCGGCGTCAATTTGACGGCCAGCGAGGCGACGGCGTCGGCGATGTGGCCGGGCTTGGAGGCGCCGACGATTGGGGCGGTGACGGCGCTTTTCTGCAGGATCCAGGCGGTGGCGACCTGGGCGCGGGCAATGCCGCGGGCCTTGGCGATGGTGCCAACGGCTTCGACGACATTGCGGTCGGCTTCCAATGCCTGGGTGTAGAGCGTCTTGCCGAATTCGTCGGTTTCCGTGCGCGCCGTTGCCTCGTCCCAGTCGCGGGTGAGGCGGCCGCGGGCCAGCGGGCTCCATGGGATGACGGCGATCTTTTGGTCTTCGCAGAAAGGCAGCATCTCGCGCTCTTCCTCGCGATAGAGCAGGTTCAGGTGATCCTGCATGCTGACGAATTCGGTCCAGCCGTTAAGACGCGAGGTATAGATCGCCTTGGCGAACTGCCAGGCATACATCGAGGAGGCGCCGATATAGCGGGCCTTTCCGGCCTTGACGACGTCGTGCAGCGCTTCCAGTGTTTCCTCGATCGGCGTCGTATAGTCCCAACGGTGGATCTGATAGAGGTCGACATAATCGGTGCCGAGGCGGCGCAGGCTGTTATCGATCTCGTCGAAGATCGCCTTGCGCGACAGGCCGGCGCCGTTCGGGCCGGGACGCATGCGGTTGAACACCTTCGTTGCCAGCACAATGTCTTCGCGGCGGGAGAAATCCTTGATGGCGCGGCCGACGATCTCCTCCGAGGAGCCGTTGGAATAGGTGTTTGCCGTATCGAGGAAATTGATACCAGCCTCGATCGCCTGCTTGAGCAGCGGCCGGCTGTCTTCCTCTTTCAGCGACCAGGCATGTGTGCCTTTTCCGGGTTCGCCATAGGTCATGCAGCCCAAGCAGATGCGGGACACTTCAAGACCGGTTTTGCCAAACTTTACGTATTCCATCGATCGTCTCCATCCTGTTCCGGATATTCGATAGGCAAGCGCTCCGCTGCCGCAATGGGGCAGAGTGATGTACCATCATAATCAGACTAGCCGAGCAAAGCTCCACCGGTCAGCTCAATAATTCGCGATAGGCTCTGAAGCAGCACGAAACAAACATGGCGCAGTTTGTGGGGATTGCCATGTTAGGGCATTCAAACGCAGGCATTGGTTGTGTAACGATGGCGGTTCGAGCAGCCGGAGAACTTCCATGGGTTTCATTCGATTCTTCCGAGACCGCCGCCCGCTTGCCGCGATCATTATCGGGCTGATCCTGGGGCCTGCCATCGTCATGGCCTATCTCGGCAAGGGACGCATGGCCGTCGCCTATCTCCTGCTTTCCAATCTGGCGGTGTTTTTTGCAGTCTTCGCGCTGCCGCAACTGACTCTGATGGCGGCTGTGGCGATTGCGGTGGTGTGCTTTCATCTGCTTGGCTGCATCCACGGCTACTTGCTGGCGCGAAGAGGAGCGGCCGATTGGCAATATCGCTGGTTCTCTCGCTGGTACAATATTTTCCTGTTTTTCTGGTTGCTGCCGATCGTCGTCGCGCTCCTCATCCGCTCGTTCGTCGCCCAGCCTTTTACCATCCCTTCCGGTTCGATGATGCCGACGCTGACGCCGGGCGACTATGCCTTCGTGACGAAATTCAATTACGGTTATGGGCGCTACTCCTTCCCGTACCGGGCTGACTGGATTCCGCTGAAAATGTTCGGCGCGAAGCCTGAGCGGGGGGGACGTCGTCATTTTTGCCTATCCTCCGGCGCCGGAGGTCGACTACGTGAAGCGCGTCATCGGATTGCCCGGCGATCACATCCAGATGAAGGGCGGGATCGTCTTCATCAACGGGCAGGCCGTGCCGCGCGATGCCGAGGGCACGATCACATCGACTTACAGCATGGAACCGGGCGAACTTCCCGTCTTCGGCGAGGTGCTGGACAATGGCGCCCGTTATCAGACGCTCGATCTCTCGCCGAATTCGCGAGGGGACAATACCGGTGAATACAGCGTGCCCGAGGGGCATTATTTCGTCATGGGCGATAATCGCGATAATTCCAACGATAGCCGCTTCGATGTCGGCTTCGTGCCGGAGGCAAATATCTATGGCAAGTTCTGGCTATTGTTTTACCGCGAGGGGGCGAGAACCAGCTGGTCGCTTGTGCGCTAGACTTGGTGGCGGGGTTCGGTGGGATTGGGCTATCCCAATTGTTTTCTTGAATAGCCCGCTCGGGAAGTGTTAGCTGCGCTGCAACATTTTTCCGGAATTCCGCATGAAACTGCCCCCGCACGACACCTATGAGGCCCTTTATCGTGATTTTCGCTGGGAGATTCCGGCGAAATTCAACATCGGGCGTGCGGTCTGCGATGATTGGGCCGAGCGGGAGCCGGACCGGATCTGTCTCGAACATTTCAGCCCGGATAGCCATCGTCACAGCCTGACCTATGGCAAGCTGCGCGACCGCTCCGCCGCCTTCGCCAACGCCTTGACGGCGCTCGGTGTCTTGCGCGGCGATCGCGTGGCGCTGCTCTTGCCGCAAAGTTTTGAAACGGTTGTCGCGCATGTGGCGATCTACAAGATGGGCGCCATCGCCTTGCCGCTGGCGCTGCTGTTTGGCGCGGAAGCGCTGGAATATCGGCTTAAGGTCTCGGGCGCCTCGGTCATCGTCACCAATCGGTTCGGTCTCGAACGGCTACGGCCGATCCGCGACCGCCTGCCGGAATTGGCCCATGTGATCAGCATCGATAGTGGTGAGGAGGGTGTAGCCGGTTTTGCCGATCTCGTCGCGTCGCATCCGCCGCTCTTTGACGTCGCCGATACCGGGCCGGACGATCCGGCCTTGATGATCTTCACTTCCGGCACGACGGGGCCACCGAAGGGCGCGCTGCATGGCCACCGTGTTCTGCCGGGGCATATTCCCGGCATGCAGTTTGCTCACGAGGGTTTTCCGCAAGCCGGCGACAAGCTCTGGACGCCGTCGGACTGGGCCTGGGCGGGCGGTCTTCTGAACGCGCTGCTGCCAAGCCTGATGCTTGGTGTGCCCGTGGTCTCCTCGCCGGCGCAGAAATTCGACCCGCATACGGCATTTCGCATCATGGCCGAGATGGGCGTGCGCAATGCCTTCATCCCGCCGACGGCGCTGCGGCTGTTGAAATCGATCGACAATCCCCAAGCGCTTTATGACCTGAAGCTGCGCACTATTGGTTCTGCTGGAGAGGCGCTCGGACGCGAGACCTATGAATGGGCGCGGTCCGCGCTCGGCGTCACCGTCAACGAATTCTTCGGCCAGACCGAGTGCAATTTCGTGCTGTCCTCCAGCGCCGCTTTCGGCGTCAGCCGTGGCGGGGCGACCGGCAAGCCGGTGCCCGGCCATCGCGTTGCGATCGTCGATGCCGAGGGGCGGGAGATGCCGGTGGGCGAGAGCGGGCAGATCGCCATAAAGCGGCCAGATCCGGTGATGTTTCTCGGTTACTGGCAGGACGAGAAGGCGACGGCGGCGAAATTTGCCGGCGGCTGGATGCTGACCGGCGATCTCGGCCGGCAGGATGCGGAGGGCTATATCTCTTTCATCGGCCGCGACGATGACGTCATCACCTCCTCGGGCTACCGCATCGGCCCGAGCGAGATCGAGGATTGTCTCGGCGGTCATCCGGCCGTGCAGCTGGCGGCGGCCGTCGGCAAGCCGGATGCCGTGCGTACCGAGATCGTCAAGGCCTATGTGGTGCTGGTGCCGGGCCATGCGCCGAGCGAAGCGCTGGCCGCCGAAATCCGCGACTGGGTGAAGACGCGGCTCTCCATGCATGAATATCCGCGCGAGATCGAATTCGTCGACGAATTGCCGCTGACGACCTCGGGCAAGGTGATCCGCCGGTTGCTGCGTGACCGCGCCGCCGCCGAGACCGTTGATACGAAAGACTAGCGCCTCGTCAGCGACAATATCTTCTGGCGCAGCAGCTTCGCCATGTTGCGGGTGCTGCGATACATATGCAGTTGCGCCGCCACTTGCCGCACGTCGCGGTCGCCGTTCTGGGTCAGGCCGATGATCAGCGTGCCCATGTCCTCTCGCTCCTGCCAGAAGCGGCTCATGACGGGATGGTCGGGTGCTGCGCAGGAATCGGAGCGGACGATGTTGGCGTCGTCGAGATGCCATTCCGTCAGCTCGCCCAGCAACAGCTTGCCCGGCGAGAAGCGGGCGTATTCCTCATTATAAGCGGTCTTCCAAGTATAGGCTTCGCCACCCATCATCAGCACGATCATCGAGGCGATTGCCCGGCCGTTGAGGTCGATGGTGTGAATACGCACGGCGTCGACGGCGGCGAGGTTGGAAACGGCTTCGCGGGCAAAGGCCGCATGGTGGCGGTCGGTGACCAGCGCGCTGCGCTTCTTGCCCTTCCAGCCGCTTGCCTCCAGCGCTAGGAATTCCTCCATGCGCCGGTGAATGTCGCGCGGCTGGCGGGCGACGGCGTAGACGACCTCGCCATGGCTTTCCAGCAGGCGCCATTGCCGGCGCATTTCGCGCAGGTGCGCGTTCGAGATCGTCCGCTTGAGATAGGCGAGCGCATCGTCGCTGCTGTGGAGCATCGGTCTTTGATAGAGATTGGCGACGGTCAGCGGCAGGTTGCGGCCGATGGCGACGGCCTTTGCCATCTGCGCGAAACGGCCGTTCAATCTGATATCTGGGAGTACCAGCATCGTCGGCAGTTGCAGCTCGCGCTGGATCAGCGCCTCGAAAAGATTGTCGAGAGTTTCGCCGGCCTCCTCGGCATCCACCAGCGGCGTGCCGAGCGGCCCGAAGGAATTCGACCAGACGCGAATGATCGACGGGCCGATGGCAAAACCCGGCTTATCGACAGTGAAGGGCATCAGCAGGCGCATGCGGCTGCGGGCGCCGCTCTGGTCGCGCATCAGCGCGAGGCGAATGTGCCGATCCTCGAGGCGCGGCATGGCCGGCGCCAGGAAGCGGCCGGAGAAGAAGACATTCGGCTCCATCGCGCGGTTGGAAAGGAAATCCAGCTCGTCCTGCAGCTCATAGCCGAGCTTGCCGGGATAAAGGCAGAGTTCGCGGCCGGCTCGGCCGACTTCGACGCGGGCCTCGGCCTTGGGCGGCTCGAAATGCAGCGCCGCGAGTGTATGCGTGAGCGCATTCACTTGGCTGTTGGTGCTTTCGGTGAAGGGAGCGCGCGCCATGGTCAAAGTGCCCCGCTGGTTGCTGGTGTCGTCGGTCTGCGGACGAGCGCAAAAAGTACGATGCCGAGCGCGCGGCGCACGGCAATATGCAGCAGAATAGCCTCGAGCGCCATGGCGCTCGCCGTAGCGATGGCTGCACCTTCGATCCCGAAATGCGGAATAAGCAGGAGATTGAGACCGACATTGGCGACGAGCGCGGCAGCATAGAGATAGACGCAGAGCATCTGCCGGTCCGCCATCATCAATAATATCTCCGCCGGTCCGACCAATGCCCTGACGAGAACACCGGCAAGCAGAATAGCGATAACCACCTGGCCCTCGGTAAAGGCGGCGCCGAAGAGCGAGAGCAGAAATTGCCCGGCGGCCAGCACAACAAGACCGACGGCCAGCGCTGGAAAGAAGGTCCAGCGGGTGGCCTCGGTCGCGTAGGCTGCAAGCTTGGTCCGGTCGTTCTCGGCGATGATGGCGGCAAAGCGCGGGCCGATAGCGGCCTTGACGGCAAAATAGACGAAATGCACGAGAGCCATGATCTTGGCGGCGGCGAAATAGACGGCGACTTCGCTGGGATCAAGGAAGATGCCGACCACCACGACATCGGAATTGGTCAGCAGATAGCCGACGCCCTCGACCAGGAAGACCGGGAAGGCGACGGCGAGCCAGGCGTTGAACTCGATGGCCTTCGGGCCGTTCGGATAGTGACGGCGCAGGCGGAAGGTGACGGCGAGATATTGGCAAAGCACCGTGAGGAACGCGGCTGCGAGCGCGGCTGCCATGGCGGTGACCGCATCATGCGCCGCGCCGAAAAGGATCGCGGTGAGCATGAAGAGCAGGATCAGCGTCGGGCGGATCAGGAAGGTGGGGCTCAGCGCCATGACTGGCCAGTGATTAGCACGCGCCGTACCATCAAGCACATCTCCGAGCGCGATCATCGGCACGGCGATGAGGCCGAGGAAGATCGGCATCACGTAATAGCTCTCCACCATGCCGCTGAAGGCATGGAGGGCGGCCATGCCGACCAGCGCCAAGCCTCCGGCAACCGAGAGCACGAAGAGGCGTGCGGTGCGGTTCAGGCCGCGAATGGCGTCATGATTGCCGCTGGCGTCGTATTGCGGCAGGAAGCGGATGATCGCGGTCGGAAAGCCGAGGCAGGCGAGGTTGCCGAACAGGATCATCAATACCCAGACAAAGACGAAGATACCGTATTCGAAGCGGCCCATCATGCGGGCAAGTGCGATCTGCGAGATAAAGGCGAGGGCGGCGCCGGCAATGCGGATGGCAAAGGCGATGAGCGCCATGCGTTGAGAGATGGATTTTTCGTCAGTGCCGATGAAAACAGGGGCAAGTTTGCGCAAATAAGGAGACAGCACGATCCGCAGCCCGGACGGCAGCATTCTCTCAGCTGTTTGAAAGACCGTCATGATCGTTACGCAATACTTTAAATATGGGCTCAACCTCTCGATAGTTTTGGCAGAGGAGGGTTAAGAATCGGTTCTCCTTGGTAAATGAAATACATCAAGGACAGCCGCGCCAGCAAAAATGCCGCCCGGAGGCGGCATTTCATGGATCGATGGAACGGCGCAAAGCCTCAAACGGCCTCGTTTCTTTCAAGCATCGGTGATAATGCCTTTGTAGCTGGTGCTACGGACAATCATCGCGTCATCTCGCGATTTTCTGGGGCGCATCCTTATCCGATACGAGCTGGCCACCCTTGGCCCAGTGTTCGCGAGAAATCTCGCTGATCAGCACATCCACACTATCCGTCGGGCAGGCAAGCGTTTCGGCGGTAATCTGAGTGACCTTGCGGACGAAATCACGTTTTTGTTGGAGCGTACGGCCTGGATGCATTTCGAGGTGAATTGTCGGCATTGGAGAGCTCCTGTTTCACTGCCTTCTCGAACTGAGACGGCTGAGGCAAGGGAACTATGACCGCTAGCTTGCCTCCGATAAACGTGTTCTATGTTCATTCATTTAGAACCACTGGGTTTATAATATGGATAAATTATCCGGCATGGCGATGTTCGTGCGGGTGGTCGAACATGGCAGCTTTAGCGCCGCGGCCGACGCTGCTGGCGTGTCGCCCACCATGGCGGGCAAGCAAATCCGGGCAATAGAGGCAAGCTTGGGAGCTCGCCTGCTGCACCGGACCACCCGGCGGCAGCAGCTAACCGAAATCGGTCGTTTGTATTACGAGCGCTGCAAGCAAGTGTTGGCCGACGTGCAACTGGCTGATGCGAGCGCAAGCGAATTGCAGGCCGAGCCCCGTGGTCTCCTGCGCATCGTCTCTCCCGTTACTTTCGGAAGTCATCGCCTGATGCCGACGCTGTCCGACTATCTCGCCATGTATCCTGCCGTGAGCGTCGATCTCATGCTGGACAATGGGACCCCGGACCTGTCACGAGAAGGGTGTGAACTTGCAATCAGGATAGGCGCGGTTGCCGAGGCTGATCTGGTGGCGCGTCCTCTACAGCCATATCGAAGAATAATGGCCGCGTCCGCGACCTATCTGGAGCGGCGGGGCACGCCGGGACACCCCAGGGATCTCTCCACGCATGACTGTCTCGGCCTCTCCTATTGGCGCCGCCGGGACCAGTGGTACTTGTTCGGCCCGGATGGCGAGTGGCGGTCGGACGTGAGCGGGCGATTGTCCGCTGACAATGGTGATGCGCTGCGCGTGGCGGCCTTGAACGGAGCGGGTATCGTTCTTCAGCCGGAAGTCATGCTTGCTGATGATCTCGCCAGAGGCCGCCTTGTTCAGGTTCTGCCCGAATGGACGCCCGTCGCCTCGCCGATGTACCTGCTATATGCCGTGGACCGTCGGCCGACCGCGAAACTGCGCAGCATGATCGATTTCCTGCTGAAACGCTTTGGCGCATCCGCTGAATAGCGATCCCGCTGCATGTCGCTCGGGAGTTTCGGGCGAGGAATGCCAATCTGCATCGCGCATAAAAAATGCCGCCCTGAAGGCGGCATTTTGATTGTTGCTGAGAGATTTTGAAGCCTCAAACCACTTCGTTGCTCTCGAACGCTCCGTGGCAATGCTTGTATTTCTTGCCGGAGCCGCAGGGGCAGGCCTCGTTGCGGCCGATGCGGCCCCAGGTTGCCGGGTTCTGCGGGTCGCGGTTTTCCGGGGCGATGACGGTTTCGTTGATCATGCCGAGCGGCGCGAACTCGTCCTGGCCGGTGGTGGCGTCGATATGACTACCGTGCATCGGTGGGGGCTGCGGCTCGGCCGGCTGCTGCACCAGCTCGACGCGCGACAGCTGCGCGGTGACGGCCTGGCGAAGGTTGTTCAACAGGGCCTGGAAGAGTTCGAAGGCTTCGGCCTTGTATTCCTGCAGCGGGTCGCGCTGGGCATAGCCACGGAAGCCGATGACGGAGCGCAGGTGATCAAGGTTGACGATGTGCTCGCGCCAGAGATTGTCCAGCGTCTGCAGCACGATGGAGCGCTCGACATAGGTCATGATCTCGGGGCCAAAGCGTTCGGCCTTTTCGGCCGCGGCCTTTTCGACGACTTCCGTCATGCGTGCGCGGATGTCGTCCTCGGCAATGCCCTCTTCCTTGACCCAATCGTGAATCGGCAGGTCCAGGTCGAAGAAGTTGGCGACGGCGGTCTTCAGGCCGTCGGCATCCCACTGCTCGGCATAGGCACGTTCCGGAATGTGCTTTGAAACCAGATCCTCGATGACGTCGTGACGCATGTCGCCGACAGTCTCGGTGAGATCGGTGGCGTCCATCAGCTCGACGCGCTGCTCGAAGATGACCTTGCGCTGATCGTTCAGCACGTCGTCATACTTCAGAACGTTCTTGCGGATATCGAAGTTGCGGGCTTCGACCTTCTTCTGGGCGCGTTCCAGGGCCTTGTTGATCCAGGGATGGACGATGGCTTCGCCTTCCTTGAGGCCGAGCTTCTGCAGCATGCTGTCCATGCGGTCGGAGCCGAAAATGCGCATCAGGTCGTCCTGGAGGGACAGATAGAATTTCGAGCGGCCGGGGTCGCCCTGACGGCCGGAACGGCCGCGCAGCTGGTTGTCGATGCGGCGGCTTTCATGGCGTTCACTGGCGATGACGTAGAGACCGCCGGCGGCGATCGAGCGCTGCTTGAGCACCTGGATTTCCTCGGCGATCCTGGCGGTCGCCGCGTCGCGCTCCGGACCCGGCTCGATCTCGCCCAGGTCGCGTTCGACGCGCATTTCGAGGTTGCCGCCGAGCTGGATGTCGGTGCCGCGGCCGGCCATGTTGGTGGCGATCGTCACGGCGCCGGGAACACCGGCCTGGGCGACGATATAGGCTTCCTGCTCATGGTAGCGGGCGTTCAGGACCTGGAAGTTGGTGAAACCCTGCTTGCGCATCAGCTCGGCGAGAAGTTCCGACTTTTCGATCGAGGTGGTGCCGACGAGCACTGGCTGGTCGCGCTTATGCGCATCGAGAATTTCGGCAATGATCGCCTTGAACTTCTCTTCATGCGTACGATAGACCTCGTCGTCCTCGTCGATACGCTGGATCGGCAGGTTGGTCGGCACTTCGACCACTTCGAGGCCGTAGATGTTGCCGAATTCTTCCGCTTCCGTCGAGGCCGTGCCGGTCATGCCGGCGAGCTTGCCATACATGCGGAAGTAGTTCTGGAAGGTGATCTGCGCCAGCGTCTGGTTTTCCGGCTGGATCTGAACCCGTTCCTTGGCTTCCAGTGCCTGATGCTGGCCATCCGAATAGCGGCGGCCCGGCATCATGCGGCCGGTGAATTCGTCGATGATGACGACTTCGTCGTTGCGGACGATGTAGTCCTTGTCGCGCTGGAAGAGCTTGTGGGCCTTGAGCGCGTTGTTGATGTGGTGGACGATAGCGACGTTTTCGACGTCGTAGAGCGATTCACCCTTCAAGAGGCCTGCCTCGCGCAGCATGTTCTCCAGCTTCTCGGTGCCGTCTTCGGAGAAGTTGGCCGAGCGCTGCTTTTCGTCGATCTCGTAGTCGTCCTTGGTCAGGCCCGGAATGAAGGCGTCGATGGTCGTGTAGAGATCGGAGCGGTCGTCGAGCGGGCCGGAAATGATCAGCGGCGTGCGCGCTTCGTCGACAAGGATCGAGTCCACTTCGTCGACGATCGCGAAATTGTGACCGCGCTGCACCATCTGGCCGCGATCGTATTTCATGTTGTCGCGCAGATAGTCGAAGCCGAGTTCGTTGTTGGTGGCGTAGGTGACGTCGCAGGCATAGGCCTCACGGCGTTCGTCATCCGACAGGCCGTGGACGATGACGCCGGTGCGCATGCCGAGAAATTCGTAGAGGCGGCCCATGGTGGCGCTGTCGCGCTGCGCCAGATAGTCGTTGACGGTAACGACATGCACACCCTTGCCGGCCAGCGCGTTCAGGTAGACCGGCAGCGTTCCGACCAGCGTCTTGCCTTCGCCTGTCTTCATCTCGGCGATGGCGTTGGAATGCAGGATCATGCCGCCGATGAGCTGTACGTCAAAAGGTCGCATGCCAAGGACACGCCGCGAGGCTTCGCGCGCCACGGCGAAGGCTGGAACGAGAATATCGTCGAGCGTCTTGCCGTCGGCAAGCTGCTGGCGAAACTCAACCGTCTTGGCGGCGAGGGCTTCGTCAGACAAGGCACGCATCTGCTCTTCGAGCGCGTTGATCGCAACGACATTCGGCTGGTACGACTTGACCCGGCGGTCGTTGGACGAGCCAAACAACTTGCGGGCAATTCCACCTAGGCTGACCATCTGAATGGTCCTTTCTGAGATTTCATCCTGTCGTTTTCTGCTTCATCCATCTCCGAAAAAAACGGGAGTTCAGCACAAAACGCCCGGAAACTGTTCTGGACGCGAGGTTGCGTGACAGATAAGAGGGGGGTCGATTGATGTCAACGGGAATTGGCCGATACAGAAAGGCCACATTCTCCTGCTGAAGGCTTTTTTCCTGCCGGATTCACAGCTTCGAGCCGGTCGAGACCACCGAAAGGTTATTTTATGCTGAACTATAATAAACTTGCTGCGGTTGCTTTCGCAACATTCGTTACGTTGCATGCGCCGGTTTTTGCCGATGATGCGAAGGATCCGGTCGTCGCCAAGGTCGGCGATGTCGAAATCCATCAGTCCGAACTCGATCTCGCGATCGCCAACCTCGACCCACAGCTCGGTCAGTTGCCGGACGATCAGAAGAAGGTCGCAGCACTTTCGGCTTCGATCGACGTGAAGCTGCTCGCCAAGGACGCTGCTGCCGAAAAGCTCGATCAGACGCCGGCTTTCCAGTCGCATATGGCCTATCTGCGTGACCGCGAGCTGCACAATGCCTATTTCAAGGCCCATGTCGCCGACGCCATCACCGACGATGAAGTCAAGGCGCGCTACGACAAGGAAGTCGCAGCCCTGCCGAAGCAGGAAGAAGTTCATGCTCGCCACATCCTGGTGAAGACCGAGGACGAAGCCAAGGCGATCATCAAGGAACTCGACGCCGGCAAGGATTTCGCCACGCTCGCCAAGGAAAAGTCCACCGACCCGAACAAGGCTGACGGCGGCGATCTCGGCTATTTCGCCCATGGCCGCATGGTCAAGGAATTCGAAGATGCAGCCTTCGCGCTGCCGGTCGGCACCTACACCAAGACCCCGGTCAAGAGCGATTTCGGCTGGCACGTCATCAAGGTCGAAGACAAGCGCGTTGCTCCGCCACCGCCGTTCGACCAGGTTAAGGATCAGGTTCGTCAGCTCGTCATGCGCGACAAGTATCTTGAGCTTCTGAACAAGGCCAAGCAGGACACCAAGGTCGCGATCAGCGACCCGGCACTGAGCAAGGCCTATGAAGATGCGCAGAAGCAGCAGGATGCAGCACCGGCGGACGACGCCATTGCTCCTGACGCTCAGCCGCAGCAGTAAGTCGTCGCAGTCACAACTATCTGGGCCCGGTTTTTCCGGGCCCTTCATTATCAGGTGGCCTCATGTCCGGTTCCGTCTCTCCGCTTGCTCCCAAATCCTTTACTGCCATGCCGGCTTTGCGCGGCGTGCGCATGATCACGGCGTCCGCCGGTATCAAGTACAAGAACCGGACTGACGTCCTGCTCATGGTCTTCGACAAGCCGGCCGCCGTCGCGGGTGTTTTCACCCGTTCGAAGTGCCCGTCGGCCCCGGTCGATTTCTGCCGTTCGAACCTGGCCCATGGCAGCGCTCGCGCCGTCGTCGTCAATTCCGGCAATGCCAATGCCTTTACCGGCCTCAAGGGTCGCCAGGCGACCGAGCTCACCGCCAAGTCGGCTGCTGCCGCCGTCGGTTGCGGTGAGAACGAAGTTTACCTCGCCTCGACCGGTGTCATCGGTGAGCCGCTCGATGCGACCAAGTTCGCCGGCGTACTCGACACCATGGCGAAGGACGCTACCGGCGACTTCTGGTTCGAGGCTGCCAAGGCGATCATGACCACGGATACCTATCCGAAGGTCGCCACCCGCAGCGCCGAGATCGATAGCGTCAAGGTCACCATCAACGGCATCGCCAAGGGCGCCGGCATGATCGCGCCCGACATGGCGACGATGCTGTCCTTCGTCGTCACCGACGCAGACATTTCCGCTTCCGCTTTGCAGGCGCTGCTCTCCGACGGCGTCGGCCCGAGCTTCAATTCGATGACGATCGACAGCGACACGTCGACGTCCGACACGTTGATGCTGTTTGCCACGGGTGCTGCCGCCGCCGATGGTCAGGCGCGTATCGAGCGCGCCGACGATCCGAAGCTTGCTGGCTTCCGCGCGGCTCTGAACGAGCTCCTCAAGGACCTTGCCATCCAGGTCGTCCGTGATGGCGAAGGTGCCACCAAGATGCTGGAGATCACGGTCACTGGCGCCGAGAGTGATGCTAGCGCCAAGCGCATCGCGCTCTCGATCGCCAATTCGCCACTGGTCAAGACGGCCGCCGCCGGCGAGGACGCCAATTGGGGTCGTATCGTCATGGCTGTCGGCAAGGCCGGCGAAGTGGCCGACCGCGACAAGCTCGCCATCTGGTTCGGCGATATCCGCGTTGCCGTCGATGGCGAGCGCGACGCTACCTATTCCGAGGAAGCCGCTTCCAACGTGATGAAGCGGCAGGATATTCCCGTGAAAGTCGACCTCGGGCTCGGCAATGGCCGTGCAACGGTCTGGACCTGCGACCTCACCAAGGAATATGTTGCCATCAATGGCGACTACCGGAGCTGATATTGAACTGATGCACGCGCTGTCCTCGATGAACAAACTGCCTTTGGTGCGCAGGCTGGAAGCTGTTGGTTTCCGGGCCTGGCCGGCTTCGTCCGTGCAGTATGACGGTAGCTGGCAGGTGCGGCTGACGGCGGGCCATCCGTCGAAGCGGCTGAATTGCGTCGTGCCGCTCGATCCCTCCGACCATCGCGATCTGGAGATCCGTCTGACGAAGGCGCAGCGCAAGTTCGAAGCCTATGGCCGGCTGATGGTGGTGCGCGAAACGCCACTGGCCTCGCCGATGCTGATCGAGCTGTTGCAGCGCGAGGGCTGGACGCGGTTCGAAGAGACCATCGTCATGATCGCAGATCTCGTCGATCTCGAATTGCCGGATGCGCTGGACCATCTGCCGAGCCACGATGTCGGCCGCTATGTCGACGCCAGCCTGCTGGTCGATCGCGCCGATCCCGCGCTCAAGCCCGCTCTGGCGGAAGTGGTGAGCGGCATCAAGCCGCCGTCGGGCCTTTTTGTCATCGAGAATGACGACGCCGGGCCGGTGGCGACGACGCTTTGTGTGCAGGACAATGATCTCGCCGGCATCATGTCGGTTTCGGTTTCGGCCGAACATCGGCGCAAGGGATTGGGTGTCGAGATCCTGACATCGGCGCTCCGTTGGGCGCGCATGCGCAGCGCCCGGACCGCCTGGCTTCAGGTCGGTGCTTCAAACGACCCGGCGCTGGCGCTTTATGCCCGCTTCGGTTTCCGCGAGGCCTATCGTTATTGCTACTGGCGTTCCCCGGGGGAGGCATGAGCGACGCAGGCCGCAAGATCATTCTCGTCGCCGCCTGCGCGCTGATCGACACCGATGGCCGTATTCTTCTGGCGCAACGGCCGGAAGGAAAATCGCTGGCCGGCCTCTGGGAGTTTCCCGGCGGCAAGGTCGAGCCCGGCGAAACGCCGGAGGAGACGCTGGTGCGCGAGCTTGAGGAAGAGCTCGGCATCCAGACGAAGATTGCCTGCCTCGCGCCGCTGACCTTCGCCAGCCACACCTACGAGACCTTCCACCTGCTGATGCCGCTTTACATATGCCGGCGCTACGAGGGCATTCCGTATGGCCGCGAAGGCCAGGCGATCAAATGGGTGCGGCCGCTGGCCCTGCGCGACTATCCGATGCCGCCGGCCGACGAGCCGCTGATCCCGTTCTTGCAGGATCTGCTGTAGGTTCAGATTTCCTTGAAGCGGAAGTTTGATTTCGAGAGCTGATCGAGATTGTTTGCTGCCGGATCTCTGCCAGACAGATGTGCATTTGGGCCTCCCCGGAGCAACTCCGTCAGCATTTCCGACTGTCTGATTGAATTCCGGTGGATTGCCTTCAGATGTTCGAGCATCACTCCAAAGGCAAAAATCACAGCACCGCAAAATGCGTATAATAGGGCCGCGACCAGCCCTGCGGCAAAGCCACCGATGCCTCCAATAGCGAGCATCCAGACGGCCATCACGATCGCAAGGGCTATAACGAGGCCGCCGACAACTTTAAATAACCCCACCATATGTTAGCTCCTCTACAACTTATGATAACAATATTCTCGTTATACGTTGCATCATGACGAGCAAAAATCAACGTCAATTTATCGGTGTATTTTGATTTTGTTTACTCTTATGCGTGTTGCTTCTGAGGAGAGTTGACGTCTGATGCTGCGCCGGCTCTCTTTTGGACCTGCCGCGCGCACCTTTAACGCGCCTCGCAATGACACACGACAAGCATGGTTAACAAAAATTAGGTATTAATATCAGTCTTTTAGCCAGAATCGGTGTTATCGTGAAATTTTACATCTCATTAATTCACCTGTGGATATTAAGGGATCGTTTATGACCTTCTGGCATTCAATGGTCGCGATCAAGCAGTTGTTGTTTGCGTTAAAGAAGGCTTGACATCATGGACGACGATTTCTGGAAAGCTGTTCAGGAAAAAGAACAGTCCTATTCCACGTCGCGCAAGACGGGCGCGTTGAATATCGCTTTGCTGTTTGGAACGGCGGCGGTCGCGCTTTCGCTTATCCTGACGCCAATGCTGTCCGACAAATCCAAGTCGAACGTGCTTGCCAGCGCGCCTGAGCTCGACACCATGACGACCGGCTCCATTCAGCGAACGGAAGACGGCAAGCGTTACACTATCCGCCGCAGCGTCCTGCAACAGGAACCCGGTTCAGTCTGCATCGTCCAAGGCTATGGTGCCGATGGCGGCTGCTGATTGCTATAGAGGTTAAGCCTATCGGGTGCATGAACGCGCCGGATTCGCTCGTTTTCAAAAGCTAGGAGCTTGAAGCGTATGCGTTCCGTTCGGCGTTTTTTTAATGACAAGACCGGTGCTACGGTCATCGAATATGGCTTGATCGCCGCCCTTATGTCAGTGGCGATCATCAGCGGCTACGGCGCTTTTGCCGGCAGCCTGACAAACATATTCAACACCGTCTCCACCACGCTTAGCGGTCCGGCAACGCCGACGAACTGACGTCGCGTGTCCGGGCGGCCAGATCCAGCTCCGCCGATCCATCTATTGCTTGAGCTTGTGTTCCTCGACCTTCAGGGCATCGGCGAGCCGAGCCTTGGCCGAGCCCGGCTGTAACGGCTTCTGCTGGCTTTCATGCGGCGTCCAGCCAGAGGCGTAGATGATCGTGAAGGTCGCTCTTATTCTTCCGTCGGGATCGGAATAGCGTTCTGCGTAGAGCTCGGCCGCGCGCAGGAAGAAGGCGCGCGTCAGCGGCTTGCGGCTACGGTCGGCGAGCGGGTTGGTCATGCCCATGGCGCGCAGGTCGCGCATCAGCGCAAAGAGATTGTCGTAGCGCACCGTATAGCTCTCGGCATCGATCACCGGCAGGGTGAAGCCGGCGCGTTGCAGCAGTCCGCCAACATCGCGAACTTCCGCAAAGGGGATGACACGCGGGCTGGCGCCGCCGGTAAGCTCGATCTCGGTAGCAAGCAGCACGTCGCGTAGTTCCTGCAGCGTGCCCAGGCCAGGGATTGCGGCCAGAAACAGGCCATCAGCCTTCAGCGCGCGGCGCACCTGGATGAAGACGCCGGGCGTGTCGTTGGTGACATGCAGGCTGAGCGGCGACAGCACGAGATTGACGGATTCGGCTGCCAGCGGCAATTCCTCCAGCGGCGCCTTGATCAGCTCCTCGCCGGGAGCGGCAAAGCCGGCCTCGCCTTCGATGCGCCTGATATGGCCGATCTTGCCGGTCGCAAGCGCCTCGCGCGCCGCAATACCGGTCGCGCCATGCAGCTCGATCGCCTCGTCGAAATGCCGCTCGATGACGGAGAGCCGCTCTGCCAATTCGCGCGCGGCGATGTCCAGGAGGAAAGCGGCTTTCGTGTCTCCCTGTTTCAGCGCCCGGTGCCTGCGGGCGGCGAGCAGCGATTGGTCGAACACGATGTCCATGGCGGTTTCCTGCAATCTGATCTCATCGGCGCGGCCTTGCGGCCACGCATGTTTTCCCTTCGCAAAGCCTGCGGGAAAAAGCTAGTCTCAATCATATAGGCATTGTGGGGCGTATGGGCATCATCGGGGACGAAATCACGCTGTCGAGATTGCGGGCCGGCTTGGTGAAGCCGTGGCAGATGCTTGCCGATCTCGTCTATCCGCCCGCCTGTCCCGGCTGCGGCGCCTCGACGGGCGCGCATCGCAGCCTTTGCCCGACCTGCTGGTCCGGCGTCCGCTTCATCGAGCGACCCTATTGCGAAGTGCTGGGCAGCCCGTTTACCCACGATCTCGGCTCGGGGATCCTAAGCGCTGAAGCGATCGCCGATCCGCCCGTCTTCGACCGGCTGCGCTCCGCTGCCATTCACGACGGCGTCGTCCGCGATCTCGTGCTCGGACTTAAATATCGCGACCGCACCGATCTGGCGCCGATGATGGCGGGCTGGATGCTGCGCGCCAGCGACGGCATGGTGGCCGCCTGTGATGCGATCATTCCCGTGCCACTGCATCGGGCGCGGCTGTTCTCGCGCAAATACAATCAGGCAGCGGAACTGGCCCGGCATCTTGCCCGGCTCTCCGGCAAACCGCTGCTGGCGGCAACGCTATTGCGCACGAAACGGACGAGCCAGCAGGTCGGTCTCGGCGCGAAGGCGCGGCTGGATAATGTACGTGGTGCCTTCGCCATTCCGGAGGCCCGTACGGTCGATATTCTCGACCGTCGCGTCGTGCTGATCGACGATGTCTATACGACCGGTGCGACGGTGGCCGCTGCAACACGGGTGCTGAAAAAAGCTGGCGCCTCGGATGTGACGGTTTTGACCTTTGCAAGGGCTGTAGGCGAGCTTATATGACAGGTAACCTGTAATTTTCCCGGAGTGGATCATGGCATCCGTTGTCATCTATACGCGTGAGTTCTGCGGCTATTGCGCCCGGGCAAAATCCCTGCTCGAGTCCAAGGGCGTCGGCTATGTCGAACACAACGCCACCTATTCGCCCGAGTTGCGCCAGGAGATGATCGAGAAGGCCAAGGGCCACTCGACCTTCCCGCAGATCTTCATCAATGGCGAGCATGTCGGCGGATGCGATGATATTCATGCGCTCGATCGGGCCGGCAAGCTCGATCCGCTGCTCGCCGCCTGAGCTGGACCACACTCGGAGACAATGATGACCTTTAAAGCCGCTGCCATTCAGATGTGTTCCGGTGTCGATCCGGTGAAGAACGCCGCCGACATGGCGCGGCTGGTCCGCGAGGCCGCCGCGCAGGGTGCCGTTTATGTGCAGACGCCGGAAATGACCGGCGCGGTGCAGAAGGACCGGCCGGGCCTGCGCGCGATACTGCGCGACGAGGCCAATGACATCATCGTCAAGACGGCGTCGGACCTCGCCAAGGAACTCGGTATCCATGTGCATGTCGGCTCGACGGCGATCCCGCTCGACGATGGCAAGATTGCCAATCGCGGCTTTCTCTTCGGGCCGGATGGCAAGCTCATCAGCCGCTACGACAAGATCCACATGTTCGACGTCGATCTCGATAATGGTGAGAGCTGGCGCGAGAGCGCGGTCTATCGGCCCGGCTCGGAGGCGCGCATCGTGTCGCTGCCTTTCGCTGAGCTTGGGTTCTCCATCTGCTATGACGTGCGCTTTCCGCAGCTCTTCCGTGCCCAGGCCGTTGCCGGTGCCGAGGTGATGACGGTGCCGGCCGCCTTTACCCGGCAGACCGGCGAGGCGCATTGGGAAATTCTGCTCCGGGCGCGGGCGATCGAAAACGGCATGTTCGTCATCGCCGCCGCCCAGGCCGGCGTTCACGAGGATGGCCGCGAGACTTTCGGTCATTCGATGATCATCGACCCCTGGGGCAAGGTACTGGCGTCGGCAGGCGGCACCGGCGAGGCGGTCCTCGTCGCCGAGATCGATGTCGCGGCGGTCAAATCCGCCCATGACAAGATCCCCAATCTCAAGAATGCGCGTGAATTCTCGCTGGAGAAGATCGCGACGCCGGCGGCTGGAGGCGTCGCTGCTTGATCCGTTATTCGCTCAGCTGTGACAACGCCCATGAGTTCGAGGGCTGGTTTTCGGAAAGCGCCGATTTCGACCGTCAGGTCGCAAGCGGTTTCCTGACCTGCCCCGTCTGCAATTCGGGTGCGATCTCCAAACTCCTGATGGCGCCGTCGGTTTCCACCGCGCGCAAGAAGGACGAATTGCAGACGCTTGCCATGGACGCTGCCCGCAAGGAGGCGATGATCAAGCTCAAGGAGGCGGTCGACACCATCAAGGCGAATGCCGAGGATGTCGGCGCGAAATTCCCGGAAGAGGCCCGCAAGATCCATTATGGCGAGGCTGACGCCCGCGGGATCATCGGCAAGGCGACACCGGACGAAGCACAGGCGCTGGTCGAGGAAGGCATCGAGATCGCCGCCATTCCGGTTCTGCCGGATGATATCAACTGATGCCGCATGGCGGCAAACATCTCGCAATGTATAATTTTGGGCTGCATGTTGCGGCCTACGAGAGCCCTGCGGTCGAAGGGTTTCGTCTGCGGGAAGAGGCTAATTTCGAGGCCGCCGCTCGTGCCCATGGTTTCATCGGACGCTCCGGCTATGACGGAATGCCAGGCCCGGCATGCTGGGGCAAGCAGGTCTTCCCACGCTTTATTGATGGAAGTGGCTTTGCGACGGCACCATCCTCGCTTTCGCTCTGGACCGATATCGAATCCCTGATGGCTTTTTCCTATAGCGGCGTCCATGCCGATGCCCTGAAACATGCGCGGCACTGGAACGTGAAGCAAAGCTGGCCGGCACTGGTCCTGTGGTGGATTGACGCTGACGTCATCCCTGAATGGAAAGATGGTGTCCAGCGGCTGGAACGGCTTCACGATGAAGGGCCGAGTGCTTCGGCTTTCACCTTCAAGCAGTCCTATCTTGCCGACGGTAATCCGACGATGATCAATCGCATGCGCGTGAAAGAGATCGCGGCATCGAATGCCGCAGGCCAAAGCGATCTATTGGCGCATGTCCTGACGCTGAAAGCCTGATCCGGCAGCAGGGCGGTTTTCAGCCGGCCCGCTTCGCCAGTAGCATGTAGTTCACATCCATGTCCTTCGACAGGTTCCACCGGTCCTGCAGCGGCGAATAGAAGACGCCGGTGCGGGCGATGATGTCGAGGCCGTCGGCTGCGAGCGGCTTTTCGATTTCTTCCGGGCGGACGAGCTTTTCATATTGATGCGTGCCGCGCGGCAGCCAGCGCAGGACGTTTTCGGCGGCAAAGATAGCGAGTGCCGCCGCCTTCATGGTGCGGTTGATGGTGGCGACGTACATCAGGCCGCCGGGACGGACCATCTTGGCGCAGGTCGTGATGAAGAACTCGACATCGGCGACATGCTCGACCACTTCCATGTTGAGCACGATATCGAAGGTCTCGCCGGCCTCGGCCAGCTGCTCGGCGGTCACGGCGCGATAATCGACGGGAACGCCGGAGGCTTTCGCATGAGTCGAGGCGATGCCGATGTTCTTTTCGGAGGGGTCGGCGCCGACGACCGAGGCGCCCATGCGCGCCACCGGCTCCGACAGCAATCCGCCGCCGCAGCCGATATCGAGCACGCGCAGACCTTCCAGCGGCCGGGCGCTCTTCGGATCTCGGCCGAAATTCTCGCAGGCATGGTCGCGGATATAGGCAAGCCGCACCGGGTTGAACTTGTGCAGCGGCTTGAACTTGCCGGTCGGGCTCCACCATTCCGCCGCCATGGCGGAAAAGCGATCCACTTCGCTCTGGTCGATCGTGCTTTTCGCCGTTTCGCTCATGGTTCCGCTCCTTGGTCTGGGTGGCACTTCGTAGATGTGAAGTCGGACGATCGCAAGCCGATGTCAAGGGCCGAGGCGGTTCGACCGGCAGGCAGGATTGTGTTCGATGTTTGGGAAGGGCATCCGCGAAAGCTTGACAGCAAGGAGTTTCGTGGCCGATCAACTCTCCCTATTGTCAAATGGCCTTTTGGATCCAAGGCTATTGTGTCGCACTGGTATTCGGAGAGGGGGCTTCATGCGATCATTCTTTTACGCGGCGACAATCGTCGCCTCCTGTCTTGCGACCGGGACTGCATTTGCAGGCGACGGCAAGGGGTTTCGCCTGACGATCGATGGCGTGGAGGTGGGTATCAATCCGGGCGATACGCTTGATGTCACCACCAAGGACGGGCGCAAGCTTTCGGTAGACCTCCAGCGCAGCGACACGGTCACTTTTGCCGGCCCCAAGTTTTCCTTCGACCATGATGGCCAGTTCACGGTCGCGAAAAGCGATCTTGGCGATGGCATCACGCAATATGCCCTGTTGACGCCGATCGGCACCGGTATCATCGTCCAAGAATATAAAGGCTTCAATCCCTCCAGCATCACCGATTTCGTCCTGCAGCAGATGGTGCAGGAAAGCATCGACGGCGGCGCCAAGATGACGAAGGAAGCTACTCAGCGGACCCTGGCCGCCGGTAACGTGCTGAAGGGCGTCAAGGCGGAGACTGCGAACGCCAACGACGTCATGGATTATGAAATCGTTGCGACGGGTCGCCCGGACGGCGGCGTTCTTGTGGCAACCTTCGCCAACAGGGAAAACCTCCCCAAGGAAGGCGCGATCCTCGAGAGGCTCTGGTCGAGTATCAAAGTGGAGTATTAAAGAGAACTATTACACCGCGCCATGCTATTGCACCGGCCTGCCAAACTCGCTAAGAGACGCCCCCATTGAGATTAGGCTTTTCCGGCTCATGCAGCGGAAGGCTATTTAGCATGCCGGGCTCATCGCGTTTCGGCCGCCCGGCGCTGGTACTGGTAGAGGCACATGGCACGCATCGTGATGAAATTCGGCGGAACGTCCGTCGCGGATCTGGACCGTATCAAGAATGTCGCACGCCATGTGAAACGTGAAGTCGACGCGGGCCATGAGGTCGCGGTCGTCGTTTCCGCCATGTCTGGCAAGACCAATGAGCTGGTCGGCTGGGTGCAGAACATGCCGAAGGTCGCGGGCGCCGATCATTCGATCTATGATGCGCGCGAATATGACGCCATCGTCGCTTCCGGCGAACAGGTGACCTCCGGGCTCCTGGCGATTGCGTTGCAGGCGATGGGCATCAATGCCCGCTCCTGGCAGGGGTGGCAGATCCCGATCCGGACCGACAACGCCCATGGTGCTGCGCGCATTCTCGAGATTGAAGGCACGGAAATCATCCGACGCATGGGAGAAGGCCAGGTGGCTGTCGTCGCCGGCTTCCAGGGTCTTGGTCCGGACAATCGTCTCTCGACGCTTGGCCGTGGCGGATCCGATACCTCTGCCGTGGCGATCGCCGCTGCGGTGAAGGCCGATCGTTGCGATATCTATACCGATGTTGACGGCGTCTACACGACCGATCCGCGCATAGAGCCGAAGGCGCGGCGTCTGAAGAAGATCGCCTTCGAAGAAATGCTTGAAATGGCCTCGCTCGGCGCCAAGGTGCTGCAGGTGCGGTCGGTCGAGCTGGCCATGGTCTTTAAGGTCCGCACCTTCGTGCGCTCCTCATTTGAAGATCCCGATGCTCCGGGCATGGGCGATCTGTTGAACCCGCCCGGAACGCTGATTTGTGACGAGGAAGAAATCGTGGAACAGGAAGTAGTCACCGGTATTGCCTATGCCAAGGATGAAGCCCAGATCTCGCTGCGCCGTCTTGCCGACCGGCCGGGCGTCTCCGCCGCGATCTTCGGGCCTTTGGCCGAAAGCCACATCAACGTCGACATGATCGTCCAGAACATTTCCGAGGACGGTTCCAAGACCGACATGACCTTCACGGTTCCTTCGGGCGATGTCGAAAAGGCGCTGCGTGTTCTCGGCGATAACAAGGACAAGATCGGCTACGACGTCGTTCAAAACGAATCAGGTCTCGTCAAGGTCTCGGTCATCGGTATCGGCATGCGTTCGCACGCTGGCGTCGCTGCGACCGCTTTCCAGGCACTTGCCGAAAAAGGCATCAACATCAAGGCTATTACGACGTCGGAAATCAAGATTTCCATTCTCATCGACGGTCCTTATGCAGAACTCGCAGTCAGGACTTTGCATTCCTGCTACGGTCTGGATAAGAGTTGATAAAGGACTGCTGACAACGGACCGTGACGGAGGTGAGTTTCGGCCGGCCCTGACGTGGGCAAGACTGACGGCAATATCTTGATTTCGGGAGCTAGAGACGCAATGAGAGACCTATCCGGCGGTCCACGCGTTCTGCTCAAGCGGCTGCGCGAATTGATGGCGGAGCCGCTGGAGCCGCAGGAGCGTCTTGACCGGATCGTCCGCCAGATCGCCAGCAACATGGTCGCCGAGGTCTGCTCGGTCTACGTGCTGCGCGCCGACGGGGTGCTCGAACTCTACGCCACCGAGGGTCTGAACAAGGAAGCCGTCCATCTTTCGCAATTGAAGATGGGCCAGGGCCTGGTCGGCACCATCGCGGCTTCCGCCCAGCCGCTCAATCTCTCCGACGCGCAATCGCATCCCGCCTTCCGCTATCTCCCGGAAACCGGCGAAGAGGTCTACCACTCCTTCCTCGGCGTGCCGATCCTGCGCACCGGCCGTTCTCTCGGCGTTCTTGTCGTGCAGAACAAGGCAAGCCGCAACTATCGCGAAGAAGAGCTGGAAGCGCTCGAGACGACCGCGATGGTGCTGGCCGAGATGATCGCCACCGGCGAGCTGAAGAAGATCACCAAGCCGGGCCTCGAGCTCGATCTTACCCGTTCGGTCACCATCGACGGCGACAGCTACAATGAAGGCATCGGCCTTGGCTACGTCGTGCTGCACGAGCCGCGCATCGTTGTTACCAATCTGCTGAACGAGGATACCGACAAGGAAATCGGCCGGCTGGCCGAGGCGCTCGGCTCGCTGCGCATCTCCATCGACGACATGCTCTCGCGGCGCGACGTTTCCATGGAGGGTGAGCACCGCGAGGTTCTGGAAACCTACCGCATGTTCGCCCACGACCAGGGCTGGGTGCGCAAGCTCGAAGAGGCGATCCGCAACGGCCTGACCGCGGAAGCTGCGGTCGAGAAGGTGCAGAGCGACACCAAGGCGCGGATGATGCGCCTGACCGATCCCTATCTGCGCGAGCGCATGCATGATTTCGAGGATCTGGCCAACCGGCTGCTCCGGCAGCTTACCGGCTATTCCGGGCGCACGGCGGCCGACGGCTTCCCGACAGATGCCGTGATTTTTGCGCGCGCCATGGGTGCCGCTGAGCTGCTCGATTATCCGCGCGCCAATATTCGCGGTCTGGTGCTCGAAGAGGGCGCCGTCACCAGTCACGTCGTCATCGTTGCGCGTGCCATGGGCATTGCGGTCGTCGGCCAGGCGGCCGGCGTCGTGGCTCTCGCCGAAAACGGCGATTCCGTCATCATCGATGGCGATGGTGGTCATGTGCACCTGCGGCCGATGGCCGATCACCTGCGTTCCTATGAAGAAAAGGTGCGTTTCCGTGCCCGCCGACAGGAGCAGTTCCGCGCCCTGCGTTCGGTCGAGCCGGTCACCAGGGACGGGCAGCGTATTTCGCTGATGATGAATGCAGGTCTGCTGGTCGATCTGCCGCAGCTTGCCGAATCGGGCGCGGAAGGCATCGGCCTGTTCCGTACCGAGCTGCAATTCATGATCGCCTCGACCATGCCGAAGGCGGAGGAGCAGGAAGCCTTCTATCGCAGCGTGCTGAAGCAGGCGGGCGGGCGTGTCGTCACTTTCAGGACGCTCGATATCGGCGGCGATAAGGTCGTGCCTTATTTCCGCGCCCATGAGGAAGAGAACCCGGCGCTCGGCTGGCGCGCCATTCGCCTGTCGCTCGACCGGCCCGGCTTGCTCCGCACACAGTTGCGCGCCATGCTGAAGGCGGCGGCCGACGGCGAATTGAAGATGATGGTGCCGATGGTCACGGAGGTCTCCGAGATCGAGGCAGTGCGCGAGCTTTTACAGAAGGAAGTGCAGCACCTGTCGCGCTTCGGTCATGCCCTGCCGCGCAAGCTGCAATTCGGCGCCATGCTGGAAGTGCCGGCGCTGCTCTGGCAGCTCGACGAGCTGATGGCGGCGGTCGATTTCGTCTCGGTCGGCTCCAACGATCTCTTCCAGTTCTCGATGGCGGTCGATCGTGGCAATGCACGCGTGTCGGACCGTTTCGATCCGCTCGGGCGTCCGTTCCTGCGCATCCTGCGCGACATCGTGCGTGCCGGCGAACGCAACAAGACGCCGGTGACGCTCTGCGGCGAACTTGCCGGCAAGACGATTTCGGCGATGGCGCTGCTGGGCCTCGGCTTCCGCTCGGTATCGATGTCGCCCGCTTCCATCGGCCCGGTCAAGGCGATGCTGCTGGGTCTCGATCTCCAGGCGTTGTCGAAGGTGATGGAGGAGGCGCTGGACGACAAGCGCCCGACGGCCTCGATGCGAGAGATCCTTGCCGGCTTCGCCGAGAGCCACAATATTCCGTTGTAGACAGAACAAATAAGAAGAATTGGAGTGTGGGGTGGCAAACCTTCCCATTGAAAAAATGCGCGAATTGGAACGCCGTTTCGGCGAGATCGAAGCGCGTATGTCCGCCGGTCCGGCGGCGGATGTCTATGTGAAGCTTGCTTCCGAATATTCCGAATTGCAGCCGGTCGTCGCCAAGATCCGCGACTATGAGAAGGCGATTGCCGAGGCTTCGGATCTGGAAGCCATGCTCGCCGACAAGTCGGTCGACCGCGAGATGCGCGATCTCGCCGATATGGAGCTGCCCGAGGTCAAGGAGCGGATCGAGGCGCTGGAGCAGGATATCCAGATCTTGCTGCTGCCGAAGGACGCGGCCGACGAAAAGAGCGCGATCCTCGAAATCCGCGCCGGAACCGGCGGCTCGGAAGCCGCCCTGTTCGGCGGCGATCTCTTCCGCATGTATGAGCGCTTCGCCGCGAACAATGGTTGGAAAGTCGAAATCCTTTCGGCCAGTGACGGCGAAGCCGGCGGCTACAAGGAAGTCATCGCGACGATCACCGGCAAGGGCGTGTTCTCGCGGCTGAAATTCGAATCCGGCGTGCATCGCGTGCAGCGCGTGCCGGCAACCGAGGCGGGCGGGCGCATCCACACGTCGGCGGCAACCGTCGCGGTGCTGCCGGAAGCCGAGGAAATCGATATCGAAGTTCGTGCCGAGGACATCCGTATCGATACCATGCGCTCTTCCGGCGCTGGCGGCCAGCACGTCAATACGACAGACTCTGCGGTGCGCATCACCCATCTTCCCTCGGGGATCGTGGTGACGAGTTCGGAAAAGTCGCAGCACCAGAACCGCGCCAAGGCAATGCAGGTGCTGCGTTCACGCCTCTTCGACATGGAGCGCCAGCGCGCCGATAATGAACGGTCTGCCGACCGCAAGAGCCAGGTTGGTTCCGGCGACCGCTCCGAACGCATCCGCACCTATAATTTTCCACAGGGACGCATCACCGACCATCGCATCAACCTGACGCTCTATAAGCTCGACCGGATGATGGAAGGCGAGATCGATGAAGTGGTCGATGCGCTTCGCGCCGACCATCAGGCGAGCCAACTCGCCCAACTCGGCGAACAGCGATGAGCGGCGGGCCGGGAGCAACCGTCGCTGGACTGTTCCAGGAGGTGCGCGCCCGTTTCATCGAGGCCGATCTCGATGATCCCGCAACGGAGGCCCGAATCCTCGTCGTCGGTCTTCTTCATTTGTCATCGACTGAACTGGTCACGCGCGGTGCCGAGGTCGTGGCGCCGGATCGCGCGGAGGCAGTGTGCGCGGCGATCGCGCGCCGGCTCAATCACGAACCGGTGCATCGTATCCTAGGCGAGCGAGAGTTCTATGGCCTGCCCATGACGCTGTCAGCTGCAACACTGGAGCCGCGCCCCGATACGGAAATCCTGGTCGATACCGTGCTGCCGCACGCGCGACGTCTTGCAGCGGAATATGGGACTATCGACCTATTGGACATGGGCACGGGCACGGGGGCCATCTGTCTCGCACTGCTGCATGAATGTCCGCAGGCAATGGGCATCGGCTCCGATATTTCCGGTGAAGCTTTGGAGACGGCGCGGGCGAATGCGGTGCGCAATGGCTTGGCGGCACGGTTTGAGACGGTGCAGGGAAGCTGGTTTGAAGCCATCCACGGTCGATTTCACGTGATTGTCTCAAATCCGCCCTATATTGAGTCCAGTGTCATTTCCACTCTCGCTCCTGAAGTAAAGAATTTCGATCCTCCGGCAGCTCTCGACGGTGGCCTTGACGGGCTGGATGCCTACAGAGCAATTGCAGAGGATGCGGCGCGGTTTCTGCACCGAGATGGTATTGTCGGCGTGGAGATCGGTTATGATCAGCGCAAGACGGTGACTTCGGTTTTTGAAGGAGCAGGATTTTTCCTTATCGAAGCGGCCCGGGACTATGGGCACAACGATCGGGTGCTCTTGTTTCAATATCACCACTAACGCGACAATTTGCAGCAGGCTCATGAGACCTTGTTGTTATCGCAAAGAAAAGGCTTGGATTTCCCGAGGAAGCGATATAGGTTCCCCTCACGCGTTGGGCTGCTGGGAATAGGCGAAACGATTCGCCTGTCTTGGATAGCCTCGGGGATCCGCTCTCTGATAAGAGTGTCAAAGGTTGAAGATAACCCAATGCGTGATCAGTTAATCTGACGTAGTCGAGCGGCAGACAGGCGCTTAAGGCGCGGTTTGCTTGCGGCACGCAGGCTCTGGCTTGGAAGATTCCGGCCACGGCGGCAGGTGCCGTGTATAATTTCATCCCAACTAAGAAAATTCAGGTGAAGGATCTATGAGGCCAGGACAGCAAAATAAGCGCGGTCGGGGGCGTGGTAACAACAACGGCAGCGGCGGCGGAAACAACAACAATAATAACAACAACAATAACAATTTTAACCGCAAGGGCTCGAACCCACTGACCCGGACTTACGACAGCTCCGGTCCCGATGTGAAAATCCGCGGAACCGCACAGCATATCGCCGAGAAGTACGCGACACTTGCTCGCGATTCTCACAGCTCCGGCGACCGCGTCATGGCGGAAAACTATCTTCAGCACGCTGAACATTACAATCGGATCATTGCCAGCGCCCAGGCGCAGATGCAGGAACGTTTCCAGCGCGACGAACAGCAGAATCCTAACGATCGTGACAATTCCGATCGTGACAATTCTGACCGCGACATGGATGACATGGATGCGAACGACAACGATATGGACGATCAGCCGCAGATGGCACCGCCTCCGGTGCGTGTCCGTGCTCCTGCTCCTGCACCAGTTGTCGTTGCCGCGCCCGCGCCCGAGGTTATCGACGGCACCGGCCCGCAGCCGGTGATCGAAGGCATTCCGGCCGAAGTTGCGATCGAGGAAGAAACGCCCGTCGCTTCCGGCGAACGCCAGCCCCGCCGTCGCAACGCCGGCAATCGTCCCCGTCGCCAGCCGCGCCGCAGCGCCGATGCCGAAGGTCAGGCCGAAGGCGAAGCTACTCCGAGCGAGGCCCCCGCACTGGTGGAAGCCGGCACGGAGTGAGGACTATTCGGATGTGCAGGTCGTTGCCGTAAAGGCGGGACCGGTCATATATCTGCAAAAACCCCGGTCTAGGCCGGGGTTTTTTCGTTTCCGGCACCCTTTAAACTCCTCAAATCCCCTCCCATATTCTCCCCTGTTGCCTTGCCGTAAATCTCAATCGGCGGCGGGCGGGGTCTGCCTTTTCAGGGGGCTCAATCTCAATCATCGGTCTGTGCCAGTCTGGGCAGGGCGATTCATGGAGGTCTACTATGAATATTGAAAAATACTCCGAGCGCGTGCGCGGCTTTTTACAGTCCGCGCAAACCAATGCTTTGTCGCAAGGAAACCAGCAATTCACGCCTGAGCATGTGCTGAAGGTGCTTCTGGACGACGACCAGGGCATGGCCGCCTCGTTGATCGAGCGCGCCGGCGGCGACGCCAAAGCTGCGCGGCTTGCCAATGACACCGCACTTGCCAAACTGCCGAAAGTGTCCGGCGGCGACGGCCAGGTCTATCTCTCGCAGCCGCTCGCCAAGGTCTTTACCACGGCCGAAGACGCCGCCAAGAAGGCCGGCGACAGCTTCGTCACGGTCGAACGCCTGTTGCAGGCATTGGCCATCGAGTCTTCGGCATCGACCTCGGCCACGCTGAAGAAGGCCGGCGTTACGCCAGCTGGGCTCAACCAGGTCATCAACGATATCCGCAAGGGCCGCACCGCCGATTCCGCCAACGCGGAACAGGGCTTCGATTCCCTGAAGAAATATGCCCGCGATCTCACCGCCGAGGCCCGCGAGGGCCGGCTCGATCCGGTGATCGGTCGTGACGACGAAATCCGTCGTACCATCCAGGTCCTGTCCCGGCGCACGAAGAACAATCCCGTGCTGATCGGCGAACCCGGCGTCGGCAAGACTGCGATCGTCGAAGGTCTGGCGCTGCGCATCGTCAATGGCGATGTGCCGGAGAGCCTCAAGGACAAGAAGCTGATGGCGCTCGATTTGGGTGCCTTGATTGCCGGTGCGAAGTTCCGCGGCGAGTTCGAGGAACGGCTGAAGGCCGTGCTCAATGAGGTGCAGTCGGAAAACGGCGAGATCATCCTGTTCATCGACGAGATGCACACGCTGGTTGGAGCCGGTAAGGCCGATGGCGCCATGGATGCCTCCAACCTTTTGAAGCCGGCGCTTGCGCGCGGCGAGCTGCATTGTGTTGGCGCGACCACGCTTGATGAATATCGCAAGCATGTCGAGAAGGATCCGGCGCTTGCCCGTCGTTTCCAGCCTGTCATGGTCGAGGAACCGACGGTCGAAGACACGATCTCGATCCTGCGCGGCCTGAAGGAAAAATACGAGCAGCATCACAAGGTCCGCATCGCCGATGCCGCCCTGGTGGCCGCCGCAACCCTGTCGAACCGCTACATTACCGACCGCTTCCTGCCGGACAAGGCCATCGACCTTATGGATGAGGCCGCGGCACGCCTGCGCATGCAGGTGGATTCGAAGCCGGAAGAGCTCGACGAACTCGATCGCCGTATCATCCAGCTGAAGATCGAGCGCGAAGCGCTGAAGAAGGAAACCGACCAGGCCTCGGCCGACCGGCTGAAGCGGCTGGAGACCGAGCTCACCTCGCTGGAAGAGGAGGCCGATGCGCTGACCGCGCGCTGGCAGGCCGAGAAGCAGAAGCTGGGTCTTGCCGCCGATCTGAAGAAGCAGCTCGACGAAGCCCGCAACGAATTGGCCATTGCGCAGCGCAAGGGTGAATTCCAGCGCGCCGGCGAGCTTGCCTATGGCGTGATCCCCAATCTGGAAAAGGATCTCCAGACTGCCGAAGAGCAGGATGGCGGTCGCGATTCCATGGTGCAAGAAGTGGTCACCGCTGACAACATCGCCCATATCGTCTCTCGCTGGACCGGGATTCCCGTGGACAAGATGCTGGAGGGCGAGCGCGACAAGCTGCTTCGGATGGAAGACGAGCTGGCGAAGTGGGTCGTTGGCCAGGGCGATGCCGTCCAGGCGGTGTCGCGCGCCGTTCGTCGCTCGCGCGCCGGCCTGCAGGATCCGAACCGGCCGATCGGCTCGTTCATCTTCCTCGGCCCGACCGGCGTCGGCAAGACGGAGCTCACCAAGGCGCTTGCCCGATTCCTCTTTGACGATGATACGGCCATGGTGCGCATGGACATGTCGGAATATATGGAGAAACACTCCGTTGCCCGGCTGATCGGCGCTCCTCCCGGCTATGTCGGCTATGAAGAAGGCGGTGCGCTGACAGAGGCCGTCCGTCGCCGGCCCTATCAGGTCGTGCTGTTCGACGAGATCGAGAAGGCGCATCCCGATGTCTTCAACGTTCTGCTCCAGGTTCTGGACGACGGGCGCTTGACCGACGGACAGGGCCGCACGGTCGATTTCCGCAATACCATGATCATCATGACCTCGAACCTAGGTGCCGAATACCTGACCCAGCTTAAAGAAGGCGAGGACAGCGACCAGGTGCGCGAGCAGGTGATGGATGTGGTGCGTGCGCATTTCCGGCCGGAATTCCTGAACCGCGTCGATGAGATCATCCTGTTCCATCGCTTGAAGCGCGAAGAGATGGGGGCGATCGTCGATATCCAGCTCGAGCGGCTCCTGAAGCTGCTGTCGGAGCGCAAGATCGCGCTCGAACTCGACGAGGATGCCCGCAATTGGCTCGCCAACAAGGGTTACGATCCGGTCTATGGCGCAAGGCCGCTGAAGCGGGTGATCCAGAAGTACGTTCAGGATCCGCTCGCCGAGCAGATCCTCTCCGGCCAATTGCCGGATGGGTCGCGCGTGCTCGTCACCAGCGGCTCCGACAGGTTGCTGTTCCGCCCGCGCCAGCCGGTCAACGAAGCGGCGTAAGCGACGCCGTCGTGATTTGACTCTATGAAATGGCGGCTCTCGGGCCGCCATTTTTCGTCCGAGGCCTGTGTCGAAATCGCCTTGCCGCCGCAAGGCTCTTCGGCGAAGCTGGCATGGCGTTGGAGAATCGCTCGGGGAGGGGACATCATGCTGGTTATCTTCGGTGGCCTGCCGGGCAGCGGTAAAACCACCATCGCGCAAGCCTTGGCGAAGCGGCTGGAGGCTGTGTATGTCCGGGTCGATACGATCGAGCAGGCATTGCGAGCTTCCGATGTTCTGAAATTGGATGAAGGCCCGGCCGGCTATATGATTGCCTATGGTGTCGCCGAGGACAATCTCAAGCTGGGGCAGACGGTCGTCGCGGATTCGGTCAATTCCATCCATGTCACGCGCGACGCCTGGCTGTCGGTCGCAAAGCGGGCCGGCACGCGCGCGGTCGAAGTGGAAGTTGTCTGCTCGGACAGGGTCGAGCATCGCCGGCGTGCTGAAACGCGCGTGACGGATGTCGAAGGGTTGGTAAAACCGACATGGGATGAGATCGTCAACCGGACCTATGACGACTGGAGCACCCGCCCGATCGTCGTCGATACCGCCCATAAATCCGTGGATGACCTTATTGCCGAACTGATGGTCCAGCTGGGGCATACCCAGGACTGAAATCTCTGGTTGCCATCCCGGCGCTCAAACGCCCGAGGGTTAGTCCTTGCTTGCAACCTGCTTCGACTTTTCATCGCTCAGGAGCGTGTCGATACGCTTGCGTTCGTCCTGGAATTTGGCGAGCGCATCGCCGCCCAAGGTCTTGCCGCCGGGAAGACGGATGCGCAGCGGATCGACCTTGGTGCCGTTGACGATTAGCTCGTAATGCAGGTGCGGCCCGGTCGCCAGACCCGTGGAGCCGATGAAGCCGATGACCTGGCCCTGCACCACCTTAGCGCCGGGAACCACGCCCTTGGCGATGGCGCTCTGATGGTTGTAGGAGGAGACATAGCCATTGGCATGACGGATCAACGTCTGATTGCCGAAGCCGCCGGAATCCCAGCCGGCCTTTTCGACGATGCCGTTGCCGGCCGAGATGATCGGCGTGCCGCGGGGGGCTGCCCAGTCGACGCCGGTATGCATGC